>UQTE01000004.1 GCA_900543805.1 uncultured Sutterella sp.
AGGCTTGAACGCCCGATCGATTAAAAATCTGTCTCGCAAAGTGGGGACAGTTCACTCACAGGGGGCTCTTCGTGAAGCGCAGGAAACGCGGATTAGTCGTGCCAGCGCTTGTAGATCACGGTCGAATTCGTTCCGCCGAAGCCGAACGAATTCTTCATGGCGTATTCGATCGTCATTTCGCGGGCTTCGTTCGCGCAGCAATCGATGTCGCACTCGGGATCCTGGTTCTGCACATTGATGGTCGGAGGCGAGATCTGGTTCTTGACGGCCATGACCGTAAAGACCGATTCGACGCCGCCTGCGCCTCCGAGGAGGTGGCCGGTCATCGATTTCGTGGAGTTGACGACGAGCTTTTTGGCGTGTTCACCGAAGACTTCCTTGATGGCCTTGACTTCATTGACGTCGCCAACCGCCGTGGACGTGCCGTGCGCGTTGAGGTAGGCGATGTCGGAGGGCTTGATGCCGGCGTGACGGATCGCCATTTCCATGCAGCGGCGCGGACCGTCGGTCGAAGGCGTCGTGATGTGGAAGGCGTCGCCCGAAAGGCCGTAGCCCACGACTTCGGCGTAGATCTTGGCGCCGCGCGCGAGAGCGTGTTCAAGCTCTTCGAGGATGAGCACGCCCGCGCCTTCGCCCATCACGAAGCCGTCGCGGTCCTTGTCGAAGGGACGCGAAGCGGTCTTCGGATCGTCGTTGCGGCGCGAGAGCGCGTGCATGGCGTCAAAGGCGCCCATGGCGAGGGGATGAATCGTCGATTCGCAGCCGCCCGCGACCATGACCGTCGCGTCGCCGCGCTTGATCATGTGCATCGCTTCGCCGATGGCGTGCAGACCCGTCGAGCACGCCGTGACGTGCGCGATGTTCGGGCCCTTGAGGTTCTTCATGATCGCGAGCTGACCCGAGACCATGTTGATGATGCAGCCCGGAATCATGAAGGGCGAAATGCGGCGGGGACCGCGGTCGACCATCGCCTGATAGTTCGCCGTAATGACGGGAATGCCGCCGATCCCGGCGCCGATGGCGACGCCGATTTCGGGAGAGAGTTCTTCCGTCACTTCAATGCCAGCGTCTTCGAGCGCCATGATCCCGGCGGCCACGCCGAAATGCACGAAGCGGTCGAAGCGGCGGACTTCCTTGACGCCGAGATACTTCGTGGCGTCAAAATTCTTCACTTCACCGGCGATCTGAGAGCCGAGAATCGAGGCGTCGAACTGCGTCACCGTATCGATGCCGCATTCGCCGCGCAGAGCGGCCTGCCAACTCGTGGCGAGGTCATTGCCGAGGGGAGTCACCGCGCCGAGACCGGTAACGACAACACGACGATCCATGCCTAAAACCTTTATGCGTTGATGTTCAAAAGTGCTTTCCGCCGAAAAGATTAGCGAAAAGACGGTATTTTCAGAGGGCCCAAAACGAAGATGGGACCCTTTTGGCGGGGTCCCACATCGCACCGAATGACCGGTGAATTCGTTTCAGGCGGTTGCCTTACTTGTTGACGGCCGACTTGACGTAGTCGATGGCCTGCTGAACCGTACGGAGGTTTTCCTGTTCCGTATCGGGAATTTCGATGCCGAAGGCGTCTTCGAGAGCGAGCGACATTTCAACCGTCGTGAGGCTGTCGGCGCCGAGGTCTTCGATGAAGGAGGATTCGTTCTTGATGTCTTCTTCCTTGATGCCAAGCTGTTCGGCAACGATCTTCTTAACCTTCAGTTCAATATCGTCCATTTCAGTAACTCCGCTAAGGGTATGGAATTGATTGCGACTCTCCGCCCGAAGCGAAGAGATGGGAAACAAACACCCCCGCGCGAGAAAAGCTGTTGCGGGTCGGGTGATGTTGGATTTTATCAGAACGGCTCCCCGAGAGGGAGTGGAATTAACCCATGTACATTCCGCCGTTCACATGAAGCGTGACCCCCGTGATGTAGGCACCGGCGTCGGACGCGAGGAAAAGGCAGCTCTGCGCGATGTCGTCGACCGAACCGAGACGGCCGAGCGGAATCTGCGCCTGCAGATGATCCTTCTGTTCGTCCGAAAGGACGCGCGTCATGTCGGTGTCGATGAAGCCCGGGGCCACGCAGTTGACCGTAATCCCGCGCGAGCCGATTTCGCGCGCGAGGGCCTTGGTCATGCCCATGAGGCCCGCCTTGGCGGCGGCATAGTTCACCTGACCGGGGTTGCCCATGGCGCCCACGACCGAGGTGATCGAGATGATGCGGCCCGAGCGCTGCTTCATCATCGGGCGCAGGCAGGCGCGCGCAAAGCGGAAGGCGGCCGAGAGGTCCGTGTCGATCACGTCGTCCCACTGTTCGTCCTTCATGCGCATGGCGAGCGTGTCGCGCGTGATGCCGGCGTTGTTGACGAGGACGTCGATGCGGCCGTAGGCCTCGACGACGTCGGCGACGGCCTTCTGACCGGCGTCGGCGTCGTTGACGTTCAACACCACGCCGCGGCCCTGACCGCCCAATTCGGCGATACGCGCCGTGATCTTTTCGGCGCCCGCTTCGCTCGTGGCGGAACCCACCACGGTGGCGCCCGCCTTCAGGAAGGCTTCGAGGATCCCGGCCCCGATCCCGCGGCTCGCGCCCGTCACGAGGACCACGCGGCCCGCAAGGGCGTCAGCGGCAAAAACGGCTTTTTCCATCTTGGAACTCCTTTCAGTTCGACAGCGCGGCGAGCGTCTTCTCGAGCGTTGCCTGATCGTAAATGTTGTGCGTCTTGATTTCCGGCGCGATGCGGCGGATGAGGCCGACGAGAACGCGGCCCGGACCGCATTCGACGATGTCGGTGATGCCCGCGGCCTTCATGGCTTCGATCGTCTTCACCCACTGCACGGCCGAGCAGGCCTGACGGGCGAGCGCCGCGCGGATTTCCTCGGGCGTTTTGTGCACCGTCACGTCGACGTTGGCGATGACGGGAATCGAGGGTTCGGCCATCGCCACGCCTTCGAGACGTTCGGCAAGGCGCTTGGCGGCGGATTCGAGCAGGCTCGAATGGAAGGGAGCCGACACGGGGAGCTCGATCGCGCGGCGGGCGCCGCGCGCCTTGGCGTCTTCCACGGCGGCGCGCACGGCCTCGATGTGGCCGGCGATCACGACCTGACCCGGGGAATTGAAGTTGACGGCTTCCACCGTACCGGCGGCGCGGCCGGCCACGCAGGCGGCCTCGACGTCTTCGTCCGAGAGACCGATGATCGCGGCCATGCCGCCCACGCCCACGGGAACGGCCGACTGCATGGCTTCGGCGCGGAAGCGCACGAGCTTCACGGCTTCTTCGAGCGGGAAGACGCCCGCGGCGCAGAGGGCCGAGTATTCGCCGAGCGAATGCCCCGCGAGGAGTTCGGGCTTCTGGCCGCCCGCAGCGAGCCAGGCTTCGTAGAACGCGACCGAGGAGGCGAGCACCGCGGGCTGCGTGTTGACCGTGAGGTTGAGTTCTTCGGCCGGGCCTTCGGCGATGAGGCGCTCGATCGAGAAACCGAGCGCTTCGTCGGCGCGCGCGAGGGCGCCGCGGACCGTTTCATTGTCGGCGAAGCCGCCGAGCATCCCGACGGACTGACTGCCCTGACCGGGGAATACGAAAGCAATGCGCATCTTGAAAATCCTGGGAATGTGCACCTACGTTGAAGTGCGGGAAGTTTAGCAAGGCAACACCGACGAGCGGAACCGGCGATATCGTCCGTTTCGCTTAAAGTCGTACCATTTTCGCGTTAAACCGCGCAAATTACCAGCGAACGAGGGCCGACCCCCAGGCCATGCCCGCGCCCACCGCCTGCAGAAGGACGAGTTCGCCCGCCTTCACGCGACCTTCGCGCACCGCGCGGTCGAGCGCGAGCGGCACGGAGGCGGCCGAGGTGTTGCCGTGCTCGTGCACGGTCTGCACCATCTTCGCTTCGTCGATGCCGAGCTTCTTGGCGACCATGGTCATGATGCGCAGATTCGCCTGATGCGGCACGAAAAGCGCAACGTCTTCGGTGCGCACGCAGGCGAGGTCGGCCACTTCGCGCGCCGAATTGACGAGACCGTCGACGGCGAGCTTGAAGACCTGACGGCCGTCCATGTTGATGTAGGGGTGACCGATGATCCGGCCCTGATCGACGCGCGCGGTGAGGCCGAGAATCTTTTCGTCGAAGCGCCCGTCCGCGTACATGCGCGCGGCGAGCACCCCGGGGTTCGAACTCGATTCGAGCACCACGGCCCCCGCCCCGTCTCCGAAGAGAACGCAGGTCGAGCGGTCCTTCATGTCGATGACACGAGACATCGTTTCGGCGCCGATCACGACGGCGCGGCGGTAGGGACCCGCGCGCAGCATGGCGTCGGCGGCGTTCAAGGCGTAAATGAAGCCCGCGCACACGGCCTGCACGTCAAAGGCGGCGCAGCCCTGAGCGCCGAGAGCCGCCTGCACGCGCGCGGCGGTCGACGGGAAGATCATGTCGGGGGTCGTCGTCGCGACGATGATGAGGTCGATCGAATCGCCCGCGACGCCCGCCGCTTCGAGAGCGTTCTTCGCGGCTTCGACCGCGAGCGACGTCGTGCATTCGCCCTTTTCGGGGTCGGCGAAATAGCGCGTCACGATCCCCGTGCGCGTGCGGATCCACTCGTCGCTTGTTTCTATGCCGTCCTTGGCGAGCAACAGAGCGAACTCTTCGTTGGTGAGCGACTTTTCGGGCAGGGCCGAACCCGTGCCGATGATGCGGGAGTACATGCGTTGATCTTCCTTCTGATTCTTTTCAATGCATCCCATGCTAACGACTCGCTCGAGGCGCCGAGGGACGGGAAGGAAGGCAATTACAAAGAATTGCTTTTCCCAAAGCCTTGCGGGCAAAAGAAAAGGGACCCCTTATAGGAGTCCCTTCCGACTTTTTGCTGACGTTCTTCTCAACACTCAAACCGGTTCGTGCTTTCTCGTCGGTCCCGGAATCCACCGGGAAAGACTGCGGGCAATACTGCCGTGGGGTCGCGCATCAGATCACTTCGGATTCCGTTTTGATGCCGCACGAGAAACCCCGTGGTTTGAGGAAGCTTCTTGTCGAGAGAAGCGTCCAACCGACAGACGAAATTATTCGTCCATCTTCGTCGTGATCACCTTCTTGCCGCGGTAGAAACCGGACGGGCTGATGTGATGACGACGATGCGCTTCACCGGTCGTGGCTTCGATCGCGGTGGGCGGGTTGGTCAGAAAGTCATGAGCACGGTGATTACCGCGCTTGCTGGTGGATTTTTTGTTCTGCTGAACGGCCATGGCAAACCCCACGTAACAAATCGAGTGAAATAGCAATGATGTCGGCAACCGCACACTCGTAAAACCGTTGACGACTTCCGGAAATCAGAGTTCTCACACCTCCCCCACGGAGGTCTTGAGAAAGCGACGAATTTTAGCAAATCCGTCGAAATTTTTCAGAAACGAGGTCTGAATTTTCGGACGCTTTCGTAGGCGCCTATCCGTAGAAAAAAAGGGGAGAACTTCTTCTCCCCTTCCTCTTAGGAATCTTGGAGCGGGAGACGAGTCTCGAACTCGCGACCTCAACCTTGGCAAGGTTGCGCTCTACCAACTGAGCTACTCCCGCGTTAGAGAAGACAGATTATGGCACAAAACGTGAATTTTGTCAAGGACAAACTTTCCTAAACCGGCAAAAAGTTTCTTGGACGACGTACCGCCTTCGCCCCGGAGAAACCTGCCGAGGCAGGTCGGCGCAAAGACCGGAGCCGATGCTCACGTCGCGTCGTCCCCTTCTCGTCCGCACCGATGAAAAAGGGCCCCCGGCCGGAGCCGAGAGCCCTTGATTCTTCGATCAATTCTCGATTGCGATTAGCCGACGAGGCTGCAAGCGAGGAAGCCGAGCGCGACCGCGAAGACGATGGCGATCAGGCCGGGGAGGAAGAAGGCGTGGTTGAACACGAACTTGCCGATGCGGGTCGTGCCCGTGTAGTCCATCTGGACGGCGCCGAGGAGGGTCGGGTAGGTCGGGAGGACGAACAGAGCCGAAACGGCAGCGAACGAAGCCACGAGCATGTAGGAGTCACCGGGGTTGGCGGCGGAGATACCGAGAGCGGCAACGATGGCCGGGGTAATCGCCTTAGCGGTGGCAGCCTGCGAGTACAGGAGCATCGAAGCGAGGAAGAACACGACGGCGAGCAGGGCCGGGGTTTCCGAAACCGTACCGGCGGCGAGTTCCTTAATTTCGTTCGAGTGACCGGACACGAACGTGTCGCCCAACCAAGCCACACCGAGCACGCAGACGATGGCGACCATACCGCTCTTGAAGACGGACGAGTCAGCGATCTTGCCGATTTCGATGTTGCAGGTCATCGTGATGAGCATACCGACGATGAGCATGAGGCTCATGATGGCGGCGTCACGGCCGACGACGACGTTTTCAATCAGGCCAACAGCCGGCGAAATGGCGGAGGCATAGAGCACCACGAAGATAACGCCGACGAGGAAGATGAGAACGGAGCGCTTGGCAAACGGCTTGAGTTCCGTGTGGGCGGCGCCGACGGAAGCCTTGATGAGGCCCTTGGCGAGACGTTCCTGGTAGACCGGGTCCTTGCTGAGGTCCATCTTGGAGATGAGCGTCATGACGAAGGCGGTCAGCATGCAGGCGACGAACGTCGTCGACATCCAGATGCCGAGCAGAGCCGGGTAGGACCAGCCGAAGTCTTCAAGCACGCCGGCCATGTAGATCACGGCGGCGGAAACCGGCGAAGCCGTAATGGCGATCTGCGAAGCGACCACGGCGATCGACAGCGGCACGCAAGGACGAATGTTCTGTTCCTTGGCGACTTCGACGATAACCGGGATCATCGAGAAGGCCGTGTGGCCCGTACCGGCGAAGATCGTGAGGACATAGGTCACGACCGGGGCGAGGTAGTTGATGTACTTCGGATTGGAACGAAGGATGCGTTCGGCAATCTGAACGAGGTAATCAAGACCGCCGGCGAGCTGCATCGCCGAAATGGCCGAGATCACCGAGGCGATGATCAGGATAACGTCCCAGGGGATGTTACCCGGCTTCATACCAAGGCAAAGGCCGAGAATGAGCACACCGGCGCCACCGGCGTAGCCGATGCCGATGCCGCCAAGGCGGACGCCCAAGAAAATCGCGCCGAGCAGCACGATAATCTGAAGAATAAGCATGATATCCATGGATGCCTCCAGGCATTGAGTGATCCGACGAAGATACCGGCCATCCTTAGTAACGATGATCCGGCCCTCCGCCGAGGGTGGTTACGGGTCTTGTCGCCCGTCAGGAAAGCCGCCCTTCTTGCATGGGGGCTTTCATGACGGTTGACCGAAACCCGTTGGGTCCGACAAAACCGTCCCGCGCTCGAGCAGGACGGTTTTGTTCTTGGGCTCATCCGAAACCCCGTTGCCGGGGTTCGGACGACGAAGTCAGAAAATTACTTTTCGAACTTCGGGTTGATGAGGTTTTCATACGTGAACGTATGATCCCACTGTTCCTGCGTGAGCATGCCCTTTTCTTCAACGACGAGCTGATGGAGGGACTTGCCGGTGAGGAAGCCTTCGCGGGCGATGTTGGCGCAGGGCTTGTAGCCGAAGTGCGGCTTCAGGAGCGTCACGATGCCGAGCGAGCCCATAACGAGATCCTTGCAGTGTTCGGCATTGACGACGATGCCGTCGATGCACTTTTCACGCAGGTGGTTGCAGGCGTTCGTCAGGACCTTCATCTGCATGTAGAGAGCGAAGGTGATGACCGGTTCCATAACGTTCAGTTCGAGCTGGCCGGCGGAGGCGGCGAGCATGACCGTCGTGTCGAGACCGATGGCGAGGAAGCAGGCCTGGTTCGTGACTTCCGGGATCACGGGGTTGACCTTACCCGGCATGATCGAGGAGCCCGGCTGGAGCTGCGGGAGGATGAGTTCGGAGAGACCCGTACGCGGACCGGAAGCAAGGAGACGCAAGTCGTTGCAGACCTTCGTCAGCTTGACGGCGAGGCTCTTGACGGCGCTCGAGAGAGCAACGTAGGCACCGCAGTCGCTCGTGGCGGCGATGAGGTCATCGCTGTTCTTGAAGTCGATGCCGGTGATTTCGGCGAGGTGCTTGACGGCGAGAGCCGGGTATTCCGGGTGAGCCGTAACGGTCGTGCCGATGGCGGTAGCGCCGAGGTTGACGATCTTCAGGTGTTCCTGAGCTTCCTTGATGACGGCGATTTCGTCAGCAATCGTGGCGCCCCAGCCGTGGAATTCCTGGCCGAAGGACATCGGAACGGCGTCCTGGAGGTGCGTACGGCCCATCTTGAGCACGCCCTTGGTTTCTTCAGCCTTGCGGAAGAAGCTGTCGCGCAGATCTTCAACGGCCTTCAGGAGGACGTTCGAACGAAGGATCAGCGAGAGGTGAAGAGCGGTCGGGTACGTGTCGTTCGTGGACTGACCGAAGTTGGCGTGGTCGTTCGGGGAGACCTTCTTGTCGCCCTTGGCGAGGCCGAGGTGTTCGCAAGCGAGGTTGCAGATCACTTCGTTGCAGTTCATGTTGGTCGACGTGCCGGCACCACCCTGGAGCCAGTCGGTCACGAACTGGTCGTTGTACTTGCCAGCGATGAGCTGTTCGCTAGCCCAAATCAGAGCGTCAGCGACGTCGGCCGGGATGCAGCCGAGTTCCTTGTTGGCCATGGCGGCGGCCTTCTTCACATAGCCGTAGGCCTGAGCGAAGAACGGTTCCTGCGACATCGGCATTTCCGTGATGTGGAAGTTCTGCTTGCCGCGCATGGTCTGCACGCCATAGTAGACATCATCAGGAATCTCGAGTTCGCCAAGGAAGTCGCTTTCAATACGAGACATTTTTATAGCTCCTCATAGGATTTTGGACAGAGCGGCGGGACCGAATGGTTCTGTTCGTCCCTCTGTCCGGGGTGAACTCCGCTTCCCCTGTATCCCGTTTCCGGGGGTTGGTCGCAGAAGAAGCGGACCGTATGTGAACGAGGCGTGTGTTACTCCTTTCGAAGTACATACGCCATGCGCTCTAAATATTACTGCTTAATCGGCTTGATGGGAATAGCCTTTTTTTGGGACGGAAGAACCTTATCGTAGCCCTTCATACCCTGTTCAGCCATCTTGCGACGGATGAAGGCGATCTGCGTCTTGAGGGGCAGATCCTTCGGGCAGAAGTCGTGGCAGGCGAGAAGGGACATGCATCCGAAGACGCCCGATTCGTCACCGATCACTTCGTAGTAGTCGGCGTCGTTGCGGTCGTCGCGCGGGTCAAGGCGGAAGCGGGCGATCTTGTTGATGCCGACGCCGCCCACGAAGTCCGGACGCAGACGAACCGTACCGCAACCGGCGATGCAGCAGCCGCATTCGACGCAGCGGTCGAGAACGTAAATGTCTTCGGCGAGCTGCGGGTCCATCGGAACTTCCTTCTTGCGAAGGTCGATTTCCTCTTCCTTCATGTGAACCCACGTTTCCATGCGTTCGGACATGTTGCGCATCCACTTGCCGGTGTTGACCGAAAGGTCGCCGATGAGTTCAAAGGCGGGCAGCGGAGCGAGCGTGAATTCCGTCGGAAGGTCGCGCGTCAGCGTACGGCAGGCCAGACCCGGCTTGCCGTTGATCATCATGGCGCAGGAACCGCAGATGCCGGCACGGCAGACGAAGTCGAACTGAAGCGTCGGATCCTGGTGATCACGCAGTTCATTCAGAGCGATGAAAAGCGTCATCGAGTCGGATTCTTCGAGCTCGTACGTCTGCATGTGCGGAACGCTTTCAGGATCCTGCGGGTTGTAGCGCAGAATGCTGATCTTGAGCAGACGGTGCTGCTTCTTGTTTTCCACTTGGCTCATTTAAACATCCACTCCAAATTAATCGTTCAGGGGTTCATCAATGCGTTCGTTCTTACCCTTGAGACGCTTGGGCAGCAGGTGCTCGTACGGCATAAGGGCGTTCTGGATCGCAAAGCGGTCGGCGCCTTCGGCTTCCATCTTGGCGCGGATGGCGTCGACTTCCGCCTGACGCTTGACCGATTCCGGATTTTCGATGTAGTTCTTCACACCGTAGCCGCGGAAGCCCGGGGGAAGTTCCATCTTGCTGATGTCGAGGTTCTGGTAGGAGAGCGTCGGAAGCGTGTCGCCTTCCTTCCAAGTGGCAATCGTACGATTGAGCCAGTTGACGTCGTCACGACGCGAGTAGTCTTCGCGGTAGTGAGCGCCGCGCGATTCCTTGCGGTTGAGAGCGCCGCAGGCGACCGTGAGGGCCACGCGGAGCATCTTCTGCGTGCGGTAGGCATAGACGAGCTCGGGGTTCGGGCCGACGATGTCCTTGACGGGCACGTTGAAGGAACGCTTGTAGAGGTCTTCGAGTTCCTTGACGGCTTCTTCCATGTCGGAACCGCGGCGGAAAATGCCGATCTTCGTCGTCATGATTTCCTGCATGCGGGTGCGCAGCTTCACAGCGTCTTCGGAGCCACCGTTCGTGGTGAAGTGCTTGAGCTCGGCTTCCTGCTTGCGCAGAGCGTCGTAGATGATCGAGGTCGGGATGTCGATGCCGTTTTCGGGCTGGTCGCAGAAGTCGGCGATGAATTCACCGACGATCATGCCGGCCACGACCGTTTCGGCCACCGAGTTGCCGCCGAGGCGGTTGAAGCCGTGCATGTCCCAGCAGGCGGCTTCGCCGGCGGCGAAGAGGCCCTTCAGGGTTTCGGATTCGCCCGTGGGCTTCGTGCGGATGCCGCCCATCGTGTAGTGCTGGGCCGGACGCACAGGCACCCATTCCTTCGTCGGGTCAACACCGAGGAAGTAGTGGCAGATTTCGTAGACTTCACGAAGCTTGTGCTTGATGTGGTGTTCGCCGAGCAGCGTGATGTCGAGCCAGATGTGTTCGCCAAAGCGGCTCTTGACGCCCTTGCCCTGGGCAATGCGTTCTTCCATGCGGCGCGAAACCACGTCGCGGGAGGCGAGTTCCTTCTTTTCCGGTTCGACGTCCGGCATGAAGCGGTGGCCGTCGACGTCGCGCAGGAGACCGCCGTCACCGCGGCAGCCTTCCGTCACGAGAATGCCGGCCGGGAAGATGCCGGTCGGGTGGAACTGAATGGCTTCCATGTTCGAAAGCGTGGCGACGCCCGTGCCGAGCGCGAGGTCGTAGCCCGTACCGTCGCAGATCACGGCGTTCGTCGTGACGCGGTAGATACGGCCGGCACCGCCCGTGGCGATGGCCGTGGCCTTCGAAACGTAGGCGAGGAGTTCGCCCGTGATCAGGTCGCGGACGATGGCGCCGTAGCAGCGCTTGCCGTCGTGAATGAGCGAGAGGGCTTCAACGCGTTCGACGACGGGAACCTGTTCGGCGATGATGCGGTCGGACACGGCGTTGAGCATGGCGTGGCCGGTACAGTCGGACACGTAGCAGGTACGCCACTTCTTCGTGCCGCCGAAGTCGCGCTGGGCGACGAGGCCGGCGGCTTCCTTGCGTTCGGTAATCGTAACCTTTTCGCCGTTGATGATCACCTGACGGTCACCCGGGGTGATACGGCTCCAGGGGCAGCCCCAAGCGGCGAGTTCACGCACGGCCTTGGGCGAGGTGTTCACGAACATGCGGACCACTTCCTGGTCGGCGCCCCAGTCGGAGCCGCGAACCGTGTCGGCGAAGTGGATGTCTTCGTTGTCGCCCATGCCCTTAATAACGTTGCCGAGCGAAGCCTGCATACCGCCCTGGGCGGCCTTCGAGTGACTGCGCTTCGGCGGAACGAGCGACAGAACGATCGAGTCGTGTCCGCGGCGCTTGGCGGCAACCGCCATACGCAAACCGGCAAGACCGCCACCGATCACGAGGACGTCGGTGTAGATAATTTTCATTCCAAGGTCTCCAAGAAGAAGGCGTCGGACACCCATCGGCGTCGACACCGGATTTCATAATTCGACTGAGTGGAGGTTCTCCAAACACCACGCAGTCAAACTAGCCGTCACGATTATCCTCCGCAACGGAGAAAACCGCATAAGAAAATCTCACGATTCCCTGACAAAACGCAGAAGTCCTCACAGTCTTTGCACTTTTGTCCCGATATAAGAAAATCCTCTTACCATCCCTTGTCGGAGTTCAGGTTGAAGGGATATTTCCGTTTTCGCTCTTTATTTATAAGCATTTCTGCGTACGTAAAAAGTGCCTCGGGACAGGGTCCGGAACGTGAAATTCTCGTTCAAAATTTTGAGGAGCCCGCAGTTTACCCATGATTTACCCCCTCTTCGACTAGTGGTTTCCCTAGTATTTCCGACCGAAAATCTCTGTCTTTTCCCTGCTTTTTCACTCTCTTCTCCGCAAGACAAATCTATGGAATCCACTGTCCCACTGCAGATATCAAGAAGTCAAAATTCACCCCTCGCGGCAGTCCGCCCGAACTAGGTTGTTTCACTCATTCTCGAACGAGAGATTTTCGCTATTCAGCGAATACCGACAATAGTTTTACCTTAAGTTGTAATTCAGTCCTACTACGCAAATTTGCGTAACAAAATCCGGCCGTCTTTGACCGATAAAGCCAAGACCCGCCTGCCAATAGCCTCCATCACTATCAAAAGCATTTTTCCGATAGAATTTCAACCGTCTCGTGAGCCGATTTTTTCCCTCCTCCCGCGGGAGAGGGCAAGATCGCCGGCCCGGGACACCGCAACGAACCGCGTTGCCCTCTCTCTCATCGAAAAACCTTCCTCCCGCGACCGCGCGGGAAAGGTTTGCGACTATTTTCTCTCGAGGCTTGCTATGAACGAAATCCTCTCCACCGACCGCGCCCCCGCCGCTATCGGCCCCTACAGCCAGGGCGTGCGCACCGGAAACATCCTCTTTCTCTCCGGTCAGCTCGGTCTCGACCCCGCCTCGGGAACGCTTCCCGAAGGCGTCAAGGCGCAATCCGAACAAGCCTTCCGCAACGTCGCGGCCCTGCTCGAAGCGGCCGGCATGACTTTCGCGAACGTCGTCAAGGTGACGATCTTCATCACCGACCTCGACTACTTCTCCACGGTGAACGACGCCATGATCGCCGCCTTTGACGGACTTCCCTATCCGGCCCGCTCCTGCGTGGTCGTCGCGGATCTTCCCAAGCACGGCCTCGTCGAAGTGGAAGCCGTCGCCGCCCTCTGACGTCCGGACGAAACCTCATGGCCCCATCCTCAACGCTTCGCACCCGCATGGCGGGCCCGATCGAACAAAAGAAGCTTCCGCCGCTCTCGGAACGTCTCGAGCGGCTCGGGCTCCTTTCCGATTGGGACTTCGTCTTTCATTTGCCGCTTCGCTATGAAGACGAAACCGCCATCACACCGATCGGCGAACTCGTCCCCGACACGGGCGTGCCCTCGCAGTGTCAGGGCACGGTGTTGAGGGCGGGCTTTCGGGCGACGAGCCGCGGACAGATCTACGTGGCCGAAATCGCCGACGACACGGGTACGCTCGGACTCTCGTTCTTCACGTACTACCGAAACATCACCTCCACCATCCGCCACGGCGAAGTCGTGCGCGTCTTCGGACAGGTGAGGCGGGGGTATTTCGACGAAACGCGCCTCGAGATGGTGCACCCGAAGGTGCGCAAACCCCTCTTCGACGCGGCCAATCTCCCGAAGACCCTCACCCCCGTCTATCCGACGGGCGAAGGCGTGCAGCAGACGTGGCTGCGAAAGCGCATTCACCGCGCTCTGCTTGACCTCAACGTGCGCGACCTCGTACCCGCGGATCTGACCGAATCGCTCGGTCTGCCGCGCCTCAACGCCGCCCTCGGCTACCTGCACAATCCTCCGGCCGACGCGCCCGTCGCGTCCCTGCAGGACCGCACGGCCCCGGCCTGGCAACGACTCAAATTCGACGAACTTCTCGCGCAACAGATCACGCTCGCCGAGTCGCGCCGCCGCAGAAGGGATCTGCAGGCGCCGCACCTCGACAAGCCGGGCGAAAACCTGGTCGACGCCTTCCTCGCCTCGCTTCCCTTCGCGCTCACGAACGCGCAAAAGCGCGTCTGGCGGGAAATCGAAGAGGATCTCGGGAAGGACGCGCCCATGCACCGCCTCGTACAGGGAGACGTGGGAAGCGGCAAGACGGTCGTCGCCGCTCTCTCTTTGCTGCGCGCCCTCGAGTGCGGTCATCAGGCCGTCCTCATGGCCCCGACGGAACTCCTTGCGGAACAGCACGCCAAGAAGCTTCGCGAGTGGTTCGAGCCGCTCGGCATTTCCGTCTTCGAACTTACCGGACGCCTCAAGGCCTCCGAGAAACGGACCGTTCTGGAAGCGCTCAAGAGCGGGGCCGCGCGCGTCGCCGTGGGCACGCACGCCCTCATTCAGGAAGGCGTCGCCTTCGACAAGCTCGGACTTTGCGTCATCGACGAGCAGCACCGCTTCGGCGTCGAACAGCGCCTCAAACTCAAAAGCCGAGGCGCGCAGGGCACCGAGCCCCATCTTCTTCTCATGTCGGCCACCCCGATTCCGCGCACGCTCGCCATGAGCTACCTCGCGGACCTCTCCGTCTCCGTGATCGACGAACTGCCGCCGGGACGCACGCCCGTCGACACCCGAACGCTCTCGCTCGCGCGCGAAGACGACGTCGTCGGCTTTCTTGCGCGCGCCGTCGCCGAAAAGCGTCAGATCTACTGGGTCTGTCCCCTCGTCGAGGAAAGCGACAAGCTCGACCTCACGGCGGCCGCCGACCGGTGCGAGCGTCTGCGCGACCGGCTCCCCGACGCGAGCGTCGACCTTCTTCACGGTCAAATGACGGCCGAAGAGAAGGACGCCGCCATGCGCGCCTTCATTGCCGGGGAGACCGACATCCTCGTTTCGACCACCGTCATCGAAGTGGGCGTGGACGTGCCCAACGCGAGCGTCATGGTGATCGAACACGCCGAACGCTTCGGACTCGCGCAGCTTCACCAGTTGCGTGGACGCGTCGGCCGGGGATCCGCCAAGAGTTTCTGTCTTCTTCTTTTCGATCCGAACCTCTCCGAGGAGGGACGCCGCCGTCTGAGCGTCATCCGCGCCACGAACGACGGCTTTGAAGTCGCCCGTCACGACCTGCAGCTGCGGGGACCGGGCGAATTCCTCGGAGAACGGCAGTCGGGCGTTCCCATGCTCCGCTTCGCCGACCTCGAACACGACGAAGCCCTTCTCGTCAACGCCGTCCGCTGGGCGCCCGTGTGGCTGGAGAAGGACCGCGAAGCCGCGCTCGAGCACGCCCGCCGATGGTTCAAAACCAAAGCCGATTATCTCGGCATCTGATCCGATTTCCTCAAAGGACATTTCCGTATGACACTCACCGAACTCAAATACGTCATCGCCGTCGCCCGCATGCGCCACTTCGGCCGGGCGGCCGAATCGTGCTTTGTGAGTCAGCCCTCGCTCTCCGTCGCCATCCGAAAGCTCGAGGAGGAACTCGGCGTCACGATTTTCGAACGGCGCACCTCCGACATCTCGATCACCCCGATCGGCCAGCAGATCGTCGAGCAGGCGCAGCGCGTTCTCGACGAATCCCGCCGCATCATCGACATCGCCCAGAACGGACACGATCCCCTGGCGGCCCCGCTGCGCCTCGGCGTCATCCTGACGATCGCCCCCTATCTTCTTCCGAACCTGCTCACGGAACTCTCCGACTCCTGCAGTCAGATGCCGCTCTACCTCGAGGAGTCCTTCACGGACGAACTCCTTGAAAAGCTCCGTTCCGGTCAGATCGACGCCGCCATCATGGCCGACACCATTCACGGCACGGGCATGATGACGCAGACCCTCTATCAGGAAGAGTTCGTGGTCGCCGTCCCGTCGCACCACCCGTGGGTGAACCGCAACTTCGTCAACGCCGACGAACTGAAGGATCAGACCATGCTCCTTTTGGGTTCGGGCCACTGCTTCCGCGACCAGATTCTCGGGATCTGCCCCGATCTCAACCGCCGTGCCAAGAGCGACCGAAGCGAAGTGCAGCACACGGTCGAGGGGTCGAGCCTGCTCACGATCTGCCACATGGTCGCGCAAGGTCTCGGCATCACGGTTTTGCCCGCCTCGGCCGTTCCCTATCTCACGGGCCCTTCGTCGCGCCTCAAGATTCTTCCCTTCAAGCAGCCCGCTCCCTCGCGCCGCGTCATTCTCGTCTGGCGCAAGAGCTACACGCGCGAAGCGGCGATTCAGGCGATCGCGGCGGCCGTGCGCAAGGTCGTTCTGAACGGTTGCGTGCCGCTCAACGAAGCGCCCGTTCTGAATTGATGGTATTTTCTGAGGGAACGTCTTCGACGGCGTTCCCTCTTTTTTTCGGTCGCACACGACCTTCGCCAAGGTTTCCTCATGAAAGCCCCTTTGCTCCGAGAGATTCTCGGCTTTCGCGAACGCATCGACCTGCTACTTCGCGTGCTGTTGACGGCCCTCGTCTGCGTAGGCTGTTACCTCATCCTGTCGCCCTTTCTCACGGCGGTCATCATCGCGGCCATCCTCGCCGTCGTCACCTGGCCCTTCTTCCTCAAGATCCGCGCCGCCTGCCGGGAGCGTTCCACCCTGGCGGCAAGCCTCATGGTGACGGGCATCATCGTGGTCTTCCTGATCCCGATCTCCTTTCTGCTCGTCGCCGCCGCGCAGCAGATCCCGAAGGCCGTGCAGCTTCTTCGCGCCTGGATCGCCTCGGGCTTTCAATTTCCCGCCTGGATCGCCGAAATCCCGATGGTGGGCGACTGGCTTCACGAGCAACTCGTAACCGTTCTGGATCCCCACACCCTCGGCGACACCCTGCAGAAGACTCTGGAACCCGTCGTGAGCGCCGTCCTCGGAACGGCCGTGAACGTGAGCAACGCGCTCCTGCAGCTCGCGCTCGTCACCTTCATCGTCTTTTTCTTCTACCGCGACGGCGCGCGCTTCGGCGAACACGTCAAGACCTTCCTCGGCCGCATCGGCGGCAACATGGGCGGCGAACTCAATTCGATTCTCGTCAACACGACGCGCTCGGCCGTCTTCGGCGTCATCGGCACCGCCATGGCGCAGGGCATCGTCGCGGGGATCGGCTTTTGGATCGCCGGCATGCCGGGCACGATTCTGCTCGGCTTTGCCGTGACGGCGCTCTCCGTCGTGCCCGTGGGACCACCTCTCGTCTGGATCCCCTGCGCGGCCTGGCTCTACTCGCAGGGAGAAATCGGCTACGCCGTCTTCCTCGTCGTTTGGGGAACGCTCGCCGTGAGTTCCGTCGACAACTTCCTCAAGCCCATTCTGATCGCTCGAGGAACGCCGCTGCCGCTAGCCCTCGTCTTCCTCGGCGTCCTGGGCGGCCTCATGACCTTCGGCTTCCTCGGCCTCATCCTCGGCCCCGTTCTCCTCTCGATCGGGATGGCTCTCCTGCAGGCCTGGCTCAAGCGTCCCCTTCTCGCCAAACAGGCGCTCGAAGCGCCGCCCGCCGACGAGACGCTTCCCGCGGAGGAAGGGGAAGACAGGCTATCCGAAAAATAATTTCAATAGATAAAGGCTTTCGCGCTCCCAACGGACCGAAAGCCTTTTTCCTTTCAAGACCCTCTCTCCCCTTGGGGATCTTCCCGATTTGCAGTTTTCCGGCCGACCGCGTAGGATTGGTTTCCTTTTTGAATTTCCCGCCTCAATAGGGAAATTCCTCTCACAAAAGAGCCGTCTCATCCGCATACTTGTCTGTGTCAAGGAATACGGCTCCTTGCTCATCAAACAACTAGACCAACCTCAACTCTCTGGAGACAACCATGTCTTTGCTTTCCTGGGTGGCCGTCGCCGTCGTGATCGTCGCGATCTGGGCGCTTATCAAGCGCTATGAAACGCGTCTGGTCCTGATCGCCGCCGGTCTCTTCCTCGCCGTCGTCGCGCTGCAGCCGATGGCCGCTCTCAACGCCTTCGCCAAGTCCATGACGAACGCCTCGCTCGTGATGGCCATCTGCTCGTCGATGGGTTTCGCCTTCGTTTCGAGCTACACCAAGGCTGACCGTTCGCTCGTTCACTACATGGCGAGCCCGATCCGCGGTCTCGGCATCTTCCTGATCCCGGTCTGCACGGCGATCACCTTCTTCGTGAACATCGCCATTCCGTCGGCCGCCGGCTGCGCCGCCGCCGTCGGTTCGACCCTGATCCCGGTCATGCTGCGCGCCGGCATCAAGCCCGCCGCCGCCGCTGCCGCCGTTCTGGCCGGCACGATCGGTTCCTACCTCTCGCCGGGTACGTCCCACAACCCGTACGTGGCCAAGATGGCGAACATGGAAGTCATGGACTTCATCGCCTCGCACGCTCCGTACTCCTTCATGATCGGCGCCTTCTCGGTCTTCGGCGTTCTGATCGTCTGCTTCCTCCTCGGCGACCACAAGGGCGACGCGAACGCCAAGGTGGACGAGTCCAAGCTCCAGAAGCAGGACGAAGACTTCAAGCCGAGCCCGATCCTCGCTCTCGTTCCGCTCGTTCCGATCACCATCCTCGTCGTCGGCAACGTTTGGGTTCCCGCCATCAAGATGGGCGTCGCCCAGGCCATGTTGATCGGTGCGATCTGCGCTCTGATCATCGCCCGCGCCAACCCGCAGACCTTCACGAAGGAATTCTTCAACGGTACCGGCAAGGGCTACGCCGACGTGATGGGCATCATCATCGCCGCGGGCGTCTTCGCCGCCGGTCTGAAGTCGGCCGGTTTGATCGACGCCTTCGTCGCCGCTCTGAAGGAATCCAACGAAATCGCCCGCTGGGGCGGCTCGTTCGGCCCCTTCCTCATGGGCATCATCACCGGTTCGGGTGACGCGGCCACGCTGGCCTTCAACGAAACGGTGACCCCGCACGCCAAGGACTTCGGCATGACGATCGAAGGTCTGGGCGGCCTCGCCTTCCTCGCCGGCGCCGCCGGCCGTACGGCCTCCCCGATCGCCGGCGTGACGATTCTCGTCTCCGGTATCGCCATGGTGAGCCCGCTTGAAGTCGTCAAGCGCACCGCTCTCCCGATGCTCCTCGCCGTCATCGCCTGCGCTCTCCTGATGGTCTAATCGTCAGATAGAGTCACACGTTCTTCAGCCGCCCGCGCGCGATTCTGCCGCGGGCGGCTTTGTTTTGTGCGATGAAAAACGCCGCTTCTCTTTCCGAGAAACGGCGTTCGTTGTTTTTCGTCGGGGCTCAGGCTCCGAAAACGTGGGAGAAGCGAACGGGGCCGACCGCGCGGGGCGGATCGTTGCGCCAGACTTGCGCGAGCGCGTATTCGGGCGGCGCGTCAAAGGGAAAGGTCCACCCAAAAGTGGACGCTTCGACGAACCCGAAGCGTCCGTAATAGGCGGGATCGCCCAAAACCACGGCGCCCGCCCAACCGTCGTGCCGACCTTTTGCCAGAAGCGTCTCGACGAGCTGCGCACCGACGCCCTTTCGACGGTGAGAAAGCGCCACGCTCACGGGGGCTAGAACGAGAACGGGAAGCGTCCCTTCCTTCGTTGGGACGGATCCGCGCGTCATCATGGCGTGCCCGATCAGTTCGCCCCGATCCTCGGCCGCGACTTCGTAGCCCGTTAGACCCTCGGGCGAAGCCCGAAGCCTTCCGACCAATTCGCCTTCCGTTCCGTCGGCGTGTTCGGCCGTGAGAAAGGCCTCCGTCACGAGACGGCGGACGGCGTCCTCTTCCGAGGACAACACTTCGCGGATGCGCACGGATCAGATCTTCATGATGTGTTCGCGGTAGAAGCGAAGCTCCTCGATGCTCTCCTGTATGTCCGAGAGCGCTTCGTGGCGCGTCGACTTCGGGAACTTCTTCTCCCACTCCGGCGCCCAGCGCTTGGCGAGCTCCTTCAAGGTCGAAACGTCGATTGAACGGTAGTGGAAGTAGCGCTCCATCTCGGGCATCCAACGCGCCATGAAGCGGCGGTCCTGGCCGATCGTGTTGCCGCACATCGGGCTCACGCCTTCGGGAACGAAGCGGCGGAAAGTTTCGACGAACATCTTCGCCGCGGCGGCCTCGTCGACTTCGCTCACGCGGACGCGGTCGATCAGTCCCGAACGGCCGTGAGTCGTGCGGTTCCATTCGTCCATGCTGTCGAGCACTTCTTCGGTCTGATGAATCGCCACCACGGGACCTTCGTGCAGAACGTTGAGGTTCTTGTCCGTGATGATGGCGGCCACTTCGATCACGCGATTCACTTCGGGCTGAAGGCCCGTCATTTCCATGTCGATCCAGATGAGGTTGTCCGCGCTGTAGCGGGGATCGCGTTCGGTCATTCGTTTTCCTTTTCGTTGGGAGGCGGCACTGCCGCGGGGTTTCTATAATAGTTCGTTTTCGTTTCCTTCACCTTTCATTTGATTTCCCCCATGGCCCTCACCGCGCACACGCTGGAGATCCTCTTTTACTCGACCCTCGCGTTCTTCGTCCTCGCCGAGTGCTTCCTGACTGCATTGCACTCGCACAAGGCCGACGCCAAGGCCGGAGAAATTCCCGAGGATTTCACCGGACGCACGAGCGAAGCGGCTCAGCGCCGCGCCGCCAACTACACTGGGGAAGTCGCTCAGGCGGAACTCCTTCTCGTCTTCGCGGGCGCCCTTTTTGCCTGGCTCATGACCTACGGTCAGGGGCTCACGGTGCTCGCCGCGGCGAGCACCGCAATCCTCGGCCCCGGACAGGCCGCGCAGTGGCTCACGCTCGCTCTCCTGCTCCTTCTCGCGCTCATCGTCGAATTTCCGCTCGGCTGGTACATGCGGCAGCGCGTGAAAAAGAGCTATGGCGTCAAGCGCAGCGTTGCAAAGCGGGCGCTTCTTCGCGGGATCCGCGAAACCGTGGCGGGCTACCTCGCAGCGCTCCCCCTCATCGCGCTCTCGCTTACCGTCTTTGACTTCGCCGGAGACTACTGGTGGCTCCTTCTCTGGGTCGCCTGGCTTCTTTATCTCTTCTGGCGCCGCCAGCTCGGAATCGTCTACGGCCTTTTCCGGCACCGCCGCATCCGGGCGGTGCGCGACAAATCCTTCCGCGCCATGGTCCGCGACTTTCTCGCTTCCGAAGGCTTCACGATGACGGATCTCGTCGTCACGAACCGCCCGCGCCTCTGGAAGCACAGCCACGTCGTGCTCGCGGGTTGGGGAAAGCGCCGCCGCGTCGTCATTTTTTCGCACGCCATGCAGGTTCTCACTCCGACGGAAATCCTCGCGCTCATCGCGCACGACGTCGGGCACATCCGTCATCGGCACACGCTCCTTCGCACGACGGTCCTCGCCCTCTGGGGGCTTGCGCTTGCCGCCTTTGCGGGCTGGGGAAGCACGCACGGCGTCTTCTTCGAGGGCTTCGGCGTGAGCCGTCACGTCACCTTCCATACCGGGGCGGCCAATGCGGGCTGGGTGCTCGCCGTTGCGATCGCGACCTTCCCGATCATCTTTTATCCCTTCACGCCGCTCAGGAATCTCCTCGCGCGGGCCCTGCAGTACGACGCTGACCTCTACGGCGCGCGCCTCGTGGGCGCGGGCCCCATGATCCGGGCGCTCGTGAAGCTGCACCGCGACTACTCGTCTTCCCTCTGGCCCTCGCACCTCTATTCGCTTTTCCATTACTCGCGTCCGCACGTGACGATGCGCGTCGCGCGGCTTCGCAAGTACCTGAAGGATTCCGGACAGGATCCCGAACAACCCGTCGTCTACTCAAACTTCGACCGTCGGAAGTACGCCGCCGCGTCGATCGGAGACCAACATCGTGGCGAAATTTCCCCGCAATCCCCGTCAACCCGTTGAGGCGCCCGTTTTCGGCCGCGTGACGGCCGGACACGGCCGACACCACTTCGTAACGACCGAAACGGGGGAAACCTTCGAAGCGCACCGACGCGGCAAGAAGGGCGACGTGGTCGTGGGCGACCTCGTGCACTGCACCGAGCCCGTCTCGGGCGTCGCCGCGATCGAGGCGATCGAGCCGCGCAAGTCGCTTCTCTACCGCTCGGACGAGTGGCGCATCAAGACGCTCGCCGCCAACGTCGAACAGGTGGCGATCGTCTTTGCGTCGCGCCCCTCCTTCAACCCCTGGTTCATCTGGAAGGCTCTGCTCGCCGCGCATCAGGCGGACCTGCCCGCGCTCGTCATCCGCAACAAGAAGGATCTTCTCGACGAAGCCGAAACCGCGGACGACGCCGTGGCGCTTCTTCGCGAAATCGGGCACGACGTGGTCGAAGTCTCCGCCGTCGCCGATCCCGAAGGAACGGTCGCGACGCTCAAGCCCCGCTTTGAGGGGAAGGCCACGCTTTTGGTCGGCCAGTCCGGGATGGGAAAGTCGACGATTTTGAATCTTCTCGTTCCCTACGCCGAAGCGGCGACGCGGGAATTTTCGGAAGCCCTCAACCTCGGTCGTCAGACGACGACCGCCGCGCGCTGGTACGACCTCACCCGCTGCGGGGGCTCGGGCGCCGTCGTCGACACGCCGGGCTTTCAGGAGTTCGGGCTCGCCCACCTGACGCTTCTCGACATTCTGCGCGCCATGCCCGACATTGCCAAGCACGTCGAAGGCTGCCGCTTCTTCAACTGCCGCCATCTCGACGAACCCGGGTGTTCGGTGAAGCGCGCCGTCGAAGAGGGGCTCATCCGCCCCGAGCGCTACGAATTCTACGCGGCGCTCGCCCGCACGGCCCAGTCGGGCCCGATGTGACGATTCTGCGCCGCCCGTCCCACGGCGCAAAATCTCCTCTAAAATGCTTCCTTTCGTCGACGATTTTTCCTTCAAGGCATGAAGAACGATTCCGGCATCATTCCCATTTCCGACGCGACGCACGTGCGCTCGCTTCCGGTTCCGCAGAGCGGGCCGATCCGCACGACCGACGGCTTCTGGACGGACGCGCTCGGGCGGCCGCTGCGCGACCTGCGCATTTCGGTGACGGACCACTGCAACTTCCGCTGCCGCTACTGCATGCCCAAGGAAATCTTCACGAGCCGCTATTCATTTCTTCCGCAGACGGAGCTTTTGAGCTTCGAGGAAATCATGCGTCTTGCGCGCATCGCCGTGCGCCACGGCGTAAAGAAGTTCCGCCTCACCGGGGGAGAACCGCTTCTTCGCAAGGGAATCGAACGTCTCGTCGCCGACCTTCTCTCACTCAAGACCGTCGACGGCGAAGCCCCCGACGTCGCCGTCACGACGAACGCCTCCATTCTCAAGAAGAAGCTCCCCACCCTTAAGGAAGCGGGCCTGAAGCGCGTGACCGTGAGCCTCGACGCCATGGACGAGGCGATCTTTCAGTCCTTCAACGACGTGGGTTTCCCTGCGGCGAAGATCCTCGAAGCGATCGACGCGGCGCTCGAAGCCGGTCTCAAGGTGAAGGTGAACACCGTCGTCAAGCGCGGCGTCAACGAGGACGAAATCCTCAAGATCTGCGAACGATTCCGCCATACGGGCGTCATTCCGCGCTTCATCGAATACATGGACGTGGGAAGTTCCAACGGCTGGCGCATGACCGACGTCGTTCCCTCGGCGGAAGTCGTCGAGCGCATCCGCTCGCGCTACGAAGTCGAACCGATCAACCCCAATTACATCGGCGAAACCGCCACGCGCTGGCGCTATGTCGACGGCGCCGGGGAATTCGGCTGCATCAGTTCCGTGACGCGCGCCTTCTGCCGCGACTGCTCGCGCGCCCGCATTTCGATGGAAGGGCGTCTTTATCTTTGTCTCTTCGCCACCGAAGGCTACGACCTTCGCACGCTTTTGCGCGGCGGCGCGACGGACTTCGAAATCGAAGAGGCGCTCGGGCGCATCTGGTCGGCGCGCGAAAACCGCTACTCGGAACTTCGCGCCCTCGGCCTCACGCCCGACCGTCCCAAGATCGAAATGAGCTACATCGGCGGCTGAGAATTCCCCTTCTAAGGACTTTTTCCCTCGGCCCGCCGCCTTGGCGGGCCGAAGAATTCTCCTATACTAGAAAATCGACCGCGAAAAGCGGTCCTCCAAACCCTCAAACCCCAAGAAAAACAAAACCTATGTTCTCGAATCCTACTGCGATCACCTTCGTAGGGTATTTGATCGTCATGGTGGGCGTCGGGCTTTTCGCCTACCGCTACACGCGCAACTACAGCGACTACATTCTCGGCGGCCGCAGTCTCAACGGTCTCGTCACGGCCCTCTCGGTGGGTGCGTCCGACATGAGCGGCTGGTTGCTGATGGGGTTGCCGGGCGCCGTCTTCCTCATGGGGATCCGCGAAGCCTGGATCGCCATCGGCCTCATCGTCGGCTCCTACATCAACTGGTGCATCGTCGCGGCGCGCCTTCGCGTCTACACGGAAAAGACCCACAACGCGCTCACGCTCCCCGACTACTTCTCGCACCGCTTCGAAGACAAGCAGAATCTTCTTCGCATCTGCGCGGCGACCGTCATCCTGATCTTCTTTACGATCTACTGCGCCTCGGGCGTCGTCGCGGGCGCGCGCCTCTTCGAGAACACCTTCAACATGCCCTACGAGACGGCGCTCTACATCGGCGCCGCCGCGACGATTCTCTACGTCTTCCTCGGAGGCTTCCTCGCCGTGAGCTGGACCGACACGATTCAGGCGGCCCTCATGTGCCTCGCCCTCATCGTGACGCCGATCGCCGTCATGTGGGACCTGGGCGGCTTTGAAATGACCGTGAACCGCGTCGCCGAAATCGATCCGAAGATGATCAACCTCATGAGCGGCCACACCTGGATCGGCATCGTCGGGCTCGTCGCCTGGGGGCTCGGCTACTTCGGACAGCCCCACATTCTCGTGCGATTCATGGCGGCCCGCAACGCAAGCATCATCCCGAACGCGCGCCGCGTGGCGACTCTCTGGATGGCCTTCTGCCTCTCGGGCGCCGTGGCCGTCGGCTTCTTCGGCGCGGCCTACTTCGCCGAACACCCCGACGTGGCGGGACTCGTCGTCGAAAATCACGAACGCGTCTTCATCGTCCTCTCGCAGCTCCTCTTCAATCCCTGGATCGCGGGCATCCTGATGTCGGCCATTCTCGCGGCCGTCATGTCGACGCTCTCGTGCCAACTCCTCGTCTGCAGCTCGACGCTTACGGAAGACTTCTACCGCACCTTCCTGCGCCCCAAGGCCACGCAGTTCGAACTCGTCTGGGTCGGCCGCGCCATGGTGCTCCTCATCTCGGCCGTCGCCGTCTGGATGGCGATGGACCCCAACAGCCTCGTGCTCTCGCTCGTCGCTTACGCTTGGGCGGGCTTCGGCGCGGCCTTCGGTCCCGTCATCATCCTCTCGCTACGCTGGAAGCGCATGACGCGAAACGGCGCCCTCGCGGGCATGATCACGGGCGCCCTCACGGTCCTCGTCTGGAACCACTTCGCCTGGTTCGACCTCTATGAAATGGTCCCGGGCTTCCTCTTCGCGACGATCGCCATCGTCGTGGTGAGCCTTCTCGGCAAGAAGCCGAGCGACTCCATCTGCGCGACCTTCGACGAAGTCGACGCGATCGTCCGCAAGGTCTGACGCACGGTCTCGCACCGAAGAAAAGGGGGAGCGGTTCGAAAACCGCTCCCCCTTTTCTTCGGTCAAAAGCGAATGCCGCGGCACCCGCCTTTGGGAGAACACCGTGCGGATTACTTCTTCGCCGCAGCCTTTTCAGCGGCCTCTTCGGCTTCCGCGGCCCAGAGAAGGTCGGGACGGGTCGAGGCGAGAATCGCTTCGTCGGGCGCGCCCGCGCTCTGGAGCGAACAGAAGATCATGGCGCCGTCCTTATAGGGCGAGACGTGGAAGGCCTTTTCGGCGCGGCCGAATTCCGGCATTTCACGATCCTGCGGACGCACGTACACCTTCCATTCGGTGCCGCCGTTTTCACGGGCCTTCGTGCCGAAGTGCGCGGCCTTGTGGTTCGTGTCGATCGCTTCCCAGTCGAGGCGCAGCTTTTCGACGACGCCCATCCAGTCTTCCTTCACCGTGAAGCCCCAGAAGTGGTTGTGCATGTCGGGCACGCCGAAGAAGCGCTCGATCGCGTCGCTCACGATGAAGCCCGTGATCGTCAGACCGTTGTCGCGGAAGGTCTTCTTGAAGGGAATTTCTTCAAGTTGTTCGCCCTTCAGCTTCAAAAAGGCGAGATTGTCCTTGCGCACCTTGAGCGCTTCGGGAATCTTCTTGTCCTTGGCGAGCGCTTCGTAAAAGGTCGTATCACAGGCGCTGAGCGCTTCGACGAGCGAGGGCGCGGCCGTGGCGCTCGCGGCGGCGGCCGCGAGTCCGAGGCCGAGCAAAAGGGATTTCTTCACTTGAGTCTCCTCATGTGGTTTTGGGGTCAATTACTCGAAGTCTCGCACGGTGAGGTGACTGCAATCTTAACCGCCGGCTCCATTCCTGTTTTCGGTCAGGAGAGGAGCGATCGGATAGCCCTGCGCTCGAAGGCCTTTCTATAGTTGATCAAGAGATCCAGTTTCTCGCAGAGCCAGATGCGGCGGGCAAGCGGTCGCTCCAACTCTCGCGCCAGCAACGCGAAGAACTGTTCGGCGGGCGTTATGTCGAGCGTTTCGAAGTAATCCGCTTCGACACCCCGGACCTTCGTCACCTGCTCAAGAAAGATTTCCCGCCCGCGTCGTCCTTCCAGATATTCACGAACTTCCTTCGTCTCGAAGAAGTCTCCCGCGAAGAAGTCGTCGTAGCTGTGCAGCGCGTCCACCTTTTTCAGAAGCGCCTCGTAGTTCGAACGAGAAAGACCGTCTGGAAGACACTCTTGCGGCCACGAATCGACGCGCTCGAGCGCCTTGAGCCAATCCAACTCCTTCTCCTCCCTGAGTTTTCGGGCGAAAGGCGCTATGTCGTCAAGTCCGAGCGTCGTGTTTCTGCGGTTCGTGAGGAAGTTGCAGAGAACAACGATCGTGTCCGTCTCTTCGTGACGGTAGAGCTCAAAGCGGCGGCGCGGGAATCCATCGCCGTCGCTTCGGGAGAAGGGGGTGCGCTCTCCTTGCGAGAGAAAAAGATTCAGAAACTCGTTCGTCCCCTTCCGTCCCGTGCATATGACAAGACGCGGGCGATAACGACGAAGGCGCGCTTTGACATGTTTTTCGAAGACGGCCGTCGCCCTGCCCCGGTACTCGCCGAGAGTCTTGACGCCGGACTCTCCGAGCGCCTTCTTCACACTGCACCGCAACGACGAACCGGGGCCGTAGAGGAAATAGGAATTTTCCCAATCGTCGTGCGCCGTAAGCGACAGAACGCCCGAGTTCATCTGAAAGCCGTGTCCGCCCCAGGCGAAGATCTTGTGCTCGGGCACGTACTTTTCCGTCAACTTGCGTCGTTCGCCGTCGGTTTTCGCAACCTCGAGCTTGGCGAGAAAATCTCCGTCGGTGAGCGCCGCCACCAAGGCCGAGGAAAGCGTTCGGTATTCGTAGTCGAGTGCACCGAAGTTCCCAAACGCCGTGATCGTCGCGAGATCGACGCCGCGCAAAGCGGCTCGCTTGAAAGTTTCCCAGTCGTTTCGGCCGCCCCCGAACTCCAACCCGCAAATCCAAACGGGCGAGTACGGATTCCCGCCGTTGACGTCCATGCCGAGATCGGGCCCATCCTCGCGGAGAACGGAGAAAAGATCGGGAAGGGGGATTGGAACGAATGGTTCCGACATGATGGTCCTTTCAGAGGTCGAGGGAAAAGAATCCGTTCATTCTCGCACTGAATTCTATGCGGCGGACCTCATGATTTTCCCCGTCTGCGCGGGACAATGGACCGCCGGCGGTTTGCCGCCCGGACAAAGACGCGAACGCCCCGAGTGCCAAGGCGCACCCGGGGCGTTTCCGGCTCATTGCCGCCGTGCAGCCCTTGCGGCCGCACCGCCGGCGTTACTCGGTCGGATTTTCCACCGTGAAGACGAGCTTGCCGTCCTGCACGTCGCCCACGACCTTGCCGCCCGGCAGGACCTTCCCTTCGAGGATCAGGCGGGCGACCGGGTTCTCGACGTGTTCCTGCACGGCGCGCTTCAGAGGACGCGCACCGAACTGAACGTCGAAGCCCGCTTCGGCCACCTTGTCGAGCGCGGCGTCCGTGAGCTCGAGCTTGAGGTCCTGCGCGGCCATGCGGCCCTTCAAGAGGTCAAGCTGCAGGTTCGCGATGCGGCGGATCGATTCCTTGCCGAGCGAGTTGAAGACCACGATCTCGTCGATGCGGTTCACGAATTCCGGACGGAAGTGTTCCTTCACTTCCTTCATCACGGCTTCGCGGATCTCTTCGTGCGGCGCCCCGGCGAGGCGTTCGATTTCGAAGGCCCCGAGGTTCGACGTCATCACGATGACCGTGTTCTTGAAGTCGACCGTGCGGCCCTGACCGTCCGTCATGCGCCCGTCGTCCAAAACCTGCAGGAGCACGTTGAAGACGTCGGGGTGCGCCTTTTCGACTTCGTCCAAGAGAATCACCGAATAGGGCTTGCGGCGGACTGCTTCCGTGAGGTAGCCGCCTTCTTCGTAGCCCACGTATCCCGGAGGCGCGCCGATCAGACGGGCGACGCTGTGCTTTTCCATGAATTCGCTCATGTCGATGCGGATGAGCGCATCGTCGGAGTCAAAGAGGAAGTTCGCAAGCGCCTTCGTGAGTTCGGTCTTGCCGACGCCCGTAGGCCCGAGGAAGAGGAAGCTGCCGTACGGACGATTCGGGTCCGCAAGGCCCGCGCGGCTGCGCAGAATCGTCTCCGTCACGCGCTGCACCGCTTCTTCCTGACCCACCACGCGCTTTGCGAGCGTCTCGCCCATGTGAAGGAGCTTCTGACGTTCCCCCTCCATCATCTTCGAGACCGGAATGCCCGTCGCGCGGCTCACCACTTCGGCGATTTCCTCGGCGCCCACCGCAGTGCGGAGAAGCTTCATGGGCTTATCCGCCCCCTCGGCCTTTTCGGCGCGACGCAGACGTTCCTCGAGCTTCGGGAGGCGTTCGTACTGCAGTTGCGCGAGCTTTTCATACTGCGCCGTACGGCGGTATTCCTCCATCTGACGGCGAACCTCTTCGATTTCGTCGCGCACGCTCTTGGCGCCGAGCGCTTCGCTCTTTTCGCGCTTCCACACTTCCTCAAGGTCGGAGTATTCGCGAGAGAGACGTTCGATTTCCTCTTCGATCGCTTCGAGGCGCTTCTTCGAGGCTTCGTCCGTTTCCTTCTTCATCGCTTCGCGCTCGATCTTGAGCTGGATGAGACGGCGGTCAAGCTTGTCGAGCGCTTCGGGCTTCGAGTCGATTTCCATCTTGATGCGCGCCGCCGCCTCGTCGATCAGGTCGATCGCCTTGTCGGGGAGGAAGCGGTCCGTGATGTAGCGGTGAGAGAGTTCGGCCGCCGCGACGATCGCGGGGTCGGTGATCTCGACGCCGTGATGCGCTTCGTACTTCTCCTGCAGACCGCGCAGAATCGCGATGGTGTCCTCGACCGACGGTTCGTCGATCATGACCTTCTGGAAACGACGCTCCAGCGCCGCGTCCTTTTCGACGTACTTGCGGTATTCGTCAAGCGTGGTCGCACCGATCACATGGAGTTCGCCGCGCGCGAGCGCAGGCTTCAACATGTTGCCCGCGTCCATGCTGCCTTCGGTCTTCCCGGCGCCCACCACCGTGTGGAGTTCGTCGATGAAGAGGATGATGCGGCCCTCTTCCTTCGTGACTTCCTCGAGGAGCTTCTTCAGACGTTCCTCGAATTCGCCGCGGTACTTGGCGCCCGCGATGAGGCCCGCCATGTCGAGACTCAGAACGCGCTTTCCCTTGAGCGTGTCGGGCACTTCGCCGTTGACGATTCGCTGCGCAAGCCCTTCGACGACGGCGGTCTTGCCGACGCCGGGCTCGCCGATCAGCACGGGGTTGTTCTTGCTGCGGCGCTGCAGAATCTGCATCGTGCGGCGGATTTCGTCGTCACGCCCGATCACGGGGTCGAGCTTGCCGCGGCGCGCGAGGTCGGTGAGGTCGATCGTGTACTTCTTGAGCGCTTCGCGCTGGCTTTCGGCATCGGGGTTGTCCGCGCCGTCGCTGCCGCGCACGGCGGAGATCGCCATTTCCATGGCGCTTCTCGTAAGCCCGCATTCGCGCGCGAGGCGACCCGCCTCGCTCTTGTCTTCGCAAAGCGCAAGCAGGAACATTTCGGTGGAGATGTAGCGGTCGTTGCGCTTCATCGCCTCCTTTTCCGTGAGGTTGAGGATGTTCCCGAGTTCACGCGAAATCTGAATGTCTCCGTCCGTGCCCGAAACGCTCGGCATGGCGCGCAGACGCTCTTCGACGCGGCGCTCGAGCTGCGCGACGTTCACGCCGGCGCGCTCGAGAAGACTGCGGCTTGCGTCTTCAGAATCCTTCAGCAAAGCGGCCAGGAGGTGAATGGGTTCGAGCACCTGGTGGTCGTGCGCCAGGGCGACGGATTGCGCGTCGCCGAGCGCCTGCTGAAATTTCGTGGTCAATTTGTCCTGACGCATGGGTTTCTTTCTTCCTTTCGTCGAACATTCGACGATGTAGTGTCTTGATACTCTTCATATGAGTCCGACCCCCCAAAAAAACAAGAGGAAGAAAGATTTGGTTGCGAATGCAGGGCGCCCACTCATGGCATGGACGAGGACTGGGACGATGCTTGTCCGTCTCTAGCCACGGGCATTCAACTTGCCTGCAGACACCGCCCCGAAACGTACGAAACGCCACCGTGAAGCGATTCGATGAGCGCAGAGAGCGACGACGGGTAATGAAAGAGATTGTCCCCTTCTTCGAGCGACCGCATCCAACGGTAGGCTTCTTCCAAAACGATGGGCGACACGAAAATCCACTCCCCCTTCCGTCGCCACAATCCCCTCTTGCGCCAGTGATGGAGAATGCGGTCGACCCAGTTGAGCGTCGTGTTGACGATCTGACTTTGCGTCTGGATGGTCGTGGGAACCGGCATGCGGATCCAGCGGCTCCCGTCCTCGTCCTCCAGCATTTGGCCGTAGTTGACGGCCCATGTCGCAAGAAACGCCTGGAGACGTTCACGTCCGTCGAGAAGAGAAAGACACGCAAAACTCAGGCGATCCGACAACACACAGCACTCAAACTGCACGGCACAGATTTTGAAGAGCCGTGGCTCGCTCTCCAGGACGGACAGCAGAAGCGAGCGCGGGCAGACGCAAAGCTCGCAGTCTGTGATGGCAAAGTAGCGACCGATCGCATGGCGGCCCGAAAAGAAGTTGAGATTCCCGGCCGCAATGCGGCCGGGCGTCGCCAAACCGATCGCTCGTCCGTCGAGATTTCCCATGCTTCTCGCTGTGATGCCCCGTCGAACGACGATCAGCTCGTCGATCTTCTCGGAGTGTCCGAAAAGAAGGTTGCCCGCTCGGATGGTACGTTTAAGTCCCAAACGAAGCATTAAAGAAAGAAGATCTGGATCCAGACGATGCGTGATCCAGGGCATGATCGGCACGGGCGAGCGCTCGATAGCGTCGTCCAAGACCGAATCGAACGAACACTGAATCAGCGTTTTGTGCCAAGTTTTCGAGAGTTTCGCCATAGTGCGAAGTGCACAAAGGGCGAAGCCGCCCGGGCGGATTGCGGCTTCGCAGGAGGTCGGATTGATCAGGCGCGCGAATCTTCCAGAGCGCTTCGCGCCGCCGCACGACCGAAGATGATGCAGTCCGAGACGGCCACCGTGCCGAGCCGAACCTGCCCGTGAACGCCGCCCGTCACTTCACCGGCGGCGTAGAGCCCGGGAATCACCTTGTGGCAGGCGTCGTATACCTGCGCGCGATCGTTGATTTCGAGACCACCCATCGTGTGGTGTACCCGCGGCCAAAGGCGAGCAGCGTAATACGGACCCTCGTCATTGGGAAGCGAATCCTCAAAGAACATGCACCCGAGGTCTTCATCCTTCTTGGCCCTAAGAAAGTCGTTCATTCGCTCGTTTTGCGCCTTGAGTGCCTCAACCGGAATCTTATAAAAATCCGCCATGGCTTCCAAGGTATCGAACTTGCAGATGACGCCGTTCTTCATGGCATGCTCGAAAGACGACCGCTTCATGGCCTTCCCCGTCTGCGCCTTGACGTTCTTTTCACTGGCATAGATGAGTGCGGGATGACCGATCGCAATGATCGCGTCGGCACGTTCCTTACGGTTCCCCGTTTCCTTGAAGAAGCGTTTGCCGGTAGCGATATCGACCATACAACCGTAACCCACGATCGACTCAACGAACTGCGGCGCGAGTCCGAAGCCCGTTTCATCGGGCGAGGTCCACGGGCCCAGTTGAATCCAGTCCATCTGTACCGTATTGGCGCCGATCATTTGCGCCTGCTGAATCATTTCCCCCGTAGCACCCGGATGATTCGTAGAGCCGAAGTCAGCGGTCAGACGAGGATCATGGCTCATGCGCATCACGACATTCTGAGAAAAGCCCCCTGAAGCGAGGAGAACCCCCATCCGGGCGCGAATGGTTTCGACCTTGCCTGAATTTTCCTTTCCGAACCGATAGCCGCGACGAACTTGAACGCCCTCAACCCGACCGTCCGCACCGATAATGAGTTTCTCTGCCTTCGTGCGAAGTTCTACGGGAACGCCCCATTGTCGGCATTTTGCATTCATCGGATTGATGAAGCCGGCTCCGGATTTTTCCACGACCGTGTGGCTACGCTTCACGCTGTGACCGCCGTGGTAGTAAACATCGGCGAACTTGACGCCGATCTGATCGCGAAGCCACTCGTAAGTTGCGACGGACTCGTCGCTGATCTTTCGGGCGAGCGACGGATGATTGATGTAGCCACCCGCCTTCATAATGTCGGAGAACATCAGATCGGCCGAATCCTGGATGCCGCGCTCCTTCTGCATATCAGTACCGGCCGCAGCGATCCCTCCGCCGTTGATGATGGAGTTGCCGCCGATCGCAGGCATTTTGTCGATCAAAAGCACCTGCTTGATGCCGATCTGGTGCGCCTCAAGCGCCGCGGCGAATCCGGCGAAGCCGGTGCCGATAATGAGAAAATCAACCGTACGATCCCACTGAACGTTTTTTTCAGCGGCTTGCGCGGCGCCGACGGAGGCGGAAGCAAAAACGGCGGGCACGACGGCTGCCGCAGCGGTGAGAAGCGATCTTCTGGTGGCGTTCATGAGATTTCTCCTTCGTTTGAGTCCTTGGTTTTTCGCAGTTCGTGTCGGCCGACGCGTGTAATCTACCAAGTCAAAAAAACGGAAAAATCGAACTGAGTGTGAAGATGCACTATGGAAAAATACCGATCTTCGCTCGAAAAGACCGAACGGTTTTCGAACGGCGCCCCAACTCGCCGTCTCCACGGCCTGGGATCCACTGCCCGGTGCTTGAGTCAGCGTAAAAATGATCGAATCATGAGAACACCCGCCGTCGCAGCCGCAAGACTTCCGATCACGTGGACAAGAAGGTGGCGCGTCCAGCGGCCCCAGGCGCCGTCGAGCAAAAATCCCACGGACTCCGTCGAAAAGGTGGAGAACGTGGTGAGGCCGCCCAAAAAGCCCGTGACGAGAAGAAGCCGCAGGGCGTCATTCACGGGAAAAACCGCGAAGCACCCCGCAAGAATGCCGGCCGCGAAGCACCCGACAAGGTTCGCGGCGAGCGTTCCCGCCGCGAGTCCGCCGACGCTTCCGAGACCGACCGTGAGGAGCCACCGGCAAAGCGCTCCGAGGGCCGCCCCCGCCGCTACGGCGGCGGCGCCCTCCCAAGTGATCCCCGTCATGCGGATCAGAGCGCCGCGATGAGCGCTTCGACGTCTTCGGGCTTCGTCGCCCAGCTCGTCACGAAGCGAACGACGTGGCGACCTTCGGAGAGAGCCGCCCAATAGGCGAAAGTCGTCACCTCGCGCAGGTGCGCGAGCTGTTCGTCCGTAACGATCGCAAAGACCTGATTCGTACCGGTGACAAAGAGAAGTTCATAGCCCTTCGCAAGGAGCGCTTCGGTCAGGCGCTTGGCGAGCCCCACGGCGTGACGGCCGACTTCAACGTAAAGGTCGTCCTCAAAGAGCGCTTCGAACTGAATCCCAAGGAGGCGCCCCTTCGCAAGAACCGCGCCCGACTGCTTCATCGTCGTGTAGAAGTGCGGCAGGAGTTCGGGGCGCGTGATGACGAGAGCTTCCCCAAAGAGCGCTCCCACCTTCGTGCCGCCGATGTAGAAGACGTCCGCGAGGCGTGCGATGTCCTCGAGCGTCACGTCACTCTTTTCGGCCGCAAGGCCGTATCCGAGCCGCGCCCCGTCAATGTAGAGCGGCAGGTGATGGCGGTCGCAGACGGCGCGAAGGGCCTTGAGTTCGTCGAGCGTGTAGAGCGTGCCGTACTCCGTCGGGTGCGAGATGTAGACGAGTCCGGGATGAACCGCAAAGTGGCGCGAAGGATCGTGCAGGAACTTTTGCATGGCCGCTTCGACCGTCTCGGCCGAAATTTTCCCTTCCTTTTCGGGAAGCGTGAGGACCTTGTGGCCCGAAGCCTCGATCGCGCCCGCCTCGTGTCCCGTGATGTGGCCCGTGTCGGCCGAGAGGACGCCTTCGTAGTTGCGAAGGATCGAGCGGATCACCGTCGCGTTCGTCTGCGTTCCGCCCACGAGAAACCACACCTGCGCGTCGGGCGCGCCGCAGGCCTTGCGGATGAGCTCGGCCGCCCGTTCGCAGTGCTTGTCCGCCCCGTAGCCCGGCGTCTGATCAAGATTCGTGGCGGAGAGTTTCTCCAAAATGCGCGGATGCGCGCCTTCCAAATAGTCGCATTCGAAGTGAAGCATCGGTCGTCCCGTTTCGTTCGTTGATGTCTTGGAGCGTCCCGACCGTGCGGGACGCGGATTTGTCCATTGTAGAACGAGGACAAAAAGCTTGCCGACGGCGCCGCTTGACGGTCCCTCCCCTCCGAAATTCCCTGCGAAGGGCTATCATTCGGCATCTTTCTCTTTCTTTTTTGCCTTCCATGACCAACCAACCCGTCCGCCGTCCCGTCGACTTCTTCGCCTTCGCCGTGTGCGTGGGCCTTTGCTTTGTGTGGGGCCTGCAGCAGGTCGCCATCAAGGCGGCGGGTGACGCCGTGAGTCCCATGCTGCAGGTGGGTCTGCGGTCCGCCGTTTCGGGACTCCTTTTGTGGCTCTTCAACCGCTATTGGTTGAAGGAGGTCTGGAACCCCGAAGTGAAGCTTCGCGACGCGCTCCTCGTGGGGCTCTGCTTTACGGGGGAATTCTTCTTCGTGTCCGAAGGCCTTCGCTTCACCTCGGCCGCCCACATGTCGGTGCTTCTCTACACGGCGCCGCTCTTTTCCGCCGTGGGACTCGCCGTGAAGCTTCCCGAAGAGCGCCTCAACCTCATTCAGTGGTCGGGGCTTCTTCTCGCCTTCTGCGGGATCCTCGTCGCCTTCCTCCTTCCCGCCCTCACGGAGGCGACGCCCGAAGAGAGCCTGTGGATTCTCGGCGACGCGCTCGGCCTGGGCGCCGGGATTTCCTGGGGCTTTGCGACGATCTTCCTGCGAACCACCACCATGAACGCCGCCCCCGCCTCGCAGATGCTCTTCTGGCAGCTCGCCACGGGCGCGGTGGTGCTGACGGCGCTCGCCCTTCTCACGGGTCAGAGTCACTTCGAGAGCACGACGCTCGGCTGGGCGAGCCTCGTCTTTCAGACCGTCATCGTGAGTTTCGCAAGCTACCTCGTCTGGAACTGGCTCCTTCGCCGCTATCTTGCCTCGCGCCTCGGCGTCTTTCTCTTCATGACGCCGATCTTCGGCGTGGTCCTGAGCGTGCTTCTTCTCGACGAATCCGTGGGACTACCCTTCGTCGCGGGATCGGTCCTCGTTTTGCTCGGCCTGCTTCTTGCGCAGCGCTCGAGCCGTCGCCGCTGACGCCCTTCGGCGACCTTCGCGCCCCAACGAAAAGCGCCCTTTTTCCGCACGGGAAATCGGGCGCCTTTGCGTTTTGGGACTTTTTGTCCGGTCAGCCCCAACGGGCCTTGGCGAGGTCGTCGCTCTCTCGCGCGTCGACCCAGCGGGCGCCCTCGGGCGTTTCCTCCTTCTTCCAGAAGGGCGCTTCGGTCTTCAACCAGTCCATGATGAAGGAGGCGGCTTCGAAGGCCGCGTGACGGTGGCGCGACGCGACCGCCACGAGGACGATCTCCTCGCCCACGACCATGCGGCCGACGCGGTGGATCACCGTGACGTCGCCCAAGGGCCAGCGGCCGCGGGCCGTCTCGACGATCTTCGCGAGGCTCTTTTGGGTCATACCCGGATAGTGTTCGAGCGTCATGGCCGTGACGTTCGAGCCGTCGTTGACGTTTCGCACGACCCCCGTGAACGTGACAATCGCGCCCATGTCGGGCGAACCCTCGCGGATGCGGGCGGTTTCCTCGCCGATGTCAAAGGGCTCGGTCGTGACCAGAATCTTCGTTTCCGCCACGGTCAACCTCCCGTCACCGGCGGGAAGAAGGCGACGACGTCGCCCTCTTTCAACGCCTCGTCGTCCGACGCGAGCTCTTCATTCAGGGCCGCGCGGATGCGCTTGAGATTCGCAAAGGCCGTGGCATAGGGCTCGCCCTTTGCGACGAGCCAGTCGCGAAGCGCCCCCACCGTGCGCACGTCGTCGGGCGTTTCCGCCTCTTCGCGGTCAAAACCGAGCTGTTCGCGCAGATAGGCGAAGTACAGGATTTCGATCTTCATTTTCTTAGTGCTCTCTCGCTACTCAGGCAAAGAATCGGCAGAAGGGGTAGTAACGCACGAAGTCGCCCTTCTTCACGGGCTCGCCCGCGGGCACGTCGACGAGGCCGTCGCCCCAGGCGCAGGAGGAAAGGACCTGCGAATTCTGATTGGGATAGCGGTCGAGTCCTCCTTCGGCGTTGCGGCGAACGCGCAGGAATTCCTCGCGGTCGCCGGGCTTCAACCAGTCGAAATCGGCGCGCACGAGCTGCGGCTGTACTTCGATGTCGTTCGAGCCCATGCGGCGCAAAAGGAAGGGACGCGCCATCATGAGGAAGATCACGAAGGCGGCGACGGGGTTTCCCGGAATGCCGATGAAGGGAACGTTCTTCACATGCCCGAAAGCGAGGGGTTTCCCGGGCTTCACGCGCACGCGCCAGACGTCGAGCGCTCCGAGCGACTCGACGGCGGGCTTGATGTGGTCCTCTTCGCCCACGGACATGCCGCCCGTCGACAAAATCACGTCGGTCGTCTCCGCGGCGCGTTCGAGCGCCGCCTTCGTCGCCTCGAACGAATCGGGAATGCTCCCGAGGTCGTAGGCCTCGCAGCCGAGCGTGAGAAGGAGACTGCGCAGCATGTAGCGGTTCGAATTGTAGATGCCGCCCGGCGGGAGGGGTTCTCCGGGCTGCACGAGTTCGTCCCCGGAGAAGAAGACGCCCACGCGCAGACGGCGGTACACCGTCACGTAGGCGCGGCCGACGCTCGCGATCACGCCGATCACGGCGGGCGTCAGGCGCGTACCGCGCGAGGCGATGACCGTACCCTGCGCCACGTCGCTTCCGCGGCGGCGGATCCAGGCGCCCTCGCGGGCCGAAGCGACAAACCGCACGCCCTCGGGCGTCACTTCGGTTTCCTCCTGCGGCACGACGGCGTCGGCCCCTTCGGGAACGGGGGCGCCCGTAAAGATGCGCGCGACCGTGCCCGGCTTCAGGGCTTCGCCGACGGACCCCGCCGGGATGCGCTGCGAAACGGGAAGGACCGCGCCCTCCGTCGCCTCGGCGAAACGCACGGCGTAGCCGTCCATCTGCGAATTGTCCCAGGCGGGCACCGCCACGGGGCTTCCCACGTCTTCGGCCAGAATGCGGCCCGTGCTGTAGAGAAGCGGAACGGTTTCCGTCTCGGTAATGGGGCTCGCGCCCGCCATCAGTCTCGAAAGGGCTTCGGTGTAAGAAATCATCGTCTTTCCTTCGCCCCCGGGCGAAGGCCTTTTCCAAAAAGAAACTCGCCGCTTATTTTAGCGGCGAAGATGCGTCTCGAACATATGGGCCGCCACGCGCTCGGGTTCGTCGATCGGCAAAACGGGAAGGTCGGTGCCGAGCGCCTCGGCCGAGACGTTCGAGACGACGCCCGCAAGAAGGGCGCCGGGAAAGAGCGGCCCCTCGGGCGTCGCGTCGGGGCGAAAGACCTCGTACTTCGGGTAATCGCCCTCGTTTTTGAAGCCTTCGACAAGCACGAGGTCCACGTCGCCCACGTGAGAAAGGAGCTCTTCGACGCCCGCGCGGCCCGCGGGCGTTTCATGAAGCACGACCCAGCGCGCGTCGCTTCGCACGACGACCGTCTCGGCGCCCGCTTCGCGGTAGCGCCAACTGTCCTTGCCCGGTTTGTCCATCGAAAAGCCGTGGTGCGCGTCCTTGAGGACCGCGACCCGAAGGCCGCGGGCCCGAAAGATCGCGACGAGCCGCTCGAGAAGCGTGGTCTTTCCCGATCCCGAGCGGCCCACGAAGCCGATCACGACGGGCCGCGTCACCGTCCGATCTCCCCGACGACGCCCCGCAGCCACTCTTCGTCGAGCGCGTGCGAAGCGGGCGGCGTCACGACCGCGGGCGGTTCCTTGTAGCCGAACGGCCACTCGGGATTGTGTCCCGTGGCGGCGCGCACCATGCGCGGGAACTTCACGGGCTGCACCGTCTCGAGGCAGAGCGTCTTGACGCCGACGGGGTGAAGGATGATCCCCGAATAGAGGGCGTCGGCCGTGTGCGGATCGACGAAGACGTGATGGTTCAGGTACATCTCCTCGATGATCTCGAGGCGGTTCGGATGGTCGGACGACCCCGACGAGAGACCGCTTCGGCGAAGCCGCGAGAACTCTTCGGCGGAAAGCGAGAATTCGCCCGTGTCGTCAAGGAGCACCATCAGTTCGCGCACGCGGCGGCTGTCGCCCTTCAGGAAGCTGTAGAGGAAGCGCTCCACGTTCGCGGCGCGCGAGATGTCCATCGAGGGCGAGGTCGTCTGAATCGTTTCGCTTGCGGGACGCGGACGGTAGACGCCCGTGCGCACGAAGCGGTCGAACGTGTCGTTTTCGTTCGTCGCCACGATGAGGCGAAGAATCGGCAGACCCATGCGCTTGGCGAGCCAACCGGCGTAGGCGTTGCCGAAATTACCCGCGGGCACGGCGTAGACCACTTCCTCGCCCACGCGGTCGACCGCCTGCAGGTAGGACCAGAAGTAGTAGACGAGGTGCGAGACGATGCGGAGCCAGAGCGTGCTGTTGATCGCGCCGATGCGGTGTTCACGGCAGAAGGCCTCGTCGGCGAGCACGCGGTTGACGAGATCCTGACAGTCGTCGAAGGTTCCTTCGCCCACGAGGTGGTGAACGTTCGGAGCGGTTTCGTTGTAAAGAATCCGGGCCTGGCACTGCGACATGCGGTCCTTCGGACTCACGAGAACGAGATCGACCCCGGGAATGTTCGCGAAGTGGTGCGCGGCGGACGCGCCCATGTCGCCCGAGGTGGCGCCGAGCAGGATGCGCGGACGCTTTTCTTCGGGGAGGATGCGCTCGTAGTAGAGCGACGCAAAGCGCAGCGACAGGTCGTCGAAGGCGAGCGTCGGACCGTTCGAGAGTTCCAGGAGCGCCACGCCGTCGCGCAGCCACGTCACGGGCGTCACCGCCTCCGCGTCAAAGGGATTGCGGCGGAATGAGAATTCCTTGGGCTGATAGGCGTCCCGGCAGAGCGTCCACAGGTCGCGGCGCGGAATTTCGGGCGCGAAGAGGTGGAAGATCTCAAAGGCGAGGCCCGCATAATCGGTCCCGAGCCAGGTATGGAGCTTTTCCGGCGTCACTTGCGGCACTTCGTCGGGCATCCAGAGCCCGCCGTCGGGTGCAAAGGCCGTGAAGCTGATGTCGGTGAACGCTCGGGCGTTTTTGTCGCCCCGCGTGGATACGTATTGCATCGCGCCACTCCTCGTCTAAAAAACTGTCGTGAGCCAAGCCTTTCGGGCCCGGCGACTGTACGTTTCATCCTACTCGAAAAAAGAAGGCAAAACCGAGGGAAGCGCCGCTTTTTGGCGACTCCTCTTCTTTCGGTCTAGTTCCGCCACGCGTCCGACCCGTCCCCTTAGAATGGACCTGCACCGAAGCGAAAGCTTCATCACCGAAAAAGGCCGAAGGAATCGGCCGGAGAGACGAATCATGCCCCTGCCTCCCGCACCGAGCGAACTCGGCGCAAAACTCGCGACGACGCGCACCAAGGCGTCCGCCCGCGAAGACGCGCCCCGAAGCGAAACGCTCGAAGAACTGCGCGAACGCATCCGCGCGCGCAACCCCCGTCCCGTCGAACCCGCGGCCGCGGCTCCCGCCGAAAAGGCGACCGCCCCCGCTCCGACGAAAGAATCCCAACCCGCCAAGCCCGCCGAAAAGAGCGCGAAGAAAAAACAGAAGAAAGCGCCCGTCGCCGCGGCAAAGAAGGAAACGCAGCGCAAAGATACGCCGAAAACCGCGGCCCCCGTCGCGAAGTCCGAAAAGACCGCTCCCGCGGATGTTTCCGCCCGAGCCGCAGCCCCCTCGGACGAAAAACCCGTGCCGACGGTGCCCGCCGAAAGCGTCTACGTGCCGCCGCCCGCCGAAAAGAAACCGTCCGAAGCCTTCCCCGCCGCCGATCGGCTCTTTGCCGCCGCGACGCAGGGAAAGACCGTCGTAAAACCCGCGAGCCACCGCAGAGGCCGCGCCGTCGTGCGCGAAGACCGCAAGAAGCTCTTCGTGCTCGACACGAACGTGCTCCTGCACGATCCGCGCTGCCTCTTCCGCTTTGCCGAACACGACGTCTTCCTGCCGATGACGACGCTCGAAGAGCTCGACAACCACAAGGTCGGCACGACCGAAGTCGCCCGCAACGGCCGCAGCCTCTCGCGCACGCTCGACGCGCTTCTCGAAGCCCACGCCGAACGGCCCCTCTCGGAAGGACTTGACCTCTCGGCCCTCGGCAACACCGAAGCTCTCGGGAAGCTCTACTTCGAAACCGCGCCGGTCGCGGCGCCCCTGCCGCCGGAACTCCCCGCCAACAAGGGGGACAACCGCATCCTCGCCGTCGTGAGCGGCCTTGCCTCGCACTTCCCCGAGCACGTCGCCATCCTCGTCTCGAAGGACGTGAACATGCGCATCAAGGCGACCGCCCTGGGGCTCCCCGCGGAAGACTATTTCTCCGACAAGGTCTTGGACGACACGGACCTGCTCTTTCCGGGCATCCGCGCGCTCTCGGACGACTTCTGGACGCTCGTCGCCTCGACGCTCGAGAGCACGGAAAAGAACGGCGTCACGACCTACACCTTCCACACGTCCACGCCGGGCGACTTCGTCCTGAACGAAATCCTCTGGATTCCCTCCGACGTGGGCACGCCCTTTGCGGCGCGCGTCACCGCGATCGAAGGCACGAAGATCACGATGACGCTCCTCAAGGACTACACGGCGCAGGGCGACAAGCTCTTCGGCATCCACGCCCGCAACGTCGAGCAGAACGCCGCCCTCAACCTCCTTCTCTCGCCCGACATCGACTTCGTGACGATTCTCGGTCAGGCGGGGACCGGCAAGACCCTCATGAGCCTGGCGGCGGCCTTTGCGATGACGGTGGACGAACACCGCTTCGACGAGATTCTCGTCACGCGCGCCACCGTGAGCGTGGGCGAAGACATCGGGTATCTTCCGGGTTCGGAAGAGGAAAAGATGGTCCCCTGGATGGGAGCCATCTACGACAACCTCGACGTCCTCGCGGGAACGAAGGGCATGAAGGCCTGGGAGGCGAAGACGACGCGCGGCGTCCTCGAGCAGCGCCTGCAGGTCAAGAGCATGTCCCTCATGCGCGGGCGCACCTTCCAGAAGAAATTCGTCCTCATCGACGAAGCGCAGAACCTCACGCCCAAGGAAATGAGGACGCTCATCACCCGCGCGGGCCCGGGCACGAAGATCGTGTGCCTCGGCAACCTCGCGCAGATCGACACGCCCTACCTCACCGAAGGGAGTTCCGGCCTCACCTACGCGGTCGAGCGCTTCCTCGGCTGGGAGCACGCGGCGACGATCACGCTCTCGCGCGGCGAACGAAGCCGCCTCGCGGAATACGCGGCGGAAGTGCTCTAAATCGACTTTCCCGACCGCCTAAGCAAAACGCCCTTTCGGAACGAACCGGAAGGGCGTTTTGCATGGGAAAGAACGTACGAAGTTACAGGAAGTACACCGCAAAGAGCGTGCCCGTCATGGTGAAGGCGAGCGCCACCTTGACGACCGTGCCGATGATCATGCCGATCCAGGTGGCGAGCCCCACGCGGCCCGCGTGCAGGAGGTCGCGCTTGGCCCAGAATTCGCCGATCGCCGCGCCGATCAAGGGCATGATGAGGATCCCGACGATGCCGCCGAGGAAGACGCCGACCACGGTGCCGATGAGCGACCCGAGAATCCCTTCCTTCGAAGCGCCCGCGCGCTGCGCGCCCGCCGTCTGGGCGACCGTGTCGACCACGACCCCGATCACGGCGAGAACGCCGAGAAAGGCGATCGTCTTCCAGCCCACCTCCTGAAAGTCGCCCGCCCAGCCGATGAGCCAGGCGCCCACGGCGATGAGGGGGAGCCCCGGAATCGCGGGGATGATCGTCCCCGCAAAGCCCGCGGCGATGAGGATGAGCGCCCCCGCCCAACACCAGAGGGCGAACCAGTCGATGCTCGTCAACCATTCCATGCTGCTTCTCCTTATTCCGCGCCGTCCCAATAGCCTTCGTCGGCCGTCGCCTCAAAGCGGGTGAGTTCGCCGAGGAAGGTCATTCGGAGCGTCCCGACCGGGCCGTTACGCTGCTTGGCGACGATCACTTCGGCCGCGTTCTTGTCGGCGTCGGGGTTGTAGCGCACGTCTCGATAGATGAAGAGGATCACGTCGGCGTCCTGTTCGATGGCGCCCGATTCGCGAAGGTCCGACATCATCGGACGGTGATCGGTTCGCGATTCGACGCTTCGCGAGAGCTGCGAGAGCGCGACGATCGGGCAGTGCAGTTCCTTGGCGAGGCTCTTGAGGCCGCGCGAAATGTCCGAGAGAATCGTCGTGCGGTTTTCGCCCTTGCCGACCATGAGCTGCAGGTAGTCGACCACGATGAGCCCGAGCGGTCCCGTCTGATTCATGAGGCGGCGCGCACGCGTCGAGAGCGACGTGACGGTCATGTTCCCCGTGTCGTCGATGTGAATGGGCTTCTTCTCGAGAATGCTCACGGCGGCCGTGAACTTGTCCCATTCCTCGTCGTTGAGGGCCCCCTTGCGAAGGCGCTGCGAGTCGAGGCGCCCGACCGAGGCGATCAGACGCTGCGTGAGCTGGTCCGCCCCCATTTCGAGAGAGAAGATCGCGACGGGCAACTCCTGGCGCACGCCGATGTTTTCGGCGATGTTGAGGGCGAGCGCGGTCTTGCCCATGGAGGGACGCGCCGCGAGAATGATGAGGTCGCCCCGCTGAAAGCCCGCCGTCACGCGGTCGAGGTTCGGAAAGCCCGTCGCGACGCCCGTGACTTCGGAATTGTCCTTGTTCTGATAGAGCTCGATGATGCGCTCGGAGACTTCGCGCACGAGGGTCGAAAGCGAGCGGAAGCCCTGGCGGCCGCGCGCGTTTCGCTCGTTGATCGCGAGCACTTCGCGTTCGGCTTCGTCGAGAAGCTCCTCGGGATCGCGCCCCTGCGGATTGAGGGCGTTCGTCACCATCCCCTCGCCCACCTGAATCATCTGGCGCAGCATCGCGCGGTCGCGCACGATTTCCGCGTAGCGACGGATGTTCGCGGCCGAGGGCGTGTTCGAGAAGAGCGACTGCAGGTACTGACCGTCGGCGAGCGCCGTCTGCGCGCCCGAATTCTTGATGCTCTCGCCCACCGTCACGATGTCGGCGGGCTTGCCGTGCTGAATGAGCGAGACGATGTGCTCGTAGATGATCTGATGATCGCGCCGGCAGAAGTCTTCGGCCGTGATCAGATCGGCCACGCTGTCGAGCGCGGTGTTGTCGATCAGGAGACCGCCGAGCACCGCCTGTTCGCTCTGAATGGACTGAGGCGGCGTTCTGAGGCCGTGCGCGGGATCGTCGGGCAGGTTGCGGGTTTTGGGAGCTTCAGGCATCGATGGGATCACCGAAGAAAGGATTGGGAAAAAGATTGTAGCAGAGGGGGCGGATTTCGCCCCTTCGAGGCGCGGCCGTCAAGCGCAACCAAAAGCAAAAAGGGTTCGCCCCCGAAGGAGAGAACCCTTTTTTCGAAGATCTTCGAAGAGACCCGATTAGGCTTCGGCCACAACCTTGACGGTGATGTCGGCGGTGATGTCCGTGGCGAGACCGATCGTGATCGGGTAGTCGCCGATGGACTTGATCGCGCCGAGCGGCGTGCGGACCTGGGACTTCTTGATCTGGAAGCCGAGGGCGTCGACCGCTTCGGCGATGTCGGCGTTCGTGACGGAACCGAAGAGACGGCCGTCAACGCCGCACTTGCTGGCGATCGTGATTTCGACGCCGTTGAGCTTGTCGGCGAGAGCCTGGGCGGCGGCGATGCGTTCGGCCTGGGCCTTTTCGAGCTCGGCACGGCGGGCTTCGAATTCGGCGATGGCGGCCTTCGTGGCGCGCTTGGCACGGCCGGTCGGGATGAGGAAGTTGCGGCCGTAGCCGTCCTTCACCTTGACGATGTCGCCGAGGTTACCGAGATGGGTGATCTTTTCGAGCAGAATGACTTGCATTTGGATTCACTCCCGGAAAATTACTGATTGTCCGTGTACGGAAGGAGCGCGAGGAAGCGCGCACGCTTGATGGCCGTATCGAGCTGACGCTGATAGTGGGCCTTCGTACCCGTCAGACGGGCCGGCATGATCTTGCCGTTTTCCTGGATGAAGTCGCGAAGCGTATCGATATCCTTGTAGTCGATCTGCTCAACGTGTTCGGCCGTGAAGCGGCAGAACTTCTTGCGCTTGAAAAGCGAATTTTGCTGGTTGGCACGGCGAGGCTTACCCTTACCCTTAGCACCAAAAGCCATGATTAGCTCCTTGAATTGTATTCCGTTATGTGTACGATCAGACGATGCGAACGGCTCGAGCGGGGGGCGAAGAACCCTTTGAGAACATAGTCGCCTCCGAGAGGGAGAGCGTTGAGTTCCCGGGCGAGATCTCCGTAGCTGACGGCGGGAAAATCGAATTCCACCGTCCGCGGATGACCCGCCTCCGTCAATTCCACCCGATGGTGGAAGGTACCTTCGAACACCTCGATGCCTGCGGGCGTGAAGCGGACCGCCTCACGTCCGACGAGCTTGCCGCTCATGGTTACGATGTTCACGTCGTCCGAACGCTGAATGTTCTGTGTGATCGTCCGAAGAGGACTCGACCCTTAGGCGGCAGCCGTTTCGGCAGCGGCGGCAGCAGCGGCTTCCGCGGCGACCTTCTTGGCTTCTTCCTTTTCAACGGCCTTCATCATGGGAGAAGGAGCCGTTTCGGCCTTCTTGGTCTTGATCGTGAGGTGACGCAGGACGGCGTCGTTGAAACGGAACCCGTTCTCAATTTCGGCGAGCGTTTCGTGGCCGCATTCGATATTGAGAAGGACGTAGTGAGCCTTCACGAGCTTTTCGATCGGGTAGGCGAGCTGGCGACGGCCCCAGTCTTCGATGCGGTGGATCTTACCGCCCTGTTCGGCGATGAGCGTCTTGTAGCGCTCGATCATCGCGGGAACCTGTTCGCTCTGATCCGGATGCACAATGATGCAAAGTTCGTAGTGACGCATTTAGCCTCCTTGCGGAAAAAGCTACCCAGAGCGTCTCTTCTGGTGTAGCAAGGACAGAAAGCAGAGGATTGTATTAGAAATCCTCGGGGTTGTGTGAAATTTTCACGAGTTTTTTGTTACTTCGCGGCGAGTCGCTGACGCACGCTCTCGAAGAGGCAGATGCCCGCGGCGACCGACACGTTGAGGCTTTCGACGGCGCCCGTCATCGGGATGGCGGCGAGATCGTCGCAGCGCTTGCGCGTGAGCTGACGAAGACCGTCCCCTTCGGCGCCGAGCACCCAGGCGAAGGCGCGGTTCTGCTCGAAGTCGTAGATCGACTTCACGGCTTCGCCCGCCGTGCCGACGACCGTCACGCCCGCGTCGCGCAGTTCCACGATCGAGGCGGCGAGGTTCGTCACCGTCACGACTGGAACCGTTTCGGCGGCGCCCGCGGCAGCCTTCATGGCGGCGGGGGTCATCCCGGCCGAGCGGTCGCGCGGCACCACCACAGCCTGCACGCCCGCGGCGTCGGCCGTCCGCAGGCAGGCGCCGAAGTTGCGCGGATCGGTGACGCCGTCGAGGATCAAAAGCAGGGTCTTGTCGGTGATCTGATCAATAAGATCGGCGAAGTCGAGTTCGACGTGCGTTTCTTCGGCCAAGGCCACGATCCCCTGATGGGGAACGCCCGAAGCCATGCCGTCCAAACGCTTGGCGTCGGCATTCATGACGCGCACGCCCGCGGCGAGCAGTTTTTCGCGCATGTCGCGCATGCGCTTGTCGCGGCGCGAGGGATCGGCATAGACGACCGAGATCGTTTCGGGCGCCGTGCGCAGACGGGCGCCTACGGCGTGAAAGCCCGCTAAGACAGAGTTCTTCACGAGAGTTTCCGTTGGGTGAAAAAAGCGGGAGGCCCCTTCCTTGCAAAAGGGACCTCCTTCATGTTAGAGAGTGCCGTCATTGTAGCCAAAGACGACGGGATCCCGCGCGGTGCGGGGCGGATTTTCGAGCGTCTCAGAAGGGAACGTCGTCGTACCAGTCGTAGCGGCGACGCCCCTTTTTCTGGCGCTTTCCGCTCTCAAACGCCCTCCTGAAGGAAAAGCGCCGCTTTTCGAAGTCGACTTCGTCGAGGACGACCTGCATCTGCTTGCCGATGCGGATGACTTCGCCTTCGTCGCCGACGAGCTGCCCCTCCATCGCGGTGAAGTAGTCGCCCCCGAGGTTCGAGACGTGCACGTAGCCTTCGAGCCCGGAGTCGTCCAAGCGCACGATGACGCCAGAATCGAGGACGTTGACGACGGTCGAGGCGTAGCGGACGTTCGGACGCTTCGAAAGCCACTCGCAGGCGAGCCAGTTCATGACGTCGCGCGAAGCGTCGTCGGCGCGACGCTCGGCGATCGAACAGAGAAGCCCCAGACGGCGCCAGACCTCATGGTCGCGCCCCGCCTTGGAGAAGTCCTTGACGGGCTTCTCGAAGGCCGGGCGAAAACCGAGCTTCTGCGCGTGGAATCCCTCGATTCCCGTTTCCGAATAAAGCTTCGGATGGTAGGTGCGACGGGCGAGAATCGCCTTGATCGTGCGGTGCAAGAGCAGATCGGGGTAGCGCCGGATCGGACTCGTAAAGTGCGCGTAGTGCTCGTACTGCAGACCGTAGTGTCCGATGTTGTCGGGGCTGTAGAGGGCGCGCGACATCGTGCGCAGCACCGCGATCTGCAGAGGCGAGGTCGAGGGAGACTTCTTCACCGACTCCAGGAGAGCAGCGAAGCCCGCGGGCGAATTTTCCGAAAGTTTGAGCTTGTAGGCCCGAAGGATGCGGCGCAGATCCTGCAGACGTTCTTCTTCGGGCTTGTCGTGCACGCGAAAGAGCGTGAGCTTCTCGTTACGCAGAACGAAGTCTGCGGCGGCGACGTTCGCGACGAGCATGCACTCTTCGATGAGCCGGTTCGCATCCGTGATGCGGTAAGGTTCGAAGCGGTCGATCGTGCCCTTTTCCTCGTTGATGAGCGCCTTGATTTCGCTCGACTCGAAGTCGAGCGCAAAGCGCTTTTCGCGGGCCGCGTGCAGCACCTTGTAGAGTTCGTAGAGGCGTTCGACCTCGAAAAGCCGTTCGCCAAGCGCCTCGAACCCCGCGTCCTCCCCGGAGAGGGCCGACCACACCTGCGTGTAGGTGAGGCGCGCGTGCGAGCGGATCACGGCCGGATAGAACTGATAGGCGGTCGTCTTTCCTTCGGCGTCGATCAGAGCGTCGCACACCATCGTGAGCCGGTCGACGTTGGGATTGAGCGAGCAAATGCCGTTGCTGAGCGCCTCGGGAAGCATCGGGATCACGGCCGTCGGGAAATAGACGGAAGTGCCGCGCGCCTGCGCCTCACGGTCGAGCGGATGATCGGGCTTCACGTACTGGCTCACGTCGGCGATCGCGACGAGAAGACGCCAACCGTCCCCCGACTTTTCACAGTAGACCGCGTCGTCAAAGTCGCGCGCGTCCTCGCCGTCGATCGTGACGAAGGGAACGTCGCGCAGGTCGACGCGCCCGCGCCGCTGCGCCGCGGTGACTTCCTGCGGGATCTCCTTGGCTTCGTCCTTCACCTCGTCGGGGAACACCGTGCGGATGCCGTGGCGCTCCTCGGCGATCCGGAGCGCCCCGAGAGGTTCGTCGGCACGCGCCACGCGGCGCACGATCCGGGCGGGGCAGGTGAAGTTGCGGTAACCGTATCGCTCCCAGTTCTCCGTGACGTAATCCTCGTAGTCGGCCAGAGGGTCGCCCGCCTTTTCCGCGGCTTCGTCCACTTCGACTTCGTAGACGAAGTTCGACTGCGGTCTCGGCTTCACCGTGTCGGGCACGCGAAAGAAGATCGGCTCGTAGGCGTTTTCCGTCACCATGGTGTAGAAACCGTCGGCGTGATCTTCGAGCCGCACGAGCCAACGCGTCTTCGTGTGCCGCACGAATCGGTCCACGACGAAGCGGTCGGGCCCGCGATAGGCCTCGTAGAGGTCGCCCGGCAGAGCCTTTTGAAGGCTCGCGGGTTCGCTTTTGCCGTCCGCGTCGGTGAGTGCCTCGTCACGGTATTCGACGAGCACGGGCCCGGCCTTTTGACCCCGGTAGTACGTTTCGTGCCGCACGGTCACGACTGGCCCTTCTTCCATCAGCGCCAGCGCTCCCGCATTGGCCGCTCCGCGCGACCAGGCGAGTTTCTGCGTCAGGTGTTTCTTGAGTTGACGCAGGGTGTAGACGCACGAGTCCTCCGCAAAGAGGGCCCGCGCCGCGTTCATTTGTTCCGGCGAAAGCGTTGCCGGTTCGACGGCGATGTTCTTTTTCTTGGCCATGATTGTCAAAAAGCTAGGTTGGAAGAAGGACGAGTCGTTGATGCAACCCGTGCCGCGACAACGCGACGTTGTCGGAGGAAAGCATAACGGATCCGCGCGACGCATTGCGTCGCATACGAGCAAATTGGCGACGCTCCGGTTCCTCCCGTGCGGCAGAGAATTTCTCCGACCCTTTCCTCGCCCGTCCGCCGGTCTCTCCCGGCGGACCGAATCACTTTTTCCGACTTTTTTCAGATTTCCCCTTGACAAATTCTCCGACTTCAGGCAAAATTCATCTCCTCTACGGAAGCCCGGATGGCGAAATTGGTAGACGCACCAGCTTCAGGTGCTGGCGCCTTCACGGGCGTGGAGGTTCGAGTCCTCTTCCGGGCACCAAACTTTCGTAGAGTGCCGCAAGGCGAGAAAAATTGACGCTCCGCAAGGGCGTCATTTTTTTTGCCCTCGTTTTCCCGCCGTCCTTCCGCTTTCTTCAGCGGATAGAATGATTCGAACGCCACCCGTTCCGAATCATGTTTCCGCTTCGCTCCATCGCACTCGCCCTCTCGCTCGGCGCCTTCCTCTCGGCCTCGCCGAGTTCGGCCGCCGTCATCCGGCTCGGCGTCGTCACGACGACGGAGCCTGGCTTTGCCGCGACCACCGTCACCCCCGTGGTGTCGGAGATGGAAAAGCTACGTCCCCAAGACGTCGTGCACGTCGTGCAGATTGCGGAGCACGATCTCCTTCACGACATCGAACGCGAACGCCCCGACCTTCTCATCTGCTCGGCCTGGTGTTTTCTGAACGTCCTCTCCGACATCGGCGCGCATCCCGTCGCGACGCGCAAGACCGATCGGGCGGCCTCGGCCGTCGCGTCGATCGGCGCCGCGCTCGTCGTGCGTAGCGACCGCACGGATCTGAGGACGCTTGAGGACCTGCGCGGCAAGAAGGCCGCCGCAACCCTCCCGCACTCGGTCGACGGGTATCCCGCCGTTCGCCTCATGCTGCGCGAAAAGGGCTTCTCCGACGAGAAGTTCTTCTCGAGCGTGAACTTTCTCACCTTCACCGTCCCCGACGTTCTCTCGGCCGTGCTCTCGGGCGACGCCGACGTGTCGATTCTCCCCGCCTGCGCGCTCGAGCGCGCCCAGGAGGAGGGGCTCGTCGAACCCGGTCTGCTGCGCGTGGTGGGTCTTCCGCCCGACGGCGCGCTCGCCTGTTCGCGCTCGACCGACCTCTACCCCGACATCACGGCGGGGATCCTTCCGTGGACCCCGAACGAACTCTCCCGGAACTTTCTCACGGCCCTTCTCGAGAGCGGACACGCCGACGGCTACGAATGGGTGGCGACGAGCGACCTTCGCAGCGTTTCGAACCTCTATCAGGAACTTCACCTCGGCCGTTGGGCCGTTTTGGACGACACCTCTCTCTCCGGACTCTGGAAGCGCTACGGGCGCTACGCCGTCTTCGCCCTTTTGCTCGTTCTTCTCCTCATCGCCAACGAATACCGTCTCAAGCGGCTCGTCGAACACCGCACGGCCGCGCTCACGAAGACGCTTCGCGAAAAGGAGCTTCTCGCCCGCAAGGAAGAGGCCGCGCGCGAGCGGCTCGCCTCGCTCGAGCGCATGGGGGCGATCAGTCAGCTCTGCGCCATGATCGCGCATGAATTGAAGCAGCCCATGGGCGCCGTCCTCAACTTCCTGGCGGTTCTTCGCATGCGTTGCGGCGAATCGATCAAGGACGATCCCGTGGCCCAACGCGCCATGGAAGGCGCGCAGAATGAAGCGCGCCGCATGGCCGAAATCGTCGACCGCGTCCGCGGCTACGCAAAGCGGCAGCGCCGCACGCCCGAACCGGTCGATCTCGCCCGAACGATCGACGAAGCGCTCTCGCACCTCAAACCCGGACCGAAAACGACCGTGCGCCGGGAAGTCGCGCCGAACGTCTTCGTCGCGGGCGATCCGCTCGAACTTGAACTTCTCGTTCTCAACCTCGTCAAAAACGCCGTGCAGGCGCTCGACGCGGCCGAGGGCGGCACCGTGACGGTAACGCTTGCGCGCACCGACGAGTTCGGCGCCGTCCTCCGCGTCACCGACGACGGACCGACCCTTTCCGACGAAATCTTTGCCAAACTTCTCAAGGTGAGCGAAAGCGTCAAGGAGGGAGGCCTCGGACTCGGCCTCGCGATCGTGCGCAACATCGTCGACGAACACGGCGCGACGCTTACGATCGAACGTCTTCCCGAACGGGGCCTTGCCGTCACCGTGCGCTTCGATACGCTCAACCCGAACGACCCCGCCGACAAAACCGCTTGAAAACCGACCATGACCCGACCTCTCATCCGCATTGTTGACGACGACCCAGCGCTCGGAGAATCCTTCGCCATGCTCCTCGAAACGATGGGCTGGGACGTGGCGCGCTACACCGACGGGCGCGACTTTCTCGAGCGCGACACGCTAGAGGGCCCAGGCTGCATCGTGCTCGACGTACGCATGCCGGGCCTCACGGGGCTCGACGTGCAGGACGAGCTCGTGCGCCGCGGCTCGAAGCTGCCGATTCTCTTTTTGTCCGCCCACGGCACCATCACCATGGCCGTGCACGCGCTTCACCACGGCGCCGTCGACTTCCTGGAAAAGCCCGTCGACCCGATGGTCTTCGTGCAGAAGGTCTCCCGCGCCGTCGCGGCGTCGGTCGACGAGCACGTGCGCGAGCGCGAGGAGTCGGAGCGGCGAAACCGCTTCGGGACGCTCACCCCGCGCGAAAAGGACGTGGTGCACGCCGTGCTCGAGGGAAAGGCCAACAAGGTGATCGCCCGGGATTTGGGGCTCGAAGTGAGCACGGTCAAGATGCACCGGGCGAACGCCTTCGCAAAGCTCGGCGTGCATTCGCCCGCCGAACTCACGCGGCTTGCATTCGAATCGGGGTACGCCGATGCAAAGACGACGCTTTCTTAATTCCGCCTTCGCCCTCGGACTGACGGCGCCGCTTGCCCTGCGCGCCTCCGAGGCGCCCGAAAAAGCCCGGGAACTCTCCGCCGACGTCGTGATCGTGGGCTCGGGCGCGGCGGGGCTTTCCGCCGCGGTGTCCGCGCTCCAATCGGGAGCGCGCCGCGTGGCGCTTCTCGAAAAGGCGCCGCTCTTGGGCGGCCACTCCATTCTCTCGACGGGGTCCGTCTCGGTCGCCTTTCCCGATGCGGAAACGGGAGCGCGCGACGAAAACATCGAGCGCTTCGTGCGCGACACCTTGGAAGCGGGCGGCCCCGAATCCGATCCCGAACTCGTGCGGCTTCTCGCGCAAAAGAGTTACGACGCCGTCATTTGGCTCATACAGCTCGGCGTGCGCTGGAATCTCGAGCCCTTCCGGGCGGTTTCGTCCACGGCCGTGCGCAACATCTCGACGGGTTCCGTTCGGGCGGGCTACGACTACGTGCAGACGCTTCTCTCCGCGGCCAAGCGCCTCGGCGTCGAAATTCACTACCGCACCCGCGCCGAAGCGCTTCTCACCGAAGCGGGACGCGTCACGGGCGTTCTCGCCCGCGGTCCCCGGGGCGAGGCTCTTCGGTTTCGCGCTCCCGCGATCGTGCTCGCGACGGGCGGCTTCACGGCGAACCCCGTGATGCGGCGCCGCTTTGATCCCCGACTTCACGAAGGTCTCAGAACGACCGCCAATCCGGAAGGACAGACGCTCGACGGCGCAACGGGCGACGGCATCGCAATGGCCGAAAAAATCGGCGCGAAGACGGTCGGCATGCCGCACATCCAGCTCATTCCCTTCATCGGAGGGCGCGTCACCGACTATGCCGGAGCGGAAGTCTGGGTGAACGCCCGCGGAGAGCGCTTCGTCAACGAAGAGGAGCGCTTCGGAACGCTCTACGAAGCGATTCTCCAGCAGCCCGACGCGCGCTTCTGGGTCATCACCGATTCGCAGTCGAAGAAAAACGCGACCTTCGGCCCGAAACTCGCCCGGGGCGCCGTGAGGGCGGCGGCCAACCTCGAAGAGGTGGCGCAGGCCATGGAAATTCCCGAAGCGAAGCTTCGCGAAACCCTTCGCCGCTACAACGAAGCGGTCGACCGAAACCGCGACGACCTCTTCGGGCGCACCGTCTTTACGCAGCGCATCGACACGCCTCCCTACTACTTCGGCGAAGAGCGCTTCGCCGTGCACTTCACCTGCGGAGGACTCGCGATCGACACGCACGCGCGCGTTCTCGACCGCTCCGGGAACCCGATTCCCGGCCTTTTCGCCGCGGGCGAAACGACGGGCGGTATTCATGGAAAAGATCGCCTCGGCGGCAACAGTCTCATCGACTGCTTCGTATTCGGCCGCATTGCGGGCGAGGAGGCGGCCGCAGGGCGAAAGTAAACCGCTCACGGACACCTCCCGCGGGCGGTATTAGAAAGACGGAGGGGTCTATAGGATGAAGGGCGTACCGACAAACGGTTCCAACTCCAACAACAAGGACCCCATCCATGACTATCGCCCGCCGCCGTTTTCTGACGGCCTCCGCCCTTCTCGCCGCCGGTGCCGGCCTCGCCCGCACGGCCCAGGCCAAAGTGCAGCCCGTCAAGCTTGAAGACCGCAAGTTTGAGCCCCTCAAGCTTCCGCGCCCCATCAGTCTCGCCGCGCTCACGGTGCTCGACGTCTCTCCCGCCAATCAGGTGCTCTGCGCCGCCAAGGCGGGCTACAGCCACGTCGGCATCCGTCTGGTTCCCGCCACGCCGACCGAAACGCAGTGGGACATGATCGGCGACACGCCGATGATCCGCGAAGTCGAAGCGAACCTGCGCGCCACGGGCGTCAAGGCGCTCGACATCGAAATCCTTCGCGTCAAGCCCGACACGCGCGCCATCAACTGGAAGCCCTTCTTTGAAACGGGCGCCCGACTCGGCGCCTCGCAGGTGCTCGTCGCCGGGAACGATCCCGACTACAACCGCTTCTGCGACAACTTCGCCGAACTCTGCGAAATCGCGCATCCCTACGGCCTCACCCTCAACGTCGAACCCATGCCCTGGTGCGACATCGCCACCGTCAAGGCGGCGGGCGACGCCATGAAGCGCGTCAACCGTCCGAACGCGGGCGTGCTCGTCGATCCGATCCACTTCTTCCGCGCCGACAACCGCTACGAAGACATCGACGCGCTGCCGCCCGGGTCGCTTCACTACTGCCAGATGTGCGACATCACGGCCGAACGTCCCAAGGACATGGACGGGATCCTCTATCAGGCCCGCAACTTCCGTCTCTCGCCCGGCACGGGCGCGGCGGACCTCAAGACGCTCCTCAAGCACCTGCCCGGCCTCCCCATTTCGATCGAGGCCTGCAACGCCGAGCTCGCGCTTACGCTCTCGCCCCTTGACCGCGCCCGCATGTACCTCGAAGACATGGTCGCGGTCCTCAACGCCGCGGGCGAACACTGACCCCTTACCCTCGTCGGCCGCTCTTTGCGGGCGGTCGACCACTCATCCATCGGGAGATTTACCATGCATCTCAAATCCGCACTGCTCGCGACGATGCTCACGATCGGTCTCGCCGGCACCGCCGGCGCCGTCACGATCAACGGACCGCACTCGTCGCTTCCCTGCACGACCTGCCACCAGGGCGACAAGATGACCGCTCCGGCCAAGGAAACGTGCCTCACCTGCCACGAAAGCTACGCCAAGGTGGCCGAACGAACCAAGGCGATGACGCCCAACCCCCACGCCTCGCACCGCGGGGAGGCCGACTGCTCGAATTGCCACAGCATGCACGCGAAGCCCCGCTTCGAATGCAATGACTGCCATACGTTCAACATCAAAATGAAGGGGGAATGATCATGTCGAAAACCGATTTGTCCCGTCGTCACTTCCTCGGCGCCGCGGTTTCGACCGCTGCCGCCGCTGCCCTTCCGGGCCTCGCCCACGCGCGCACGCAGACCGCTCTCCCTGAAAAGTGGGATATGGAAACCGACGTCGTCGTCCTCGGTTGCGGCGGCGCCGGCATGATGGCCGCCTGCCAGGCGCACGACGCGGGCGCCAAAGTCGAAATCTTCGACAAGGGCCAGAGCCCCTTCCACACCGCGACGAACCTCTGCGGCGGTCTTTTCGCCGCCTACGGCACGAAGATGCAGAAGGCCGATCCCTCGATCAAGGACTCCTGGGAAGCCTTCGCGCAGGACATCATCGCCTACGGCAACTACATGAGCCTGAAGGAACCGGTCTACGCCTTCGCCAAGCACTCGGGCGAAGCTTTCGACTGGCTCGCCGAACGCGGTCTCGCCAAGCACCACATCGAACCCTATGCCGGTCACTCGCACAACCGCTGCATGCGTCAGGAATCCTTCAAGGGCCGCGACTACATCGAAGTGCTTGTGAAGCAGCTCGAAGAGCGCAAGCTCAAGATCCACCACGGCATGGGCGTGAAGCGCTTCTTCTATGACGAGGCGCAGAACCGCGTCGTCGGCGTCGAATGCGGCGAAGGCAAGAACAAGGTCACCTGCCGCGCCAAGATGGGCGTCGTCATGGCCACGGGCGGCATCACCGGCACGGCCGAATCGCTCGACCGCTGGGTTCCGAACGTCGCGGGCAAGGGCGTCGTGATCGGCGGTCCCTCCAACGACGGCGAAGCCATGCTCACGGCCGTGCGCGACCTCGGCACGCCGCTCTCGCACATGCAGTACATCGCTTCCTACCCCTGCGGCATCGTCACGCACGGGCGCAACGGTCCGTACTGCCGTTGGTGGTTCATCACCAACAACGGCGGCATCCTCATCAACAAGAACGGCAAGCGCTTCATCACGGAAAAGGAAGGCATCTGCCACGTGACGCCGAGCCTCGCCTTCAATCCGGACGGCTGCCACTACGTCCTCGCCGACGAAGCGACCTGGCAGCGCACGCTCCAGAAGATCAAGCTCTCCGCCCTCGTGGGTCTGCCCTCCTGGACGGCCGAACGCGTCGAAAGCGAATTCCAGAAGGGCCAGAACCTCTGGAAGGCCGCGACGCTCGAAGAGCTCTGCGAAAAGAGCGGCGTGAACCTTGAAGGCCTCAAGGAACAGCTCGCCGTCTGGAACAAGGCCGTCGAAACGAAGAACGACCTGCAGTTCGGACGCAAGGATCAGGAGTGGAAGATCGAAAAGGGTCCCTACTACCTCATCCGCATGTTCTCCTGGAACAACCTCTCCTGCGGCGGCGTTCGCGTCACCGAACACTTCGAAGTGCTCGGCTGGGACATGAAGCCGATCAAGGGTTTCTACGCGGCGGGCGAAACCGTCGCGGGCGTGCACGGCGCCTTCTACTGCGGCGGCAACGCCTGCGGCTTCGCGCACACGTCGGGCTACATGGCCGGCAAGTACGTGACGGGCTATAAGGAAGCCTGATCGCGTTCGGGCCGACTCCCGAGGGCCGCGGTGAAGTTCGCTTCACCGCGGCTTTTTCGTTTTTGCTAGGATCTTGGAAATCTTCCCGAAGGTCTTCTTCCCATGCGCCTCACTTTCCCCTACACCGTCTCGCTTCTCTCCGACGATCAGTATCGGCTCAGCTTTCGGGGCTACGACGTCGCGGTCGTCGAGCCGACCGTGGGCGAAGCGCTCGACGCGGCGCAGGCGCTCCTTCTCGAAAAAATCGACGAGCGCCTCAAGGAAGGGCGCAGCGACATCGAACCCCGGGCGCTCCCCGGAGACAGCCTCTTTTTCTTCTCCGTCCTTCTCTCGGTGAAGGTGCTCCTTCGGCGCCGCTGCCTCGAAGCGGGCATCACGACGGCCGAACTCTCGCGCCGCATGGGGCTGCGTCCGATCGAAGCCTCGCGCATTCTCGACCTCACGCACGCGACGAAGATCGACACGATGGAGCGCGCCCTCTACGCGGTCGGGCTCGAACTCGACTTTTCCGTGCGGCCGCGAGAAGACTGGGACGAAACGCCCTACCGCTGAGCCGAACGATTTTCCCTAAAAATTACGGGCGCCCTCCGTCGTGGAGAGCGCCCGATTGTTTAGGAAGCCGCCGTTGTGCGTCAATTGACCTGGACGGTGTCGGTTTCCACCTTCACGTGCACGGCGGGGGCCTGCGCGTCGCGAAGGTTGATTTCGAGGCGGTTGTAGGGCACTTCGATGCCCTCCTCGACAAAGCGCTGGTAAATCGCCTTCGAAATCGCCGTGCGAAGGCTTGCCGTGCCGTTGACGGGGTCCTTCACCCAGAAGCCGAGCTTCAGGTTGATGCCCGAATCGCCGAAGGATTCGAGATAGGACCAGCCCTTTCGGCCCGGAACGATGCGGGGACGCTCGCGCATGCCTTCTTCGAGCATGATGGCGAGCGCGCGGTCGATGTCGGCGTCGTAGGCGATCGAAATCGAGATGTACTGAACCGCCGCTTCTTCCGTGTAGGAGTGGTTCACCACGGGAGAGGTCACGAAGTTTTCGTTCGGCACGATGCACTCGATGCCGTCGTTGTTTCGAACAACCGTATAGCGAGTATTGATCTGCGTGACGCGCCCGCGAAAGCCGGCGGCTTCCACGAGATCCCCGATCTTGATCGAGCGGTCGATCAGAATGATGAACCCCGAGATGTAGTTCGAGGCGATCTTCTGCAGTCCGAAGCCAAGGCCGACGCCCAAAGCACCGCCGAAGACGGAGAGCACCGTAAGGTCGATGCCCACCGCTCCGAGTCCGAAGACGACGGCGAGGATCATGAAGAAGACGTAAACCACCCGGGAGACCACGATCTTTAGGTTCGGCGTCCAACCCGACTTTTCGTCGATGAACCTTCTTGCGCAGTTGCCTAGGGCGTTGGCGACCGCGATCGTAAGACAGATCGTGATGAAGGCGAGAAGGAGCTTCCAGAGCGAGAGCCCGCCGCTTCCGATGGGAAGACGAATCTCGTCGAGCGTAAGGATGATGTCTCCGAGCACGCCGAAGAACTGCAGGATCACTAAGAGCCAGAAACCGTAGCTCAGATAGCGCCGCACGGCGGGGGTGACGTGTTTTTCTCCGATGAGCGCCCCGAGACACGTGAGCAACACGAGCAAAATGCCGTAGGCGAACATCACGTTGTACGCGATTCGGCAAAGGAGCGCCTCTTCACCGATCCTCAGAGCGTTGAGGAGGATATAGGTGCCCAGCGACACCAGGCACCCCGTCACGAAACTCATGCTCACGGCATGAACAATGTGCATGAGTCCGCGGCGCAGCTGGGCTTTGAAGGAGCGGTCCGAGGACTCTTTCGGCACAAGGAGCGTCGCGTAGGCGTTGATGCGGCGAGACAGCCACCAACCAAGCCCGTAGGCGACGAGAATCACGACGAGCTGCCCCAGGAAATTCTCCATCGTGATGTGTTCGAGATAGTTCTCGAGACGGGCGTAGCTGTCCTGGCCCAACATGGCTTCGGCCTGCACGATGGCGTCGGCCGCATTGACGGGGTCGCTCATGGCGTAGCCTCCGAAACGTTTTGACCCGTGCGGGTCGATGGAATCGATGAAAAAGCCCGAACACACATCTGTTGCGCGTCCGGGCCTTCGAGAAAAGGAACGGGTAGACCGGTCAAGCTTCAGGGTGCTTGGCGCGGACGCGTTCGATCAACTTCTCCGGACCGAGAGCGTCGTAGCACTCGAAAGGCTGGTGGATCCAGGGATTGTCCTCGAGATATTCGACATACCAGTCGGGCACGAGAACCGAATGGGCCTTGTACCAAAGGACCGCAACGCGGATTTCCGTGATGGCGGGATAGCGTTCCTTCAGGTGGCGGACCACTTCGCGGATGGTCTTGCCGGAATCCACCATGTCGTCGACGAGAAGCACCTTGCCGCTCAGTTCCGACACGCCCGTAATGCATTCGGCAATGTCGAGATCGCTCTGCACGGTGCCGGCCTTTTCGCGGTAGGAGCTCGTCGCGAGGATGGCGAGCGGCATGTCGTAGACACGGCTGAAGAAGTCGCCCGGGCGCATGCCGCCGCGGGAGAGACAAAGAATGCTGTCGAACTGCCAGTCCGACTCGGCGACCTTCGCCACGAGCCGTTCGTTGAGGTCGATGTAGGCGTCCCAAGAATAATATCTGTCGGCCATTTTGCTGCTGTTGGTGAGGGAGAAAATTCGAAGCGGCGGACCAAGCCGCCGCTTCCCAGAAAAGAGAATCGTTATTTTACGCGGTAAACGGGTTCGCGCGCAAAATCGTCTGAACGCGGTCCGGTCCCGTGGAGACCACGGCGATCGGAGCGCCGGCGACTTCGGCGAGACGCGTCAGATAGCGCTGGGCGCTTTCGGGAAGATCTTCCCACTTCTGAACGCCGAAGGTGCTTTCCTTCCAGCCCGGGAATTCTTCGTAAATCGGTTCGCATTCGGCGACGGCGTCCGCACCGGCGGGCATGATGTCGATCTTTTCGCCCTTGTAGAGGTAGCCCACGCCCAACTTGACGGTGTCCATGCCGTCGAGGACGTCGAGCTTCATGATCGCGAGGCCCGTGAGGCCGTTGATCTGCACGGCGCGGCGCAGAGCGGCGCCGTCGAACCAGCCGCAGCGGCGGGGACGACCCGTCACGGCGCCGAATTCGTTGCCCTTCTTGCGAAGGAGTTCGCCCGTTTCGTCAAAGAGTTCCGTCGGGAAGGGACCTTCGCCCACGCGGGTGCAGTAGGCCTTGGTGATGCCGAGGACGTAGTTGAGCTGGTGGGGACCGACGCCGGCGCCGGCGCAGGCGGAACCCGCCACCGTGTTCGAGCTCGTCACGAAGGGATAGGTGCCGTGGTCGATGTCGAGCATCGAGCCCTGGGCGCCTTCGAAGAGGAAGGACTTGCCCGCGGCCATGTCGGCCTGCAGCGAGGCGCTCACGTCGCAGACCATCGGGCGCAGACGTTCGGCGTAGGCAAGCGTGTCGGCGATCACCTTTTCCGGATCGAGCGGTTCGGCGCCGAGGAACTTTTCGAGGACGAAGTTGTGAAGCTTCATCACCGTGCGGACCTGTTCGGCGAAGCGTTCGGGTTCGAAGAGGTCGGCGACGCGCACCGTGCGGCGGGCGACCTTGTCTTCATAGGCGGGGCCGATGCCGCGGCCCGTCGTGCCGATCTTCTTGTTGCCGGCCGCCGCTTCGCGGGCGTGGTCGAGCGCAACGTGATAGGGCATGATGAGCGGAGCGTTCGCGGAAACGCGCAGGCGGGCTTCAACGTTGGGAACGCCGAGCGCGATCAGTTCGTCGACTTCCTTGAAGAAGGCTTCGGGCGAGAGAACGACGCCGTTGCCGAGATAGCACACGCTCGTCGCGTGCATGATGCCGGACGGAATCAGGCGAAGGATGGTCTTCTTGCCGTTGATCACGAGCGTATGACCCGCATTGTGCCCGCCGTTGAAGCGAACCACGCCGGCGGCCTGCTCGGTGAGCCAGTCGACGATCTTACCCTTGCCTTCATCGCCCCACTGGGCGCCGACAACCACGACGTTCTTTGCCATTTGAGAGAATCCCTTATCGATAGGTTGGTCTCGCATCCGCCCGGAAAGAAGAGTTTCGAACGGACGTACAAAAGCCTTCCCGCACCGGGTTCGGCGGGGAAGAACAAAAGCCGATTCCGCGCGCGAAAACACTCCGCGCACGAACGTTGGTTAGTGTATCAGCGTTTCCCCGCGATCGGCGGGAAACTCCGCGAAAATCAACCGAGAACGTACCACACGAGACAGAGCCCGCAGCCGACGAGAACGCCCCCGAAATTGCGCAGTGCCGACTCGGGTTGCTCGACGAGTTCGCGCACGGCCCGCCGCCACGTCTCGGGAAAGAGAAGCGGCGAAACGCCTTCGAAAATGGCCATCCATCCGAAGGCGAGAATCAGGACGTCGGTCGTGTCGTACATCGTTCTTTCTCAAAAAATTCGGGCGGCCTTTTCGTCGGGCCGCCCGGTCTGCGATCAGCGCTTGCTGTCCTTCATGTACCCGAGGAAGTCCGAAGACGGATCCATCACGAGGACGTCGGTCTTCTCGGAGAAGCTCTGGCGATAGGCTTCGAGGTTGCGGTAGAAGCGCGCGAACTCCGGATCCTTTCCGAAGGCCTCCGCATAGATGCGGGAGGCCTCGGCGTCGCCTTCGCCCTTCGTCTTCTGGGCGTCGCGGTACGCTTCGGCGAGGATCACTTCGCTCTGACGGTCGGCCGAGGCGCGGATGCGTTCGGCCTGCGCGGCGCCCTTGGAGCGCTCTTCGGCGGCCACGCGCTTTCGTTCGGCTTCCATGCGGCGGTAAACCGACTCCGAAATTTCGGGCGTGAAGTCGACGCGCTTCATGCGCACGTCGACGATGTCGATGCCGACGTCCTGCACGCGGGCCTGCAGCATCGTGGAAATCTCGCGCATCGCCACGTCGCGCTCGCTCGAGGTGATCTGATTGACCGTGCGCTTGTTGACGGCCACGTTGAGCACGTCGCGCAGAAGCGCCGAGAGACGGTCGGCCGCGGCGCGCTCGCTCCCCTGGAAGGACACCCAGTAAAGACGCGGATCGCTGATGCGCCACTTCACGAAGGTGTCGATCATGAGGTTCTTCTTTTCACTCGTCTGCACGAGATCCGCCGCCCCTTCGTCGAGCGTCAGGATGCGCTTGTCGAGGTAGACGACGTTCTGCAGCGGCGTCGGGAGCTTGAAATGCAGCCCCGGTTCGTCGACGACGGTGCGCAGTTCGCCGAGCGCGAAGACCATCGCATATTCGCGCTCTCCGACCGTGTAAATGGAGAGGGGAGCGAGGCCCGCCAGAACGGCGAGTCCAACCAAAATGCCGGTAATTTTTTTCATTTTCTTCTCCCCTTATCGACCGCGGTTGCGGATGAGATCGCGCGTGCGCGCATCAGAAGAGGACGTCCCCGACGCGGCGGGCGCGGGTTCCGCAGCGGCGGGAGCGGGTTCGAGCACCGCGCCCGCGGCTTCGGTCTGCGCCTGCGACTTCGTCTGCGAGACGATCTTGTCGAGCGGCAGATAGAGAAGATTGTTTCCGCCCTTGGCGTCGACGACGACCTTCGTGACGTTGCGGTACACGTCGCGCATCGCGTCGATGTAGAGACGGTCTCGCGTCACTTCGGGGGCCTTGCGGTATTCCTCGAAGACGGAGGCGAAGCGGTCCGCGTCGCCGCGTGCGGTTTCGACGACCCGGGCCTTGTAGGCGGCCGCCTCTTCCTTCAGGCGCGAAGCGGTGCCCTCGGCCTTCGGAATGACGGCGTTCATGTAGGCTTCGCCGAGGTTGATGGAGCGTTCGCGGTCCTGACCGGCCTTGACGGCGTCGTTGAAGGCGGCCTGCACGGGTTCGGGCGGCTGGGCGTTCTGAATGGCCACGCTCATCACTTCGATCCCGGTGCCGTAGCGGTCGAGCATCGCCTGCATGAGCTTTCGCACGTCCTCGGCGATTTCGGCCTTGCTCTCAAAGAGCACGCTGTCCATCGACTTCGAGCCCACGACCTCGCGCATGGCGGATTCGGCCGCCTGCGTGACCGAGACGTCGGGGTTGCGCGTGTTGAAGAGATAGTCCTTGGCGCCTTCGCCCGACTTGATGCGGTACTGCACGGCGAACTGCACGTCGACGATGTTTTCGTCGTCGGTGAGCATGAGCGCTTCGCTCGTGCGGTTCGTGCGCTGCACCACGCCGATGTTGGTCGTGCGCACGCTGCTCACGTCGACGAGCTGCATGTTCTGCACGGGCGCGGGGAAGCGCCAGTGGAAGCCCGGCATCGTGGCGTCCGAATAGCGGCCGAAGGTCGTGACGATCCCGGTCTGCCCTTCGGGGACGATGTAAAAGCCCGTGGCGGCCCATCCGATGAGGGCGACGCCGAGAACGAAGGGAAGGCTGAAATTCATCCCGCGGCGACCGCCGCGGTTGCCGCCCGAGCCGCCCGCGCGGCGGGCGAAGGGATCGAGCCCGTCAAAGGGCGAGCGGGGCTTGCGCTCGTCGCGCCTTTCTTCGCGCGGACGTTCTTCGCGGGGAGCCTCCTCCTCTTCGACGGGGCGGAATTCCGTGAAGTCGTCGCGGTTCTTGAAGGCGTCCGCGCCCGGACGCTTCGTCTCGCCGCGGTCCTTCTTGTCCTTCATGAAGTCCATGACGGTGCGCCACAGGGCGTCGATGTCCTGGTTGACGCCCTCCACGCGGTCGCGCCGTTCGTCGCGGGGTTTGCCCTCGTCGGCGCGCTCGTCTTCGCGCCGGTCCTCGTTCTCGTCGGACCGCGCGTTTTCCTTCTTTTCTTCTTCCGAATCGCGGGGGTCACGCCCCCAGCGAGGATCATTGAGCGACATGCGTTCGTTCACTCCGGTGGTTTTCTGCAATGTATCGCGCATTGTACCCGAGAGGGCGTTTTCCCAAGGCGCGGGCGGCGTCCGATTTCTCTTCGAAAAAGGGCGAATGTTTTGCAAAAGGTTATTTATCCCTTCAGTTCGATAACAAAACTCTATGTTCGGACCGTTTTTGTGAACGAATCCCTTCCGCGCACCCCCTATCCCCTCCTTCTCTAAGCAGTTTTCTGCATGCGGGCCCGAGTTGAATCAAGGTATAACTTGCACTGCGACGCGAAGCCGTAAGAGAGGTCACGTTTGGGCGTGACATTCCCTTACAATTCGTATCCAGAAGTCCATTCAACGTCACGCGGCCGCCGATTGCTTCGGACAAGGGGCCCTGCCCCCATAACACTATCCGCCGCGGACTCGGGACTCTCTCAACCATCTGCAATTCTTGAAGGACTCCTACCATGTCTACGACCACGCAGGAAACCCCGGCCGTCGTCGAGGAAAAAGTGGGCATCGGCGCCTACCTTTCCCTGATCTTCGCCATCATTTTCTTCTCCGGTCTTTGCGCTTCCTCCCACTGGTGGGGCGTGTTTGACTTCACCACCGTCAACGGCGGCTTCGGCAAGCTCGTTTCCGGCGTGACCCAGAACGGCGACGCTCTGCAGGTCGCCACGACGAGCTTCCGCGGCAAGGGCGGCTCCGGCGCCATCGACGGCTTCATGTTCGCCCTCACGCTCGTTCCGACCGTCATGTTCGCCCTCGCCATGATCACGGTCTTCGAACACTACGGCGCCCTGCGCGCCGCCCGTCGTCTCCTGACGCCGGTTCTTCGTCCGCTCCTCGGTCTTCCGGGTTCGGCCACGCTCGCCCTGATCGCCTCGCTCCAGTCGACCGACGGCGGCGCCGCCCTGACGCGTCAGTTGAAGGACGCCGGCGACCTGAACGACACCGAAGTCAACATCTTCGCCTCCTTCCAGATGACGGCCGACGCCTGCATCACGAACTTCTTCTCGTCGGGCGCCGTGCTCTTCACGCTCACGAACGCCGATGGTCAGCTCGCCGTTCCGGTGTCGCTGGGTCTTTGCCTGGGCGTGATGCTCATCGGCAAGGTCTTCGCCGCCAACCTCATGCGCCTGCTTCTGATCCGCAGCAGCAAGAAGGCCGCCTGATCACCAACCCGTACCACACAGCAACGAACAAAAAGGAATATTCAAAATGTCCGGTCACGCTAATGCCAAGCCCATGGTCACCGACATCTTCGTCAAGGGTGCCGTTCAGGGTTGGAACATCGCCACGTCCTCCACGATTCCGAACGTGTTGATGGCCTTCGTCATCATCAAGGTCCTGCAGCACTCGGGCCTGCTTGAACTCATCGGTCAGGCCTTCGCCCCGATCATGGGCATCTTCGGCCTTCCCGGCGAAGCCGCCACCGTGCTCCTCGGCGGCTGGATGTCCATGGGCGGCGGCGTCGGCGTCGCGGTCGCGCTCTTTGACCAGGGCGCCATCAACGGCACGCACATCGCCATTCTCGCCCCGTCGATCTACCTCATGGGTTCGCAGGTTCAGTACATGGGCCGCTGCCTCGGTGTCATCGGCATCAAGGGCAAGAGCCTTCTCATGATCATGGCCATGCCGCTCATCACGGCCTTCCTGAGCCTCTGGGTCATGAACATTCTCGTTCTCGGTTCCTAAACCGCAACGAGCCGCAGAAAAGCCGCCTTCGGGCGGCTTTTTTGAATCCCCGCGCCGCGGCGCGCCACACTACAATACTTCCGTCCGGGCCGGTCCTTTTGAGGGGATCGGCCGCCAATCAACCGTCCGAGCAAAAAGGATTTATCCCATGACCATGCTTGAAGACTTCCTCAAGGACCTCGCTCCTTTGGTCAACCTCGACTGCGGAACGTCCAACACCGCTGGCGTCACCCGCGCGGCCGAAATCATGAAGGCCCACTACGAGTCGATCGGCTTCACCTGCGAACTCGTCGACCTCGGCCCCACGGTCGGCAAGGGCCTTCTCGCCCGCAACAAGCCCGAAGCGGGCTACTACGACGTCATGATGAACGCCCACCTCGACACGGTCTTCCCCGACGGCACGGCCGCGGCCCGTCCGCTCTCCGTCGACGGCGACCGCGCCCACGGCCCGGGCTGCTCCGACTGCAAGGGCGGCGTTCTCGCCGTCTTCTACGCGATCAAGAACGCCCGCAAGGAAGATCTCGACCGCCTCTCGATCTGCGTCGCCTACAACCCCGACGAAGAAACGGGTTCCGTCGCTTCGACCGAATGGCTCGCCTCGCACGGCAAGCACGCCAAGAACGTCCTCATCTTCGAAGCCGCCCGCGCGGGCGGTGAGCTCGTCCGCTCCCGCAAGGGCGTCGGCAACTTCACGGTCACCTTCAAGGGCAAGTCCGCCCACGCCGGCAACAACCCCTGGGACGGCCGCAACGCCAACGTCGCCGCGATGAAGTTCGCGCTCGCCGCCTACGAACTCGCCGACGCCGAACTCGGCACCACGGTGAACCCGGGCGTCCTCAAGGGCGGTTCCGCTCCGAACGTCATCTCCGACACCTGTGAAGTCCAACTCGACATCCGCTACTGGAAGGACGAAGACGGCCACGCCCTCAAGAGCAAGATCGAAGAGCTCGTCGGCAAGACCTGGGTCGAAGGCGTCACGCAGACGATGCGCGTCGACTGCATGGGTCCCGCCATGCCGCTCTCCGAAGACACGAAGGAACTCGTCGCCAAGATCACCGAAGCCGCGAAGCTCGAAGGCTTTGACGCCCAGTGGGTCGACGCGGGCGGCGGCTCGGACGGCAACCACATCGCCAAGGAAGGCGTTCCCGTCATCGACGGCTGCGCCCCGGCGGGCGGCGCCTTCCACAGCGACCGCGAATTCCTGCGTCTCGACACCGTCGAAGAACGCATCCGCATGGTGACGCGCTTCCTGACGCTCATCTGATCGCGATCTCCTGACGCACCACAGGATTGAGAGACCGGGCTCGAAAGGGCCCGGTCTCTTCTTTTCCGGAGGTCCTCAAAGGCCCCTTCCCGAGCGCCGGAAGAAACGGACCAAAACGGTTCGGCACCGTCGCGTTTTCCCTGAACCTCCCGACCTTTCCCTTCTCTCCCTTAGCCTTCTCCATTTGTACGGGATCATTCGCCGCACAGCAATCCCGTACTTATTCGCTTTTCCCTGCACCGCAGATCGATACGAAAGAACAAATCGGTTCGGTCTTGCCGTTGGTCAAAACAATTTTTCGTCTTCCGAAAGGCGCTTTCCCTCTCCCGACAAAATGCCCTCAACCGATCGGGACGCGGTCCCGATCCTCCGGTTTCACCTCTTTCATTCGGGAGAATCTTCATGCCCTCCACCGCCATCGACAGCCAGATCCACGGCTTCCTCTTCAGCACCGACGAAATGCGCGAAATCTTCAGCGACCGCTCCTGGGCGCAGAAGTGGCTCGACACCGAAGCGGCCCTCGCCGCCGCGCAGGCCGAAGTCGGGATCATTCCGCAGGAAAAGGCCGACATCATCGTCAAGCACGCCGACGCCGATCTCCTCGACATTCCGTCGATCGGCGAATTCTACAAGTCGTCCATCACGATCGTTCCGCTCCTCAAGGCCTTCAAGGCCGTGCTCCCCGACAACGCGGGCGAATTCGTCCACTGGGGCGCCACGAGCCAGGACATCGTCGACACGGGCCTCGTTCTTCTGCAGCGCGACGCCTACAAGGTGATCCTTCGCGACATGGAACTCTGCCGTGAATACTGCCTGGACCTCGCCGAAAAGTACCGCAACACCGTCATGGCCGGCCGCACGCACGTCGTGCACGCCATCCCTTGCCATTGCCGCGGGCGCGCCCGCCACCATGGTCGCCATCTGTTTTGCGATTTTCTCCAATTTCATGTGGGGCATCACGGAATACGCCGGCGGGCCGGGTCCGATCTACTTCGGACAGGGCTATTTCGAGCGGCCGCGCTTCTATAAAATCAACTTCTGCATCGTCACCTTCTGCGTGGCCGTCGTCTTCTCCACGGGCATGCTCTGGTGGAAACTGATCGGTCTCTATTGAGAGATCGCCGACCGTCCGAGGACGCGGCCTCGGACGGCCCTTCTTTTCGGGGGGCCTCTTTCTCATGGCTCGCGAACTGCTCTACCGGAAACTTGCCGAGAAATGGATTCGATCGATTTCCACGGGTGTGTACCCCGTGGGATCGCTTCTGCCGAGTGAACAGCAACTGATGAAGATAGAAGGAGTCTCGCGCCACACCGTTCGGGCCGCCCTGAAAATTCTCGATCAGTACGGCCTCATCAAACGCACGCCCCACGTCGGCACGATCGTGATCAACCGGGGGGCGCTTTTGAGCTTCAACCGCCAACTGAGCACGCTCTCGGACCTCAACCGCCTCGCGGAACGCAATCCGAGAAAACTTCTCGACATTCGGGAGGCCGTGCTCAAGCGGCCGCTTTCCGACGAACTTCACCGCCCGGCAGGCGACGTCTGCATCCGCTTCTCCATGATTCGAAAGGGTTCGGCCGACGGCGCGCCGCCCATCGCCTGGACGACGGAATACGTGCGGCGCGACTGGATCGAGCTCATCCGCGCCGCCAAGGACTTTCCGCATCTGCTCATGATCGAACTCATCGAAAGGCTTTTCCGAAAGCGCTGCACGGAAGTTCGTCAGGCGATCGAAGCGAGGGCGCTGCCCGAAGAGGGCGCACGGCACCTCGACGCCGCCACGGGGTCGCCCGCCCTCCGGATCGTGCGCAACTACGTCGACGAATCGGGAGAAATTCTGCTCTCCACGGTCTCCTATCATCCGGGCGACCGCTACGCTTTCAACCTCGACACCCGCGTCCCCGACCGCAAGCGAAGCGAACGCCTCGACGAAACGCTCTTCGATCGATTGCGAAACGGATCATAAGTGATTGTTCACTCCGAAAAAGAATTCGAAAAATCCCCGGAAAACGAAATGTCTTCCGGGGATTTCTTCTGGAAGGCGATCCCTTTCGGGTATGCTCCTGTCGATCAACTCAGACCGTGCGGATTGAGAACGCGCGACTGCGAGAGGATGAGCTTCTTGAGAAGCCCCGAGAGCGCCTCGCGATCCTGGGCGCTGAGACCCTCGACCAGCTGGCACTCCACTTCGACGTGGCTCGTGACGGCCTTGAGCGTGAGCTCACGCCCCTTTTCCGTCACCTTGAGCACGACGCCGCGGCCGTCCGACTGATCGGGCATGCGCACGATCAGGCCCTTTTCCTCGAGCTTGCGGATGCGGTTCGAGAGCCCGCCCGACGTGATGAGGATCTTCGCGTGGATGTCCTTGGGCGTGATCTTCGCGTCGGGATTTCGCGTCAAAACGGCGAGCACTTCGAATTCGCCGCGCGTGAGACCGAAGCGCGCAAGGTTCGAGTCCACGCGGCGGGCGATGTAGTAGCTCATGCGCACGAGTCGGGCCACCACGGCGAGCCCCGCCGTGTGGAGGTCCGGCACTTCACGCAGCCATTCTTCTTCGAGACTGTCGACAAAGTCGCGCAGGTCTTCGTGCTGACGGGCTTCCATCAGTGGCCCCCCAGATGGCGCAGGATCAGATCGCGGTAGATCGTAAAGAGCGTGAGAAGGTGCTTTTCTTCGAAGTCGAATGCGCTCTGATGATGGCCGGCCGCAAGGTCGGAACCCACGACGAGGTAGGCTCCCTGACCGCCCTTTTCCTGCACGCGCTTGATGAGGACCGTGGCGTCGTCGGAGCCGTTGAAGTTCATCGTCGTCTGGACCTTGTCGACGTAGGGAGCGTTCTTCGCGACTTCCGCGGCGGCGTCGCGAAGCGGCAGATCGGGCACGAAGTCGACGGCTTCGCCCATCACCTCTTCTTCCACCGAGACGCCGTACATGGCGGCGGCGCCCTGCACGCGGGCCTTGGCCTCTTCGTACATGTAGGTGTTGATCTTGGCGGTTTCGCCGCGGACTTCCACCTGCATTTCGGCGGTCGAGGCGATCACGTTGCGGCCTTCGCCCGCGCGCAGATACCCGACGTTCACGCGGGTCATGCCTTCGCCGTGGCGGGGAAGCGCCATGAGCGACATCGCGGCGCCCGCGGCGGCCATGAGGGCGTTGCGGCCCACTTCCGGCTGCATGCCGGCGTGCGAGGGCGTGCCGCGGAAGCGGTAGTCAAGCTTCGTCGTGCAGAGGAACTTTTCCGGAGCCGTCACGACCGTGCCGCCCGGAATGTCGCAGCCGAGGTGACCGCAGTAGAGGAAGTCGACGTCGTCGACAATGCCGCTTTCGGCCATCGGACGCGCACCGCGGACACCCTCTTCGGCGGGCTGGAAGAGAAGTTTCAGCGTGCCGCAGAGTTCGTCCTTGTGTTCGGCGAACCACTGGGCAAGCGTAAGACCCACGGCCTGATGGCCGTCGTGGCCGCAGGCGTGCATGTAGCCCGGACGGCAGGAGGCGAAGCCTTCGCGGTTCGGGAGGTGGTCGGGATTCGACGTTTCCGTGACGGGCACGCAGTCGAGCTCGAAGCGGATCGCCATGACGGGACCGGGACGACCCGTTTCGAGAAGCCCCACGACGCCCGTGACGCCGTCGAGGCGCTCGAGGATTTCTTCCTTCACGCCCTGGCTCTTCGCGAAGGCGAGGCCCTCTTCGATCTGACGGCGGTTGGCGCCGCGGATGAAGTCGGGATTGATGACTTCGCGGCCGCACTTGACGGTGAAGCCAAGCGATTCGAGCTTTTCGATCGCGCGGGCCGACGAAACGAATTCGGCCCAGCCCGGTTCGGGCTTGGAGTGAATTTCACGGCGCAGTGCGGCGATGGATTCTTGCGTAAACATAGTCATGGAAGTTGCCTCTTACATGTAACGGATCAGCGAAATGGCGAGGACGGCGACGAAGCCCGTCAGAAGCGGCACGCTCGTGCGCTTGACGACGAGGAGCGGATTGACGCGCACGACGGCCGACACGATGATGACCACGGCCGCCACGGGCGAGACCGCGCGGATGAGGTTCGACGTGCACTGCATCGGGAGCGCGACCATGATCGGATCGATCCCGGCCTTTTCGGCGATCTGCGGAATGAGTTCGATGAAGCTGTAGAAGACGGCGTTGCCCGAACCGCTGATGAAGGTGATGAGGGCCGTGATGCCCGAGAAGGCGAACATGAGGCCCGTGCCGGCGTTCTGCACATCGGAGAGCGAGGACGAGATCATGTCGATCATGCCCATGCTGCTCAGGCCCTTCACCATCGTGGAGGCGGCGACGATCAGAACGACCACCTTCGAGAAGCCTTCGCCCATGCCCTTGAAGAAGAGGTTGGCGTCCTTGAGCTTCGCGCGGATGTCGCCGCTGCGGATGATTTCCGTGATGAAGGCGAGAAGGAAGGAGAAGAGCGTGATTTCGACGAGACCCACCTTGGCCTTCTTGAAGAAGAGCCAGAAGAAGATCGTGAGCACGAGCGGCAGGACCGGGAAGATCGCGTAGGCGGTCGGCGCCACCTTGCCCGTGACGAGCTTCGATTCGTCGATTTCGCCCGCGGTGCCGCCGTCCTTCTTGTCCATAAATTTTTGCCAGAAGTAATGCGCGACGCCCATGATGATGAGCGCCGGGATCGTGATCGGAGCGTGGTGATAGAAGACGTAGTCGACGACGTGCTCAAAACCGAGAACGCGGGCCGCCACGACATTGTCGCCGCCCAAGGGCGTCGGCACGATGGTGGCCGTGGTGGCGATCACGCCAGCGGCCGTCAGGGGCGACATCTTCGCCGCGCGCAGGACCGGGTAGAGCGTCGCCATCAAGATGACGGCGAGGGACGAGGCGCTCGGGATGATGATCGAGAGAAGCGTACCCATCCAGAAGACGAGCGGCACGAGGATGTAGGGCGAACGGATGCGTTCGAGCGGGCGGCTCATGACGCGGATCACGGCGTCGTTGGCGCCGATGTGCGACATGTAGGCGGCAAAACCGAAGAGGGTCAGAATGATGAGCCCCGCGTTCGAGTATTGCTTGACGAAGATGTCCTTGATCGCCTTGAAGGGATCGACCCAGGAGAGACCCGAGGAAAGCTTGTCGCTCAGAATCGGCATGCCGAGAATGAGCGCGCAGTACATCAGAACGATGCCAGTGGCGAAGAGCACCACTTTGGCGTCGTAGTTTTTGGCAATGGCCCATCCCGCCAGGATGAGCGCCACGAGACAAATCGCCGTAGCGAGCATGTTGAGGACCTAAAGAGAGGGAGGAAGGGAAAAACGGGATTGTAACGAAGTTCTTCCGCTTCGACGCACATTCCTTTCTCAAAAGGAAGATAATTGTCTTTCTGTGAAGATAGTTTATTCTTTTATCTCCCCGTAAAGATATATTCACGTTTTCCCTTTCCTCATCAACCTCACTCATGCGTTCCAGCTTTCTTACCGGCGCCCTGTGCGTGGCGGGCGCCGCTTTCCTTTGGGGGACGGCGGGCACCGCCCAAACCTTCTTGGACGCGGGCGAACTCTCGCCCCTCTGGGTGGCGGCCCTTCGTCTATTCTTCGCCGCCTGTCTCTTCCTGCCGCTTCTCACCTGTCGCGAAGGCTACCGAGCGCTCGGCATTCCGAAGGACGGGTCGTTGAAGCTCATTCTCGCCTGTGGCGTGGCGATGGCCGCCTACAACCTTCTCTTTTTCGCGGCCATGCGCATGGCGGGGGTCGCCGTCGGAACGGCGATCGTGATCGGAAGCGCGCCCGTCTGGGCGACGCTCATCGAAACGCTTCGCGGGGGCGTCCGCCCGGGTGCGAAGCGCCTCGTCGGGCTCGCCGTCGCGATTGCCGGAGGCGTTCTCATGGCGACGGCCGGCCGCGAAGACTTTTCGCTTCCCCTCGCCGCCCTCGGCGTCTGCCTGGCGGCGGGCTTTGCGTACGCGTCCTTCACCGTGATGACGAAGGAGCTCGTGGGTTCTCTCTCGCCCCTTCGCGCGACGGCGCTTTCCTTCACGCTTGCGATGGTTCTTGCGTTTGCGGTCGCCCTTGCGACGGGGCCGCTCCCCGTCCTCACGATGAAGGGAATCGGCGTGACGCTTTACCTGGGGCTCTTTACGACGGGCGCCGCCTATCTCCTCTTTTCCTCGGGCCTTCGCCACGTAAAGGCGTCGACGGGTGTGGCGCTCTCGCTTCTCGAACCCGTCACGGCCTTTCTCCTGGCCGTGACCGTTGCGGGGGAAGCGGTGACCTTCGCCGCCTTAGCGGCACTGCTTCTCCTTCTCGGCGGCCTCTTCATCGTGCTGAAAAGCGAAAGCGAATAAGGCGCGCCTCGCACTCAAAACGTATCGCGAAAAACACATCGGGGCGCCCGAAAGGACGCCCCGATGCGTTTGGGATGAGTTCAGATCAACCCGCTCAGGCAACCGTCTTCTTGCCGCGCAGGAAGTGGAGCCCCGAGGTAATGACGAGGAGCAGCGCGACCGCGGTCCCGAGCGAGAGCCAGAGATTCGCGTCCGAAAGCCCCGCGACGAGGTAGCCCACGAAGGCGCAGAAGGCGACGAGCAGACTGTAGGGCAACTGCGTCGATACGTGCTCCATGTGATTGCACCCCGCCCCGGCCGACGACAGAATCGTCGTGTCCGAAATGGGCGAGCAGTGGTCACCGAAGACCGAACCCGCAAGGGTCGCCGAGAGACCCACGATCGTGAGCGTCGGATCGATCGCCGCCACGACGGGCACGACGATCGGAATCAGAATCCCGAAGGTACCCCAGGCCGTCCCCGTCGAGAAGGAGAGGAAGGCGGCGATGAGGAAGATCGCGGCCGGGAGGAAGACCGAGAAGTCGGCGCCGCCCGAGGTCACGAGCGACTGCACGAAGAGCGGCGTCTGCAGAAGATCGCGGCACACGCCCGAAAGCGTCCAGGCGAGAACCAGAATGATGTTCGCCGGAAGCATGAGCTTCATCCCTTCGACGAGCCCCGCCATGAAGTCCGAGAACGGCACGAGACCGCGCGGAACGTACATGACGAAGGCGACGACGAGCGCGCCGAACGAGGCCCAGACGAGCGAAGGCGAAGCCGAGCAGTTGCCGAGCGCGGCCTGGAAGGTGTGGAACTTCGGATCGTCGCCCCAGTAGCCGCCCGTATACATGAGGGCGAGCACGGCAAAGACGATGAGCGAGAGAATCGGCACGAGCATGTCGAAGAGCTTCCCGCGGGGATTGGCCTTCGGAGGTTCGGCGTGTCCCGCGACGCCCCCCTCTTCGGCAGCGCCCGAGAGAGCGCGCTCTTCGGACTTCGTCATGGGGCCGAAGTCGAAGTTCGTGAGGGCGATGAAGAAGATCATCAGGATCGAGAGAAGCGCGTAGAAGTTCCACGGAATGGTCGCGATGAAGGCGGCCATGTCGCTCTCGAAGACGCTGTTGTCCTTCAGGGACGAACCCACGGCGGCGGCCCAGGAAGAGACCGGCGCGATGATGCACACCGGCGCCGCGGTCGAGTCGATGATGTAGGCGAGCTTCGCGCGCGAGACGCGGTAGTTGTCGCACACCGGGCGCATGACGGTGCCCACCGTCAGGCAGTTGAAGTAGTCGTCGATGAAGATGAGGATCCCGAGGCCGCTCGTCGCGAGAAGCGAGCTGCGGCGGCCCCTGATCTTCGAGACGGCCCATTTGCCGTAGGCCTTCGTGCCGCCCGACATGGCGACCACGTAAACGAGCGCGCCCAAGAGCGAGCAGAAGATCAGGATGTTGAAGTCCACCTTGTTGCCCATGGTCGTGAACGCGCTCTCGAGCGTTCCCATGAGGACGTTCCCGTCGGTGCCGATCGTGTAGATGAGCGTCCCCGTGAGGATGCCGATCAGAAGCGACGAGAGCACTTCCTTCGTCGTGAGCGCAAGCGCAATGGCCACGATCGGAGGAATGATGGAAAGCCAACCGGCTTCGTAGGGTTGCATTGTTGTATTCCCCTGGTTCGCGAAGGCGCCCGACGCGACGGAGCGCCCTCTTCCGTTGTACTCTGAGAAGGGTTTGGAATGAAAAGAGGCAACAGTTTAACAGCAAGAGAAGGATTTCGTTTTTTGCGTGCCACGCCAAAGAAAATGAAGTCCCTTTGCTTGATGCGTATCAATTTTCGTACAACTTTTTGCGACTCTTCGGTTCAACATAAAAAGACCATATGTCGACCCGATCTCGCCTAACACATTCATTTACATGTGATTTTGAAAAATTTTCCGTGGTTTCTCAACACAAACTCTTTTCAACGTGGTACAGTACTCCTCGTTGTGGTTGCGGTGGTTCTCACGAGGCCTGAGCAAAACTACGACGGTCGCTGTTGGGAGTCCATTTTTCGGTTCGGAAGAGCCGGGAAGCCGAAACGAGTGACTGCTCCGGGTCGCCACGCACCCACAAAGCCCCTTTTCTTAGGGAATTCGTAGCAGGGATGTCGCAAGACGTCCCTTTTTTATTGCCTGTTTTACGCCGTCCCCGTGCCGAAGAGAGAGCGAGGCAGACAAGACAAAGCGGCCCGAAGGAAATTCCTGCGGACCGCCTCGACTTTTTGACTGTTGCGCAATCAGGCGTACCAATCGTGCGTCGTGCCCTGAAGCGCGATGCGCGGATCGTCCTCGTCGATTTCCCAATCTTCGAGGGGACGAGGTTCGTTGGGATTCTCCTCGCGCCAACGGCCGGCGAATTCGCCGATCGCCGAGCGAAGGAGATCGAGCCCCGCGCCCGTGAGCGCCGAAACCATCACCGCCTTGGGGGTGCCGTCGGGGTTGCGCACGATCTCGGGTTCGAGCGGCGTGGTGTCGATCTTGTTGTAGACGAGAATCACCGGAATCTTGTCGGCGTGGATTTCTTCGAGAACCTTGTTCACTTCCCGAATCTGATCCTCGCGCACGACGGACCCGGCGTCGACCACGTGAAGAAGAAGGTCGGCGTGCACCGTTTCGTCGAGCGTCGACTTGAAGGCTTCGACGAGCTGGTGCGGCAGTCCACGGATGAAGCCCACCGTGTCGCTCATCACCACCGTTTCCTCGTCGCTGATCCAGCAACGCCGCGCCGTCGTGTCGAGCGTCGCGAAGAGCTGGTCGGCGGCGTAGGACTTCGCGCGCGTGAGCTGATTGAAGAGCGTCGACTTTCCGGCGTTCGTGTAGCCCACGAGCGAAACCGTCAGACGGTCGCCCCGCTCGCGCGCACGGCGCTGCGTGCCGCGTTGGCGCTCGAGCTTCTTGAGCTGTTCGCGAAGCTGCTTCATGCGAACGCCGATCATGCGGCGGTCGAGTTCGATCTGCTTTTCGCCCGGGCCCCCGGTCTTGCCGAGGCCGCCTCTCTGACGCTCCAGGTGCGTCCACCCGCGCACGAGGCGGGTTGAGAGGTGTTCGAGCTGCGCGAGCTCCACCTGCAAACGCCCTTCACGGCTCTTCGCGCGGGCGCGGAAGATATCGAGAATGAGCTGCGTGCGGTCGAGCACGGGAAGGTTCACGGCGCGCTCGATGTTGCGCTGCTGCGCGGCCGAGAGCGCGATGTCGAAGACGAGGCAGTCGGCCTTGGCCTCCTTGGCGAGCTGTCCGAGTTCCTCGATCTTCCCCGCCCCGAGGAAGGTGGCGGGATCGGGTTTGGCGCGCTTGGCCTGCATGAGCCCGACGGGCTCGAGCCCGCGCGAGGTCACGAGAAGTCGCAGTTCGTCGGCCGAGTCGGGAAAGAAGGTTCTCCCGAGCACGACGGTCACAAGAAAAGCGCGCGACGATTCCTCGCCGCGCGTTTCGTCAATCTGAAAGACGCTCAGCTTAGTTCTCCTGAGAACCGCTCGTCATGGTGACGGAGCGGGTCGGAACGACGGTGCTGATGGCGTGCTTGTAAACCATCTGAGTCACCGTGTTGCGAAGCAAAATCACGTACTGGTCGTACGATTCGATCTGTCCCTGAAGCTTGATCCCGTTGACGAGGTAAATCGAAACGGGAACGCGTTCCTTACGAAGGATGTTGAGGAAGGGATCCTGAAGAAGCTGACCTTTGTTAGCCATTATTATTCTCTCCGGTTCGGACACGCATTCTGCGTCCGACCTGTTTATGTTCAATCGGATGGTAGCCTTTCGAGAATCCGGAGGGTTTTGCAACCCGAAATTCCCGGCAGGTCCCCCGTTCGGATCGCTCCGACGGACGCCTGCTGCGGGCGGCTTTCCGTGCACCCGGCGCTCCGGGAATGCGCCGTCACGAAGACGGACGCAGACCTTTCGCGAACTTTCCATTCAATTCTAGTCTTCCTTGCGCACTCCCGTGCTCACATGGAAAGACTTTCTCTCTGAGGACTTTCACCTGTCGCCGCGTCTTCCCTACCGGTTCAGGGCGAGGAAAAGCCCTCGGGGAGCGCGTCCGGTGACGGACGGACGCTCCCGATGCGTTTTGAAGACGCCTCAGCGCTTTTCTTCCTTCACGAACGGATTTTCCTTCGTGCGGAATTCGATGCGAAGGGGCGTGCCCGCGAGGTTGAACTTTTCGCGGAAGAAGCTCTCGAGATAGCGGCGGTAGCTCTCGCCGATGTCTTCGAGGGCGTTGCCGTGAATCACGATCACGGGCGGATTCGAGCCGCCCTGGTGCGCAAAGCGGGGCTTCGGACGACCGCCGCGGGCGCGCGGCGGCTGCTGACGCTCGACGGCTTCGAGAAGCGCGCGCGTAAGTTTCGAGGTCGGAATCTTGCGGTAAGCCGCGGCGTGGGCCTCGTCGACCGCCTTCATGAGATGGTTGAGGCCGTTTCGCTTCAGAGCCGAAATGCGGATCATGCGCGCCCAGCGCAGGAAGTGCAGACGGCGTTCGAGTTCGCCCGAGAACATCTCGCGCTCGTAGGAGTCGAGCAAGTCCCACTTGTTGACCGCGACGACGAGCGCGCGGCCGCTGTCGAGAACGTAGCCCGCAATGTGCGCGTCATGATCGGCGATTCCCGACTTGGCGTCGATCACGAGGATCACGACGTTGCTGTCGTCGATCGCCTGCAGGGTCTTGACGACAGAGAACTTTTCGATCGCTTCGAAGACCTTCCCCTTCTTGCGAAGGCCCGCCGTGTCGACGAGCTCGTAGGGACGGCCTTCGTACTCGAAGTCGACCTTGATCGCGTCGCGCGTCGTGCCGGGCATGTCAAAGGCGATGAGTCGCTCTTCGCCGATGAGGGCGTTGATGAGCGTGGACTTGCCGGCGTTCGGACGGCCGGCGAGCGTCACCTTGATGCGCTTCGGAGCGTCGGGATCCTCCTCTTCCTCGGGTTCGGGCTCGAAGCCTTCGAGGGCGAGTTCGATCAACGGGCGGATGCCGTGGCCGTGAGCGGCCGAAACGAGGTGCGGCTCGCCCATGCCGAGTTCGTAGAATTCGGCGGCGGCCACGCTCGTGAGGCCTTCGGCCTTGTTGACGACGAGAATCGTCTTGCGGCCGGACTGGCGCAGGTGCTGCGCGATGCGTTCGTCCTGGGGCGTTAGGCCCGTGCGGGCGTCGCAGATGAAGAGAACGACGTCGGCTTCCTCGATGGCGAGTTCGGCCTGGCCGGCCATGGCCTTGACGATCCCTTCCGTGCGCACGGGTTCAAAACCGCCCGTGTCGACGACGAGATAGGGAATCGGACCCACGCGGCCGGGACCGTACTGCCGATCGCGGGTGAGCCCCGGGAAATCGGCCACGATCGCGTCGCGGCTGCGGGTCAGACGATTGAAGAGCGTGGACTTCCCGACGTTGGGACGTCCGACGAGAGCAATGACGGGCAACATAGGGTTGTGCGGGTCAAATTCGTTTCGTTATTCGGTGAGCGCTTCCTGAACGATGTAGGCGACGTCGCCCTCCACCGTCTGGAACACGGCTCCGTAATTGAGTTGCGCGGCGGGAGCCTTGATGGCGCCCGAAAGGCTCGTGCGGCCCACGACCGTCCCGTTGGCGGGATTGAACATTGTGATGACGCCTTCGAAATCGCCGACGGCGAGCGTGCCGCCCACGCGGATCGGCGCCGAGACGTCGCGGTATTCGAGCAGATCGCTCTTCCAGGCTTCACGGCCGGTCTGACGGTTGAAGGCGTGCACGTGCGAGGTGGAGTCCACCACGTAGACGGCGAGGTTGTCGGCGACCGGGCCGGTCTGTGCGCTCACGGGCGCAGACCAGACGAGGCGGCCGTTGTTGCTGAGCATGCACACGAGATTGCCCTGGAAGGCGGCGGCGCACATGAGTTCGCGGTCGACCCAGGGACGGCCCACCACGTCGATCAGACGTTCGACTTCGGTGATGCCCTTGGGCTGACCGATGACGGCGTCAAAGACGGGCTTGCCTTCGGGCGAGAGCGCGAGAAGACGGCCGTTGGCCTGGCCCGAGAGAATCCCGGCGGGCGCCCAGGCGAGACCGTTGAAGGTGTTGAGGGTGAGCGACGGAACCTGGCCCTGGAAGTGCCAGAGGCGCTCGCCCGTATTGGCGTCGAAGCCCGAGATGCGCGTGTCGGACGTGCGCACGATGACGCGGCCCATGCCGACCAACGGCGGAATCGTCACGTCCGAGGAGAGCGTCGTGCGCCAGAGGAATTTCCCTTCGCTGTCGTAGGCTTCGACTTCGCCCTTGGCGGTGCCGACCGCCACGACGAGGCCGTCGCTACCGACGCCAGCCGTCACGGGCGCGCCCGTTTCGACGCTCCAGACGACGTCGCCCGTTTCCGGATTGAGGCGCTTCAGACTCGACTCGCCCGCCGCGTACACGGCGTTTTGCACCACCGCGGGCGTGAGGGTCTTCGAAGCGCCGTCGCCCACGTTCGTGCGCCAGAGGATGCGGGCCTGCACCTGCTCGTCGAAACTTTCGAGTTCGCGGGGTTCGTGCGGATCGTCAGACGAAAAAAGACCGCAGCCCGTCAGCATGACGGCGCTCGAGAGCAAGGCGGCAAGGGTACGAAGAGGCTTCTTTTGGAGCATGATGAAATCTCACGAATCGAGGGCGGGACCGCGCGGGTCCGGGTTCTCAAAACTTTAGCAAAACGCGCGCGCCCGAAACACTTCGAAAGGACTGAAAACGCAAAACCCGGGACGTTTCGCCCGGGTCCGTCGGTCAGGCTGCGGGCGGAAGCGCACCGAGCTTGTATTCCACGATGCGAAGAATCGGATCGTTGGGATCGGCCGTCTTGAGAAGTTCTTCCCAGAGGGCCCGGGCCTTGGCGACGTCGCCCTTGGCCCGCCAGACGTCGGCGAGTCGGTCGTTGACGAGCGAGCGTTCGGCGTCGGTGGGCTTGGCGGCCTCGAGCACCTTGAGCGCGTCGTCGAGCTTGCCTTCGTCGAAGTAAACGCCGGCGAGACGCACGCGCGCGACGGTGTCGTACTCGGGGTGGCCCGACTTTTCGATCACCCAGTTGAGCATCGCGGCGGCTTCGGCGAAGTTGCCGGCTTCAAGCGCCGTCTGCGCGGCGCCGAAGGCGGCGAGCGGCGCATAGACCGTACCGCCGTAGTTTTCAATGAGCCCCGACGTGAGCGAGGCGACGTTCTTCACGTCCTTATGGAAGACGGCGTTTTGCAGTTGCACGTAGGCAACCGAAGCTTCGGCCGCCTGATTGCGCTTGTACCAGTTCCAACCGTTCCAGCCGGCAAAGCCCAGACAGACCACGCAGACAGCCGCCGTCACGGGCGTGCCCCAGCGGTCCCACCAGGCCTTCATCTGGTCAATGCTCTCTTGTTCCTGCAAGTCATAAGCCATGTCGTCGTCTCCACCGAGTTCAAGTCGGAGTGGCAAAAAGATTGATTAGTGTACTCGTTTGCGGGGCTTTCTTGAAAGAGAAAGCCCCGATTTTCTTAAGCGCCGCGCACTTTTCGAAGCGCCTCGACCAACTGCGCCGGGGCCTCTTCGATTTTCACGGGCGTCTGCGCGGCAAAGGGCATTTCCTCCCCTTCGCGCGTGCGAAGCGCCTTGATGCCGAGAACGCCCTGCGCGCATTCGTCTTCGGTCGCAAAGACCGCAAAGAACGCGCCCGAGGCGTCGGCCTTCTTCATCTGGCTCTTGATCGAGCTCGAGCCCGGGTGCACGACGACGCGAACGCCCGCGTCGCGAAGCGCTTCGGCCGCGCGCATGGCGGTGATCTGCGTGTCGCCGCCGTGGTGCAGGACGTAGACGTCGCACATCGTCGAGACGGGGACGTTCCCGCATTCGCGCATGAGTTCGATCACGCGCTCAAGCCCCATGGCGAAGCCCACGCCCGGGGCCGGACGGCCGCCCAGCATTTCGATCAACGGGTCGTAACGGCCGCCGCCGCAGATCGTGCCCTGGGCGCCCAAACGGTCCGTAATCCATTCGAAGACCGTGTGGTTGTAGTAGTCCAGCCCGCGTACGAGACGGGGATTGATCGTGTATTCGATCCCGGCCGCCTCGAGAAGCTTTTCGAGACGCGCAAGGAAGGCGCGGCTTTCTTCCCCGAGGAAGTCGAGGAGACGCGGCGCATTGTTGACGAGATCCTGCATGTCGGGATTCTTCGTGTCGAGAATGCGAAGCGGATTCGTGTAGAGGCGGCGCAGAGCGTCTTCGTCGAGTTCGCTCTTGTGCTCTTCGAAGTAGCGGATGAGCGCCTCGCGGTGCGCCTGACGTTCGGGCAGGGCGCCGAGCGTGTTGAGTTCGAGGCGGACGCCGTCGATGCCGAGCGCCTTCCAGAGGCGCGAGAGCATGATGATCATTTCCGCGTCGATGTCGGGACCTTCCATGCCGAGCGCTTCGGCGCCGAGCTGATAGAACTGGCGGTAGCGGCCGCGCTGGGGACGTTCGTGGCGGAACATCGGCCCGATGTACCAGAGGCGCTGCGTGGTTCCGTAGAGAAGATTGTGTTCGTTCACCGCGCGCACCACGGCCGACGTGCATTCCGGACGCAGCGTGAGCTGATCGCCGTTCATCGAGTCGACGAAGGAATACATTTCCTTTTCGACGATGTCGGTCACTTCCCCGACGCCGCGCGTGAAGACCTTGGTGTTCTCAAGAATCGGCGTGCGGATTTCCTGAAAACCGTAGCGCTCGAGGACGTCGATCGCGGTTTCTTCGACCTTGTGCCAGATGGCGGCGTCCTGCGGGAGCATGTCGTTCATGCCCTTGACGCCCGTAAATTTTTCCTTGCTCATAATCGTTTGTCTTCTTGTTGGAGGGATCAGTGGGAACCGTAGGTCGTTTCGACGAACCGTTCGATCATCTGCTGGAATTCTTCCTGCATGGCCTCGCCCTTGAGGGAGGCCGCCTTTTCGCCGCGCACGTAGACGGGGGCGACGGGATTCTCTCCCGAACCCGGAAGGCTGATGCCGATGTCGGCCATGCGGCTTTCGCCCGGGCCGTTGACGACGCAGCCCATGACGGCGACCGTCATGTTTTCGACGCCCGGACAGGTTTTGCGCCACACGGGCATGCGCTCACGCAGATAGCGCTGCGTCGATAGCGCCAGACGCTGGAAGAAGTCCGACGTCGTGCGCCCGCAGCCCGGGCAGCTCGTCACGGTCGGCATGAACTTGCGAAGACCGAGCGACTGCAGGATTTCCTGCGCCACGATCACTTCTTCGGTGCGCGACTGACCGGGTTCGGGCGTAAGCGACACGCGGATCGTGTCGCCGATGCCTTCTTCGAGGAGGACGGCCAGGGCCGCGGTCGACGCGACGACGCCCTTCGAGCCGATGCCCGCCTCGGTGAGACCGAGGTGGAGCGCATAGCGCCCCCGCGCGGCGAGCGCGCGGTAGACGGCGATGAGATCGGGCACGGCGCTCACCTTCGCCGAGAGAACGAGACGGTCGGCGCCGAGTCCGAGGCGTTCGGCCTCGCGGGCGCTCGAGAGCGCGCTCTCGACCAAGGCTTCGCGAAAGACTTCCTGCGGGGTCTTGGGGAGCCCCGCCTCGCGGTTTTCGTCCATGAGGCGCGTAAGGAGCGCCTGATCAAGCGACCCGGCATTGACGCCGATGCGCACGGCGGCACCCGTTTCGCGGGCCTTTTCGATCATGACGGCGAAGTTTTCCGCCGCCTTCGAGCCTTTCCCGACGTTGCCGGGATTGATGCGGTACTTCGAGAGCGCCCAGGCGCAGTCCGACACGTCGGTGAGAAGCTTGTGACCGTTGTAGTGAAAGTCTCCGACGAGCGGCACGTCGATGCCGCGGGCGTCGAGCGTCTCGCGGATCTTCACGACCGCCCTTGCCGCTTCGGGCGTGTTGACGGTGAGGCGAACGAGCTCGGACCCGGCTTCGGCGAGCGACGTCACCTGTTCGACGGTCGCGTCCACGTCCGTCGTGGGCGTGTTCGTCATCGACTGCACGACGACGGGACGTCCGCCGCCGATCGAGACGGTTCGTTCGCCGTGGCGAACGGTCACGAGGTGAGAAACGCGCCCCCGCGGAGCGCGATGAAGAATCTGTTGGGACATGCCGAAACTCAGTGGATCACGAATCGGGCGACGCCGCGCTGCGTCACGCCGCCGAGGTCATAGGGATGACCGTCGAGCGTGAGGATGAGGGCCGGAGGATTGCCGACCGTCACGCGCGTGCCCGCGGGGAGCGCAACGCTCTGCGTTTCGCCGGGCTTCATTTCGCGGGCGATGAGATTCTGTCCGTCGGGCGCGATCACGTGCACCCAGCAGGAGGCGCTCGTGTGGAATTCCGCCGCATAAGTTTCGGCGGGAGCCGCTTCGGTCGTCTGAGCGGCGGCCTCCGTCGCCGCGGCGGGCGCTTCGACGGGCGCCGCGGGCGCGGCGGGCGCTTCCGTCACGGGAGCGGGCGTCTCGGCGGGCGCGGCCGGGGAAGTCGTCTGCGAAGCGGTTTCCGAAGCCGGCGCGGCTTCGGGGGCCGGAGCCGTCTGCGCGGCGGGAGCCGCGGGGGCCGCGGGCTTCGAAGCGTCGGCCACCTCCACGGGCGCCGTCGTCTTGGGCGCTTCCGGAGCGGGCGCAACGTTCGGCGCCACTTCCGAGACGCCGTTTTCCACCTTGGCGGCTTCGGTGCCGTCGGCCTCCATGAGGCGCGCAAAGGTGCCCGAATAGACGCCCCAGATGCCGAGCGTCACGACGACGATGAGAACGAGAAGGCCCGCGAACTTCCAGCGCGAGGGACGCGGCGAATCGTAGTAGGCCACTTCGCGGAAGGCCTCTTCGGGCGCGTGTTCGGGAATGCGAACGCCACCGCCGCCGCAGCGGGTCACGTAGTCGTTCACGAGGGGCTCGTAGTCGATGTCGATCGCCTTGGCGTAGGCGCGCAGAAAGGCGCGCACGTAGACGGGTTCGGGGAGGCGCTCGAGGTTTTCCTCTTCGATCGCCCGGATCTGATCAACCGAGAGTCGGGTGCGGGAGCTGACGTCCCCGATGGAAATGCCCAAGGATTCGCGTGCTTCGCGAAGCATCGCGCCGAAACCCTTTACTTCCGGGGTCGTTTCTTGCGTCATAGGAACCTCCCTCCCGCTTGCGTTCAGTTCTGTTTTTTCTGGAAATACACCGCCGCCTCGGCCTTCTGTTCGCGCAGGCGCTCGGCGCGGCGCGTACGATCCTTGACTTCGCCCGCGAGCTGTCCGCAGGCGGCGTCGATGTCATCCCCCCGCGTCTTTCGGACGGTCGTAACAATGCCCGCGTCGTTGAGGCGGCGACAGAAGGCGAGCACCGCTTCCCGGTCGGGCTTCTTGAGATCCGACTCGGTGAAGGGATTGAAGGGAATCAAATTGAATTTGCACGGCACGCGTTCGCGGCGCACGAGCTCGACGAGTTCGTCGGCGTCGGCGAGCGAATCGTTGATTCCGCCGAGCATTACGTATTCGAAGGTGATGAAGTCGCGCGGCGCCACGTCGAGGTAGCGTCGGCACGCGGCCATCAGGTCCTTGAGGGGATGCTTGCGGTTGACCGGCATGAGTCGGTCGCGCAGTTCGTCGTTCCCGGCGTGCAAACTCACGGCGAGCGCCACGGGCGCCGCCTCGGCGAGCTTGTCGATCTGACGCACGAGCCCCGACGTCGAAACCGTCACGCGTCGGCGCGAGAGGCCGTAGCCGTTGTCGTCCAAGAAAAGACGAAGCGCCGGAATGACGTTGTCGAGGTTCTGCAACGGTTCGCCCATCCCCATGAGGACGACGTTGCTGATGATTCGGTCGTTGGGATCCGTCACGCCGCGGTCCTGCCGCAGTTCGCGTTCGGCATACCAGAGCTGACCGACGATTTCGGAAGTCGAGAGATTGCGGTTGAATCCCTGCTTGCCCGTAGAACAGAAAAGGCACCCCATGGCGCAGCCCGCCTGCGTCGAAATGCAGAGGGTGCCGCGGTCGTCCTCGGGGATGAACACCGATTCGACCGCGTTGCCGTTGCCGACATCGAAAAGCCACTTGCGCGTGCCGTCGGCCGATTTCTTTTCGGCGATCGGCTGCGGAGAGCGCACCTCGGCGAGGTCCTTGAGCTTGGCTCGGAAGACCTTGGCAAGGTTCGTCATCTTGTCGAAATCGCATTCGACATGACGGTGCAGCCACCGCGAGAGCTGCGTCGCGCGGAAGGGCTTCTCTCCGATGGAAGCGCACCACTCGGTCAGCGCCGCATGATCGAAATCAAGCAGGTTGACGCGGGTGGCCGTGGATTCTCGAGTGTCGGTCACGTTCATGATTCTCCGGCCTTGCGATTAGCGCGAGCAGATCGAGAGGGTCGGGAAGAAGTAGGCGATTTCGACGGCGGCCGTTTCGGGAGCGTCGGAACCGTGCACGGCGTTGGCGTCGATGCTTTCGGCGAAGTCGGCGCGGATCGTGCCCGGGGCGGCCTTCTTCGGATCGGTGGCGCCCATGAGTTCACGGTTCTTGGCGATGGCGCCTTCCCCTTCGAGGACCTGGATCATGACGGGACCCGAGGTCATGAACTTGACGAGGTCGGCGAAGAAGGGACGTTCCTTGTGAACGGCGTAGAAGCCTTCGGCTTCAGCCTTGGAGAGCTGACGCATCTGGGCGGCGACGATCTTGAGACCGTTGGATTCGAAACGGGAGTAGATCTTGCCGATCACGTTCTTGGCAACCGCATCGGGCTTGATGATGGAGAGGGTACGCTCAATGGCCATTTTTACACTCTACTGGAGGGATGGTTGATGAAAGACCGCGCCTGGCTTTCGGACGCGGGGATTTTTCAGGGTGAAAATTTTACCACGCAGGCATTTTTTCCTCGCGTTTTGAGGAGCCCCTTGCACGCCAAACGGTAAAAAGGCGTTAACGGGCCGACTGCGGGTCCGCCGCCGAAGGGGGGAATCCTGCGGACGACAGGCAATAAAAAAGGAGACGACCGAAGTCATCTCCTTTTCCTGGATTTGGTCGGGGCGGCGGGATTCGAACTCGCGACCCCTTGCACCCCATGCAAGTGCGCTACCAGGCTGCGCTACGCCCCGAGAGGAGATGAAGTATAGCAGATTCCCGAAAAAAGTCAAGGGTTCGCGAAAGAAAATTTTCGCCCTTCCCTTTTTTCGACCCGTTTCGGTCAGTCGTTGCCTTCGAGCATGGTGGCCGTCACGCGGTCGCGCAGCGTCGGCGCGGGATGAAAGAGGACGACGCGGCGGGCGCGGATCGTCACTTCTTCCCCGGTGTGGAGGTTGCGCCCGGGGCGCTCGCGCTTCTGGCGCACTTCGAAGGTTCCGAGTCCGTTGATGCGCACGGCCTGCCCCTCGACGAGGCGATCGGCGATCACGTCGAAGAACCCGTCCACGAGCGCCTTGCATTCGCCGAGCGTCAGGTCCTTGAGTTCCCCCGCGAGATGCTGCACCAGGTCGGCGCGGGTGACGTTGCCCGTGTTTTCCGTAATGAAGGGAGAGGTCATGTTTCGAAAGAGAAAAAAAAGAGACCGCCCGCCCCCGAAGGGGCGGGTGGCCGCAGTCAAGAAGCGGGGATCAGGAGCGAAGCTTCGCGCCGAGCGGAGCGAGCGCCTGAAGGATGGCCGTCATGGCGGCGTCGGCCTCGAGTTCGCCGAGGGGCTCTTCACCGCGGGCGACGAGTTCGATCTTGAAGGCGAGCGACTTTTCGTCGGCGCCTTCGGCGCTCTTGGGACGATAGAGGTCAAAGAGCGAGAAGACTTCGAGCGACGCAAGGCGCGCGTCGGTCTTCTTCGCCGCCCACACGGCGTCCGTGAGTTTTTCGACGGGCACGTCGGCGGCGACCACGACAGCGAGGTCACGGTGCATCGGCTGGAACTTGCTCAGGGGCACGTAGCTCGGCACGGGCACGTCGACGAGGTCGGCCACGTCGATTTCAAAGACGATCGGCGCGTGCACGAGATCGTAGTCGTGCGCGGTGCGCGGGTGAAGTTCCCCGATGAAGCCGATGCGCTTCTCGCCGAGGTAGATCCCGGCGGAGCGGCCCGGATGCAGACCCGGGAAGGTTTCGGGCACGTAGCGCACCTTGAGCGGCGCCACGAGGCGTTCGATGTCGCCCTTGACGTCGAAGAAGTCGACGCGGCGCGTTTCGATCCCCCACTGCAGGTCGGCGGCCGTGCCGTAGGCGAGCCCGCCGATGTGCTTGGGCTGACGAATGCCCTTCACGGTCCAGGGACCGTCCTGAACCGATTCGTCGGGACAGAAGACGCGGCCGATTTCAAAGACGCGCACGCGTTCGGCCTTGTGATTGAGGTTGTACTTGAGGATGTCGACGAGGCCGCCGATCAACTGCGTGCGCATCACAGCGAGGTGGCTCGCGATCGGGTTCAGGAGACGGATGGGCTTTTCGTTGTCGGCGAAGTCCTTTTCCCAGGCTTCGGGCACGAACGAGAAGTTGATGAGTTCCTGATAGCCGAGCTTGGCCATCTCTACGCGCAGGGCGTGTTCGGAGCGCTTCCCTTCGAGCGGGCTCTTCATCGCGGCGGGCGCGACGGGCGGACGATCGGGAAGCTTTTCGTAGCCGTAGAGACGCGCCACCTCTTCGATGAGATCCTCCTCGATTTCGATGTCGAAGCGGTAGGTGGGCGGCATCACCGTGAAGACGTTCCCTTCGCGCGTCCATTCAAAGCCCAGGCGCGTGAAGATCGCCTCCATGGCGTCGACGGGGATCTCCATGCCGATCACCTTGAGGCAGCGGTCCACGCGCATCGTGACGGGCTTGCGTTCGGGAAGCTGCGTGACGACGTCGTCGATCGGGCCCACCTTGGTTTCGGGCGTGCCGCAGATGTCGAGAACGAGCTGAGTGATGTATTCGAGGTGCGTCGCGTTCGAGCCGAAGTCGACGCCGCGTTCGTAGCGGTAGGAGGCGTCCGTCGAGAAGTTGAGCTTGCGGGGACGACCCTGAACGGCGACCTGGTGCCAGAAGGCGGCTTCGATGAAGACGTCCTTCGTGTCGTTCGTGATCTGGGTCTTGTAGCCGCCCTTGATGCCGGCGAGACATTCGGGGGCGTCGCCGTCGCAGATGACGCCGTAGTACTCGTCGACGTCGTAGCGGCTGTCGTCAAGGAGGTGCACCGATTCGCCCTTCTTGGCCCAACGCACCGTCAGGTGGTCGGACTCGATCTTGGCGAGGTCGTAGAAGTGCGTCGGACGGCCGAGTTCGAGCATCACGTAGTTGGAGATGTCGACGAGCGCCGAGATCGAGCGCTGACCGGCGCGCTCGAGGCGTTCCTTCATCCACGCGGGCGTTTCGGCGCGGGCGTTGATGTTGCGGATGATGCGCGAAGCGAAGCGGCCGCAGAGATCGGGCGCTTCGACGCGCACGGGCAGACGGCAGTCGCACGTGGGCGCCACGGGCTTCATTTCGGGGAGCGTCAGAGGCGCGCCCGTCACGGCGTGCAGGTCGCGCGCGATGCCGATCAGGGAGAGTGCGTCGCCGCGGTTCGGCGTCAACTTCACTTCGATGCGGGCGTCGTTGAGCTTGGCGTATTCGCGGATGTCCGTGCCCACGGGCGCGTCTTCGGGCAGAATCCAAATGCCCGAGTGGTCCTCGGTGATGCCGAGTTCGCGCGCCGAGCAGAGCATGCCCATCGAGACGACGCCGCGAAGCTTCGACTTCTTGATCTTGAAGCCGCCGGGGAGTTCGGCGCCGACGAGGGCGCAGGGGGCCTTCACGCCCGCCTTGACGTTCGGAGCGCCGCAGACGATCTGCAGGAGTTCGCCCGTGCCGGCGTCCACTTCGCAGACGTGCAGGTGATCGGAATTTTCATGATCGCGGCAGGTGACGACCTTCGCCACAACGACGCCCGTAAAGGCGGGCGCCACGCTCGTAACCTCCTCCACTTCGAGGCCGGCCATCGTCAGGGTTTCGGCGAGCGCTTCGGTGGAGAGTTCGGGATTGCAATACTGGCGCAGCCAGTCTTCGGTAAACAGCATCTTCTGAATCCTTTTTCGTCGGGGTACGGTTAGTTGAACTGACGCAGGAAGCGCAGATCGCCTTCAAAGAAGAGGCGCAGGTCATCAATGCCGTAGCGAAGCATGGTGAGTCGTTCAAGGCCCGACCCGAAGGCAAAGCCGATGTACTTTTCCGGATCCAGACCGTAGTTGCGCACGACGTTCGGGTGCACTTCGCCGGCCCCGGAAATTTCGAGCCACTTGCCCTTGCGCGGACCGCTCGTGAACATCATGTCCACTTCGACCGAAGGTTCGGTGAAGGGGAAGTAGGAGGGACGGAAGCGCACGACGAGGTCTTCGGTTTCAAAGAAGCGGCGCAGGAAGTCGCTGTAGACGCCCTTCAGGTCCGAGAAGCTCACGTTCGTGTCCATCCAGAGGCCTTCGACCTGGTGGAACATGGGCGAGTGCGTCGCGTCGGAGTCAACGCGGAAGGTGCGCCCCGGAGCGATCGTCTTGATGGGAGGCGTGTGCGTGCGGGCGTAGCGCACCTGCATGGGCGAGGTGTGCGGACGCAGCGGCATCTGGCGACCCTCTTCGTCGACGCGGTCCACGTAGAAGGTGTCCTGCATCGAGCGGGCCGGATGGTTGGGAGGATTGTTGAGGGCCGTAAAGCTGAACCAGTCGCTTTCGATTTCGGGGCCGTCCGCCACGTCGAAGCCGATCGAGCGGAAGATTTCCTCGATGCGCATCCAGGTGCGCATCACCGGATGGATTCCGCCCTCGGAACGGAAGCGTCCCGGCAGCGTCACGTCGATCGATTCGCTCGCGAGCTTGGCGGCGAGTTCCGCCTCGGCCATGGCCGTGCGGCGCTCGTTCAAAAGCGCTTCGATTTCGGCCTTGGCGCGGTTGATTTCCTGACCGCGGGCCCGACGCTCTTCATGCGGCAGCTTTCCGAGCTCCTTCATGAGCGCGGTCAAAGCTCCGGTCTTGCCGAGAAAGCGCGCCTTGGCGTCTTCGAGCGCGGCGGGCTGCTCGGCCTGAGCAAAAGCCAGGCGGGCGGATTCGATAAGTTCCGAAAGTTCCTGCATAGCGGTGTCATCCTGAAAGCGGCGCGCCCTTCGGAGCGCGTCGGCACGGGTTCGTGAGGCCCGTTTGATACGTTTGAATTCCGTCGGGCCGAAGGCCCGAGAAAAGCTACTTTACTACCTTTTGCGGTGCCACGCCCTTCGCGACAATGCTTAGGAGGACGGCCGTACCGTCTTCACCCCGCCGGGCGCACAAAAAAAGAGACTCGGCGCGCGAGCAACCGAGTCTTCTTTATGCGTTCCGTTCGGGGCGTCCGTCCCGAAGGAGAGGACGCCGCGATACGTTCACCGATCCAAAGATCAGGCGGCCTTGACCTGCGCGACGAGGGCGGCGAAGCCTTCCTTGTCGAACACGGCCATGTCGGCGAGGACCTTGCGGTCCAGGGCGATGCCGGCCTTCTTGAGACCGTTCATGAAACGCGAGTACGTCATGCCGTTGGCACGGGTGCCGGCGTTGATGCGGGCAATCCAGAGACGGCGGAACACGCGCTTCTTGTTGCGGCGGTCACGGTAGGCGTACTGACCGGCACGCATGACGGCCTGCTTGGCAACACGATAGACGTTGTTGCGGCGCAGACGGAAACCCTTCGAAAGGGCAAAAATCTTCTTATGACGGGCACGAGCCGTCACACCACGCTTAACTCGGGGCATCTTTAATCTCCTCTCACAAATCAGGCGTAAGGCAACATGCGACGCACGGACGCGATATCCGAATCATGAACGTTCGTCATGCCGCGGAGCTGACGCTTGTTCTTGGTTGTACGCTTGGTGAGAATGTGACGCTTCGTGGCGTGGGCGCGCTTGATCGAGCCGCTGGCGCGCGGCTTGAAACGCTTGGCGGCGGCGCGCTTGGTCTTCATCTTCGGCATTTGCCGGTTACCTCAATTTTTGGATGAATCCGGGGCGGCCTTCCGGAACGGAAGACACTTTACAGAGCCTTGGATCCACTTGTTATGAAAACCGAATCATCCGAGCGGAGACCGCTCGGATGAAATCGGGAAGTGCGGATTGTACCGCAAAAGAAAAAGAAATGTCAGCGAATCACTTCTTCTTTTTCGGAGCGAGCACCATGATCATCTGCCGGCCCTCGAGCTTGGGCTGATGTTCGACCTGGGCGATTTCGGCGAGTTCGTTGCGAACCCGGTCCATCAGCTCCATGCCGAAGTGCTGGTGCGCCATTTCACGGCCGCGGAAACGCAGCGTCACCTTGGCCTTGTCGCCGTCCGTCAGGAAGCGCACGAGACTGCGAAGCTTGGTCTGGAAGTCGTTCTCGTCCGTAACGGGTCGGAACTTCACTTCCTTGACCTGGATCGTCTTCTGCTTGGCCTTGGCTTCCTGAGCCTTCTTCTGCTCCTGATAGCGGAACTTGCCGTAGTCCATCAGGCGGCAGACGGGCGGCTGGGCGTTGGGCGCGATCTCGACGAGATCCACGTCCGCTTCCTCGGCCATGCGCAACGCTTCCGACGTACGAACAATACCGATCTGCTGGCCGTCGACGCCGGTCAGTCGGACTTCATGAACTCGGATCTCACCATTGATCCGATGCTTGCGATCTTGAGCTATGACACTACTCCTGAAAAAGTGATTCGACGGGTCGTCCGATCAGTGCGCAAAGGGCGCACGGCTGTCGTTTTCGGCACGAACCATGGCGATGAAGTCGTCGAGCGACATCACGCCGAGATCCTTGCCGCCGCGAGCGCGGACGGCCACCGCACCGGCCTGCTTTTCCTTGTCGCCGACGACGGCGATGAACGGGATTTTTTGCAGACTGAGTTCGCGAATTTTATAGTTGATTTTTTCGTTGCGCAAATCGGTTTCAACCCGAATGTTGGCCTCGTGGAGTTTTTGTGCGACTTCTTTGACATAATCCGACTGCGCGTCGGTAATCGAAGCGACCGCAACCTGCACCGGGGCGAGCCAAACCGGGAAGGCGCCCGCATACTCTTCGATGAGCATGCCGATCCAGCGTTCGAGCGAGCCGAGCATGGCGCGGTGCAGCATCACCGGCACCTTGCGGGTGTTGTCTTCGGCGACGTATTCGGCGCCGAGGCGGCCCGGCATCTGGAAGTCGACCTGAATCGTGCCGCACTGCCAGGAGCGGCCGAGGCAGTCCTTCAGGTGATATTCGATCTTCGGACCGTAGAAGGCGCCTTCGCCTTCGAGGATGTCGTACTTGACGCCGATGTCGTCAAGGCTCTTCATCAGGGCGGCTTCGGCCTTGTCCCAGGCGGCGTCCTCGCCGATGCGCATTTCCGGACGGGTCGCGACCTTGTAGGCGATTTCCGTAAAGCCGAAGTCCTTGTAGACCTGCTGCACGAGACGCGTGTAGTCTTCGCATTCCTTCAGAATCTGATCTTCCGTGCAGAAGATGTGGCCGTCGTCCTGCGTGAAGGCGCGAACGCGCATCATGCCGTGCAGCGACCCCGAGGGTTCGTTGCGGTGGCACTGACCGAATTCGCCGTAGCGAAGCGGCAGATCGCGGTAGGAGCGCAGCGACGAATTGAAGAGCTGGATGTGGCCCGGGCAGTTCATCGGCTTGAGCGCGTAGTAGCGGTTTTCCGATTCGGTCGTGAACATGTTTTCACGATACTTCGCCCAGTGGCCGGAGCGTTCCCAGAGCGAGCGGTCGAGAAGCTGCGGCGCCTTGACTTCCTGATAGCCGTTGTCCTGATAGACGCGGCGCATGTACTGTTCGACGACCTGCCAGAGGGCCCAGCCGCGGGCGTGCCAGAAGATCATGCCCGGCGCTTCGTCCTGGATGTGGAAGAGGTCGAGTTCCTTGCCGAGGCGGCGATGATCGCGCTTTTCCGCTTCTTCGAGCATGTGGAGGTAGGCGGCCTGTTCGTCCTTCGTGGCCCAGGCCGTGCCGTAGATGCGCTGCAGCATTTCGTTCTTGCTGTCGCCGCGCCAGTAGGCGCCCGCCACCTTCATGAGCTTGTGGACCTTGAGCTTGCCCGTCGACGGCACGTGAGGACCGCGGCAGAGGTCGATGAAGTCGCCCTGACGATAGAGCGAAATCGTTTCGCCTTCGGGGATCGCTTCGATCAGTTCGGCCTTGTACTTTTCACCCATGTCGAGGAAGAACTTCACGGCCTCGTCGCGCGCCATTTCGACGCGTTCGACCGGAAGGTCGCGCTTGACGATTTCGTCCATGCGGGCTTCGATCTTCTTCAGGTCTTCGGGCGTGAAGGGACGTTCGAAGGAGAAGTCGTAGTAGAAGCCGTTTTCAATGGCCGGCCCGATCGTCACCTGCGCCGACGGGAAGAGTTCCTTGACGGCCTGGGCCATCAGGTGCGCCGTCGAGTGGCGGATGAGTTCGAGACCTTCGGGATCGCGCCCGGTCACGATGGCGACTTCGGCGTCCTTGTCGACCACATGGGAGAGGTCGACGAGACGGCCGTCCACACGGCCGGCGAGAGCGGCCTTCGCAAGGCTCACGCTGATGTTCTTGGCGATGTCGAGTACGCTCGGAGCATTTTCAAATTCACGCTTCGAACCGTCGGGAAGAGTAATCGAAACCATGATTTTCCTCGGTGAATGCAATGAGAGATGGGGTACGGTTAAAAAAAAAGTGCGGCATGAGCCGCACTTCTTTGTCCGATCAACTTTGTTGTGACAACGATCCGCCCACGCCCTTAACTTTCCGTTGAGGGTGTTGTTGTGCGAAGCGTCGTTTCGATGCACATAGTCAACCGTTCCGTATGAATTCTGGTAGGCACGATTGGATTCGAACCAACGACCCCCACCATGTCAAGGTGATGCTCTAACCAACTGAGCTATGTGCCTGAAAGAGAGAAGTGAAATTATGCACGATCCCGAAGAAAAAAGCAAGGGGCTCCGAGAAAAATTTGCAAATCCCCTTCCCTCGTTCCGTCAAATGCGCTTGGCCCAAAGGACGCCGGGCACTTCACGGATGAGCGCGAGAACGCGCTTCAGGCCTTCGGTCGAAGGCGTCTCGATCTTGAAGCGCATGTGCGTGTCGCCCTTGATCACCTGCGTGCTGAGCCCCGTGACGCGGTGCTTTTCGCGCACGAAGATTTCCGAGAGGTCCTTGAGAAGACCGAGACGCTCGTTCGCCACGATGAGGAGTTCCGCGGGATAGACCGAGTCGGCCCGAGCCTTGCCCCAGCTCACCTCGATCAGGCGTTCGTGATCCTCTTCGGAGAGCTGCTTCAAGTTCGGGCAGTCCGCGCGGTGAATCGTGACGCCGCGCCCGCGGGTGACGTAGCCCACGATTTCGTCGGGCGGCACCGGGTGGCAGCAGCGCGCGAGCTGCGTCAAAAGCGAGTCGACGCCCACGACGAGCACCTGTCCCGAGGCTTTCGTGGGTTTCGCCGCGCTCACGAGCGACGGTTCCTCCTCCTTGGGCGCCTCCTTTTCGGGCATCACGGCCTGCTGCAGCGCCGTAATCGAAAGTTCGTCCTTCGCAAAGGAAAGGCAGAGGTTGTCGACCGAATCGAAGCCGAGGCGCTTAGCAAGCGCTTCAAGCTTGACGGCGGTCTTCCCCAAGCGCGCGAGTTCCTTGTCGATGCGTTCGCGCCCCTCGGCGATCTGGCGCTGCGTGAGCTGCGCGTTGAACCACTGCCGCACCTTGTTGCGCGTGCGGGGGCTCGCCGCGTAGCCGAGTTCGGGGTTGAGCCAGTCGCGGCTCGGCTGACCGACCTTCCCGGCGATGATTTCGACCGTCTGGCCCGTCTGCAGTTTGTAGTTGAGGGCCACCATGACGCCGTCGACCTTGGCGCCCTTCATGCGGTGACCGAGTTCGGTATGGACGAGATAGGCGAAGTCGACGGGGGTCGCCCCCTGCGGGAGCTCCACGACGCGCCCCTGAGGCGTGAGGCAGTAGACGTGGTCGTCCTGCACCGCCTCGCCCCCTTCGGGCTTCGTCATGTCGCTTCGCCACGCAAGAAGCTGTCGCAGCCACGCCACGCGCTGTTCGTCCGCGGCCGAGGCGCCGAGCGAATTTCCCGCTTCCTTGTAGCGCCAGTGCGCGGCCACGCCGAGTTCGGCGAACTCGTGCATCGCGCGCGTGCGGATCTGGATTTCGATGGGCCGCCCCGCCTTGTCCGTCACGACGGTGTGGAGCGACTGATAGCCGTTCGGCTTCGGGTTCGCGATGTAGTCGTCGTATTCCTTCGAGAGGATCGGGAACTCTTCCTGCACGATCGAGAGCACCGTGTAGCACTCCTCGACCGTCCCGACGATGATGCGCACGGCCCGAATGTCAAAGAGCTGATCGAAGCGCAGGTGCTTTCGCTGCATCTTCTTCCAGATGGAATAGATGTGCTTCGGGCGCCCCGAGACGTCCGCCGTGATGTGGTTCTGGCGCAAAAGCTCCTGAATGCGGGCGACCGCCTTGTTGATGAGTTCGATGCGCTCGGCGCGGTTCCCCTCGAGTTCGCGCGCGATGGCGTGGTACTCCTCGGGGCGCGTGAAGCGAAGCGACAGGTCTTCGAGCTCCCACTTGATCTGCCAGATACCGAGGCGGTTGGCAAGAGGCGCATAGAGCGCGAGCGTGTCCTCGCCGTAGGCGCGGCTCTGCTCGCCCTTGCTCGAAGCGAACCAGCGAAGCGTCTGCAGGCGGCTCGCAAGCTTCAGGAGCACAACGCGCAGATCCTTGCACATGGCAAGGAGCATGCGGCGCGCCGTTTCCGGATCGGTGCGGGCGGCGTCTTCGCCGCGCGTGCGGTTCGAGAGATCGTTGATGCGGCCGAGTTCCTGCACGAGACGGTTTACGTTCGCGCCGAAACTCTTTTCGATCCATTCGCCCGAATTCTGCACAATGGCGGGCACGCAAAAGAGATAGGCCGCGGCCACGAGTTCGGGGTCGTTTCGAAAGCCCCGCAGAATTTCGGCGATGCCGTCGGCATGCGCCAGCGCGTTTTCGCCCGTGGAAAGCGTTACGTTTTTATAGAGAGGCTCCGCCAGGGTGCGGGCCAGGTTCACATCGATCGTCGGCGCTGCTGCTTCGGTCGTCACAGCTCCCTCCTTCCTTTCTCGGCGGTACGTTTTTCTTCGCCTTGTCTGAAAAGTATAGAGAAGATTCTCTTGAGAAGAGAGGCGCCGCATTCCGGCGGTTGTTTCAAAGCGTAGGGCGGGATGGAAGTCATCCCGCCCCGGCTCGAAAAATTTCGGACTCCGCGCTTGCGCTTAGTACTGACGGCCGACCGTGATCATCCAGCTTCGGCTTTCATACCCGTCGGCGCCGCCCGCAAAGCGTCCCGACGCCGCAAAGCGGTAGTTGCGCCAGGAACCCCGCACGCCGAAACTCCCCTCTCCGCGCACGCGGGCCATTTCACTGCCCCGCCACGAGTCGGAGAGTTCCTTTTCGGCCCAGGGCGCTTCAATGCGACCCTTGCGCCGCAGTTCTCCCGCGTAGCCCCAGGCGCTCAGCTCGGCAAAGCCCGTCCACCCTTCGAGCCACTTCACGTTCGGGAAAAGACCGCCCTCCCAGCGGGCGCCCAGACCCAGACTCGCGAAGATTCTCGCATCGGTCTTCTCGCGCACGATCGCGTCGCCCGAGGCCTCCCACTCGTGGGTGTAGTCGGACATCCGATGAAGCGCCGCAGCCCCGAAGACGCGCCAGGCGTCGTCCGTTCCCACAGGCAACGAATAGAGTCCCCCGAGCGTGGCAAGCTTCGGGTTCACGTCCCGAGCCGAGAGATAGACGTCGGACGAAGGCGAGTAGTGCAGGTCTTCCGACGCCTCGGACCAGTCCGCGAAGAGAAGCGCGTCGCCGCGTCCGATCGGCCGCTGCCACCAGAAGGCCACGCCCGTCACGGTCGAATCGGCTTCGGTGCCGTAGTGCGTCCCCACGGTCGTCGTGCGGTCTTCGTAGCGCATCATCGCCCCGAACGCGTCGTCGCCCCGAGACCAGACGCCCGCAAGGCGAAAGCCCGTGCGGTCGGTTTCGCGTCGGTCGGCCGGACGCTTGTGGGCGGACGTCTCCGACTCGGTCGTACCGTCCGTCACCTCCACCCAAAGCGAGAGTCCCAGGGGATCCGCGGGATTGCGAAGTTTCTTCCGTTCTTCGGGCGTCGCCTTCTCCCAAGCCTTTTCATAAGCCTTGCGGTCGGCCTCGCTCACCCAAAGCGGCAAAACGGGCTTCGCGGCCTTTCCCACTCGCCAAAGCACCGGCGCGAGACTTGAGACGTCGTTCGTCATGTCTTCTTCCAGCCCCGTGCGCAAATGCGCGGTCGCCATGTATTCCACGGCGGGTCCGAGGTCGTAACCGAAGGCAGCGGTCGCAAAGAGTTCGTCCTGCAGAAAGTCCAAGAGAGCCGGGGGCATCCACCGATCGTCCATCGCTTCAACGAGCTTTGTCGCGAAACCGGCGAGCGGTCCCGTATGCCGAGCTCTGTACGTCGTAAAAGTCACGTCGGCGCCCGAAACGACGAAGTTCCCGAAAAGATTGCTACCAGGTCGACACACCGTCAGGTTTTCGAGCCCCGTCAAGGTCAGGCCATTGCCGAAAAGCGCGTGCCAGTCCTTCTGCGTCTGCGAAAACGTTTCGTCGTCGACGAGTACGAGCGCGCCCGGATCAAAGGAGACGTTTCCCTGACCGTACAAATGTGATTCCTGACCGGAAAGCGCTCCGGTAACGATGAGCCGCGCGTCGCCGCCCACGGCGATGTTCGCCCCCGACGAGGCATTTCCCAGGATGAAGGAAACGTTGTCCTTCACCTCAAAGGAGCCGTCGACCCAAAGTGTCGGACGGGCGAAGTCGCGGCTCCCTGGCGGATCCCAATCCGCAAAATCAGGGATGCATCCCGCATCCGCCACGACGATCGCCGAATGTTTGTCCGCGTGTACGGAAAAGGTCCCCTCGAAACCGTTGAATGCATTCCGGTCGAGAATCAACTGCGTCGGCGGCGGAGCCACCTCGTCTATCGGGCTCGTCGTACGAAGCGACACGGTGAGGGACGACGATCCGTCGCCCGAAACCTTGGCCACCTCCACGTAGCTGTCAAGCGGGGAATCTTTCGTGGCGAATCCACGAATCTCAATTGTGTTTGATCCAGAGAAATGAAGTTCGGAAATATCCAGCCCAGTCTCTTCTTTCCACACGACGTTATCGTTGTCGAGTTCTACTCGACCGTCGGGCAGGTAAGTTGCCCGCAAGGTCGGCACAGACGGGATGTCCCCGTTGGAAAAGAGAGAACTGGAGTCAGTGGAGGGAGCGGCTGCGGTAGCGCCGCAGAAAGAGAGAAGGACGCAGGAAAGCGCCCGGGCGAGCGGATGCCCGGCAAAAGATGGTTGTGCGGTTGGCACGACGGTCTCCTTTTCGGTGGAAAAGAGCGGCCGCCTGTCATGTCATTTATGGTCCGGTCAGCCGCGGAAAAGCAGCTCGCGCATTGTCGGTGCTCTGCCGTGCGGCCTCCTCGGGAGGGATGCCCCGAAGCGCCGCGGCGAGCCGGCCGTATTCGGCCAGATCCGCGGGTTCGGTGCGCAGTTCGCCTCGGTCCCGCCTGGCGGAGGACGGCATGTCGGGGGCGTCCGTTTCGAGCACCCAGGACCAGTCCGGCACCTCGGCGAGATGTCGGCGGATGCGGCGGCTCCCTTCGTAGGTCGCGGCGCCTCCGAATCCCAATCGGAAGCCGAGCGAGAGGAAGGCCTCGCGCTCGACGTCGGAGCCGTTGAAGGCGTGGATGACGCCCGTCACCCCGCGGCGGCGCCGCAGATACTTGAGCACCCGGGAGGCGGTCTTTCGCACGTGCACGGACACCGGCAATGCAAGCTTCGCGGCGAAGTCTAGCTGTCGGGCAAAGAACGCCTCATCCCGTGTTTGCGGGTTCTCTTCGAGTCCGATTTCGCCGATTCCGACAAAAAGAGGATCGTCGAGCGACCGGTTGAGCCTCTCCCAGAGAAGATTTAGGTCTTCATCTCTTGACTGGTCGACATATAGCGGATGGATGCCCAAGGTGTAGTGAATTTGCAACTTTTGCGCCCGCGACACCACCCGATCCCAATCCGCCGCACAGCCCGCCGTGATGATTGCATCCGTGACGCCGAGGCTTTTCGCCTTCTCCCACAGCTCTTCGATGTCCTCGTCGAAGATGTCGACCTGCAGGTGGTTGTGCGTGTCGATCCAGCCGACTTCACTCATGGATTCGTCCCGAAAGCAACGTGACCGTGCGGTCGCAGCGGGCCGCAAGCGAGCGGTCGTGCGTCACGATCACGATCGCGGTTCCCTTTTCTCGCGCGAGCGACAAAAAGAGGTCGAACACCGCCGAAGCCGTCTCTTCGTCGAGGTTCCCAGTCGGTTCGTCGGCCAGAATGCAGTCGGGATCGGTCACGACCGCGCGGGCGATGGCGACGCGCTGCCGCTCGCCGCCCGAGAGTTGCGAAGGAAGGTGATCCTCGCGGTGCGAAAGGCCGACGGCGGCGAGAAGCTTTCGGGCGCGCTCCCTCGCCTCCTCCTTCGGGAGGCGGCGAATCCAAAGCGGCATCGCCACGTTGTCGAGCGCCGTGAATTCGGGAAGAAGATGATGAAACTGATACACGAACCCGAGGTGAGCGTTGCGCAGTCTTCCGCGCGCGTTCGAAGAGAGTCCCGTCATCGATTCGCCCGCCACGGTCACTTCGCCCGCGTCGACCGTGTCGAGTCCGCCGAGCGCATGCAAAAGGGTGGACTTTCCCGACCCCGAAGTGCCGAGAATCGCCACGGTTTCACCGCGGCGAACGGCGAGGTTCACGCCCCGCAGCACGGGAACCACCGTTGCGTCGTCGCGGTAGCTCTTCTCGACGCCCCGCGCCTCCAACACCACATCTTTCTCATTCATAACGCAGGGCCTCCGCAGGGTGGGTTTGCGCCGCGCGCCAACTCGGATAGACCGTGGCGACGAGGCTCAAGAGGAAGGAAAAGACCGCAATCGGCACGATGTCGCTCATGCGCGGATCCGACGGCATCGACGAGATGAAATAGATCTCCTTGGGAAGGAATTCGACGCCGAGAAGCGCTTCGATCGTCTCGACGATGGCGCCCACGTTGTAGGCGACGGCGAGTCCCGCCGCCGTCCCGACGGCGACGCCCAAGAATCCCACGATCGCCCCCTGCACGACGAAGATCGTCATGATCGAGCCGCTTGAGGCGCCGAGCGTGCGCAAAATCGCGATGTCGGAGCGCTTTTCCTTCACCGTCATCACGAGGGTCGACACGAGCCCGAAGGCCCCGACCAGAACGATGAGGAAGAGAATGATCCCCATCATGCGCTTTTCCACCTGCACGGCGGCGAACCACGTGCGGTTCTGCCGCGACCAGTCGACGGCCCAGAATCCCGAAGGAAGGACCGAGAGAAGGCGCTGCGCGATGACGGGCGCCTCGTTCATGTCGGAGGTCTTCACGCGAAGGCCCTGCGGTCCGCCCGTTCGAAAGAGCGCGGCCGCGTCGTCGACGTGCACGACGGCCATGCTCGAGTCGTATTCGTAGTGCCCGCTCTGAAAGAGCGCCGCGACGGTGAACTGCTTCATGCGCGGCACGAGCCCCGTCGGCGTCATGTTGCCTTCGGGCACGAGTAGCGCCACCTTGTCGCCCGGGCGCACCCTAAGCGCGTTGGCGAGATCCCGCCCGAGAATCACGCGGAAGCTTCCGGGTTCGAGCACCGAGAGTTCGGCGCCGCCCCGCAGCTGCGAAGCGAGGTCGCTCACCGCCCCTTCCGCCGAGGGATCGATTCCCTTCACGACGGCCCCTCTCACCGTGCGCCCGGAACTCAGCAGTCCCTGTCCGGTCACGTAAGGCGCGGCCGAGACGACGCCCGGCACCTGAAGGACGGCGTCCGCAAGAGGATGCCAGTCGTTGAGGGCGCCCCGCGGCCCCATCACCTCGATGTGCGGCACGACGCTCAGCATGCGATCGCGCACTTCCTTTTGAAAGCCGTTCATGACGCTCAGAACGATGATGAGCGCCGCGACGCCGAGCGCGATCGAGGTCACCGACATCGCGGAGATGAAGCTCATGAAGCGGTCTTTGCGGCGGCCCCGCCGCCCCGCTCTCGTGTAGGTGAGGCTGATGAATAGTTCAAAGGGTGTCTTCACAGGAAAGATTCCGAGTAATCGTCAGAGCCGACATTGTACGATGCACGTCGGCGGCAAGATCGCTAAACTTTCCGCCACACACAGCCATCCAAGAAACACGCATGTCCAATTGTTACGTACTCCTGCCCGGCGCCCGACTCGAGCGCGGGGCCTTCGAGCGTCTCTCGCCCGAGAGCCGCGCCCTCGTCGAACGGCTCGGCAAGGGCATCGAAACCGTCAAGTTTCAAACGCTCGTCGACGACGTTCACGCGCACGCCGCCCACTACGTCTGGCTCTGGCGCGTGCTCGGTCAGAAGAGCAACTTTCCGCCGATCGCCCCGCTTCTGTGGCGAAGCTTCGACGCGCCCCATCTGAGCGAAGCGATGGCGCTTCTCACGCCCTTCACGGAAAAGGAAGGCCGCATCGAACCCGTCCGCTTCGAGGAACTCGAATTCCTGCGCGTCTTCGACGTGCTGCGCGGCGTCGCGCTCGCCAAGGGCCTGCGGCTTCAGACCTGGGACGGCCGTCTCTTTCTCACGGGCGCCAAAGACTTTTCCTTCGAAGCCACGCCCGCTCCCGTCCTCCCGGGCCTTCCGGCCGCGGAGCGCCGCATCGCGGGCGAAGGCGCCGAGAAGGCCGCGGCCTTCCTTGCGGCAGCCGAAGAAGCGCTTCGTCCGATCCGCGACGTTCGTCTGCATCTCTCCGACGCGGGACGCGCCAACTTCCGACTTCGTCCCTCGACGATCCGCGCCCTCTGGACGGACGATCCGATCGTGCGCGGCCTCGCCGTCGCGGCGGGTCTTCGTCCCGACACGATCGGGCCGCTTTCGCGCCCGATGCCGCCTTCGCCTCCGGGGGACGCCGTCGTCGTCTTCGACGATCTCTTCGCCCCGGCCCGCACGGGCGACTTCAAAGCCTGGGAAGAAGCGCTCCCCAAGGTGCTCGCGCGTTGGGACGACCTTCTGAAGCTTAAGTCCCGCTTTGACCGCTTCCTCCCGATCGCCTTCGGGCGTACGGCGTCGGCCACGCTTCTGCCGCCCGAATCGGGCCTTCTTTCGCTCTTCAAGCGCCCGAACGTTCAACCCGAAGCCTGGTGCGTCGACGACGCGGAGGCGGCATGACGACCTTCGTCACCCGTCCCTACGATCCGACCGCCGCAAACGTTTTGACGACGGCGGGGTATCTCCCGCCCGTGGCGCGCGCCCTCTCGGCGCGCGGCATCCGCTCGCCCGAAGACCTCAACGAAGCCTGGAGCGGGATGCTCCCGCCGAATCTTCTCACGGGGATCGACCTCGCCGCGGAACGTCTGCTCGCCGCACGAAACCGCGGCGAGCGCGTCACGATCGTCGCCGACTACGACTGCGACGGCGCCACGGCCTGCGCCGTCGGGATCCGGGGCCTGAGCGCGCTCGGCCTTTCGGTCGACTACTTCGTGCCCGACCGCGTTCGTCACGGCTTCGGCCTCACGGCGGCGATCGTCGATCTGCTCGCCGCGCGCCCGAATCCCCCGCAGGTCATCCTCACGGTGGACAACGGCATTTCGTCGGCCGACGCCGTGCGGCACGCCGCGACGCTCGGGATCGACGTCGTCATCACCGACCATCACCTCCCCGCGGACGACACGCCGCCCGCCGTCGCGATCGTGAATCCCAATCAGCGCGGCTGCGGATTTCCTTCAAAGTCGCTCGCAGGCGTCGGCGTCATCTTTTACGTGCTTCTTGCGCTTCGCGCGAGACTGCGCGACGAAGGCGCCTTTACCGCGCAGACGCAGCCGCGCCTCAACGAACTCGTCGACCTCGTCGCCCTCGGCACGGTGGCCGACGTCGTGAAACTCGACAAAAACAACCGCATTCTCGTCTCGCAGGGCCTCAAGCGCATCCGCGAGGGCCGCACGCATCCGGGCATCGCCGCGCTCTTCAATGTGGCGCGCTGCAGCATGGGGAACGCCTCGGCGCGCGACTTCGGCTTTCGCATCGGACCGCGCATCAACGCGGCCGGCCGTCTCGCGACGATGGAGTACGGGATCGAGTGTCTTCTCACGGACGACCCCGACCGGGCTCGTCACTACGCCGAAGCGCTCAATCAGATCAATCAGGAACGACGCGAACTCGAAGAGGAAATGCAGCACGCCGCGGACCTTGCGGTGGCGGCCGCCGACATCGAGCACGTGCACGCGCTCTCGCTTCTCGACGACAGTTTCAACGAGGGCGTCGTCGGTCTCGTCGCCTCGCGCATCAAGGAAAAGGTGCACCGCCCGACGGTCGCCTTCGCCCGCACGGCCGAGGGCGAACTCAAGGGTTCGGGGCGCTCGATTCCGGGCATTCATCTGCGCGACATGCTCGACCTGGTCTCCAAGACCGAGCCCGGCCTCATTCTTCGCTTCGGCGGACACGCCATGGCGGCGGGTCTCACGATCCAAGAAAAGGATTACGACCGCTTCGCCCGCGCGTTCGAGGCCGTGGTCGCCGAGCACGCCGATCCGGCCGTCTTCGAGCGAAACGTGTTGATCGACGGCGGACTCGCCCCCGACGAAATTTCCGAGCGCCTCTGCCAGACGCTCGAGCACGGCATCTGGGGACAGGGCTTTGAAGCGCCGCTCTTTGCCAACGACTTCCGCGTCGTGCGGCAGACCGTTCTGAAAGACGCGCACCTCAAGCTTTCTCTCGAACTCGGCGGCCAGCGCTTCGAAGGGATCTTCTTCCGGCGCAATGCACCGCTTCTCACCGCGTCGCGCCTTGCCTACCGTCCCACGATCAATGAGTTCAACGGGCGTCGACTCATTCAGTTGCTCGTCGAGGCGGTTGAATCCTGATCACTCGTCAACAATCCGAGTCTTTTCAGACCTTAAAACCCCCTTCCATCTATAATGAGGGGTTCCCGCGCCGCCCGTTCGCCGGGCGGCCTTTCTTTTTTTCATCATTTTTTCCCGAAGGAAGCCGAACGTTTCTTGTCGGCCCCTTCCAGAGAGTTTTCCATGGAAGTCGAACGCATCAATCAGATTCAGAACATGACGGAAGATCTGCGCCACCGCCTGATCGAACTTCGGAGGTATCTTTGACGTCGATCGCAAAGCGCGCCGACTCGAAGAAGTAAACCGGGAAGTGGAAAATCCGGATCTTTGGAACGATCCGAAACACGCCCAGGAAATCAGCAAGGAAAAGAAGCTCTTGGACGACATCGTCGGCAGCTTCAACCGGCTCACGGCCGGTGTGAACGACGCGGCCGACCTCTTTGAACTTTCCATGGCCGAAGAGGACTGGGAAACGCTCGAAGCCGTCGGTCAGGACGTCGAAGCGATCGAGCGCGAAGTCGCTCAGCTCGAATTCAAGCGCATGTTCAACCAGCCGATGGACTCGTCGAACTGCTACCTCGAAATTCAGGCGGGCGCGGGCGGCACTGAAGCCCAGGACTGGGCGAGCATGCTCGAGCGCATGTACATGCGCTACGCCGAACGCAAGGGCTTCAAGGTCACGCTCGAAGAAGAATCCGCCGGCGACGTCGCCGGGATCAAATCCGCCACGCTCTTTATCGAAGGCGAATGGGCCTACGGGACGCTCCGCACCGAAACGGGCATTCACCGTCTCGTGCGCAAGAGCCCGTTTGATGCGAACGCCCGCCGTCACACGTCGTTCACGTCCGTCTACGTCTATCCCGAAGTCGACGATTCGATCGAAATCGAGATCAATCCCGCCGACCTCAAGATCGACGTCTTCCGCGCTTCGGGCGCGGGAGGCCAGCACATTCAGAAGACGGAATCGGCCGTTCGAATTCACCACGTTCCTTCGGGCATCATCACGATCTGCCAGGACGACCGCTCGCAGCACCGCAACCGTGAAAAGGCGATGCAGCAGTTGAAGGCCAAGCTCTACGAGCTCGAAATGCGCAAGCGCATGGAAGAACAGACGAAGCTCGAAGAGTCGAAGTCTGACATCGGCTGGGGTCACCAGATCCGCAGCTATGTGCTCGACCAGTCGCGCGTCAAGGATTTGCGCACCAACGTGGAAACCGGCAACACCGGAGCCGTTCTCGACGGAGACCTCGATCAGTTCATCGAAGCCTCTCTGAAGCTCGGCGTCGGCGCCGCCTGATCAATTTAGACAAGGATTTGGAAACCATGTCCGAAGAACAAGTTCAGAACGCCGCTCTTGCGGCGGAAGACGAAAACCACATCATCGCGGAACGCCGCGCCAAGCTTCTTCGCCTGCGCGAAAAGGGCGTCGCCTATCCGAACGACTTTCATCGCGAAGACCTCTTCGGCGATCTGCGCGCCAAGTACGGCGAAATGACCGCCGAGGAACTCGAAGCTGCCGCTCCCGAAGTCGCCTGCTCGGGCCGCATGATGTTGAAGCGCGTCATGGGCAAGGCGAGCTTCGCCACCGTGCGCGACTTCACGGGCGAAATGCAGTACTTCATCACGCCCGCCGACGTCGGCGAAGAAACCTACGCCGACTTCAAGACCTGGGACCTCGGCGACATCGTCGCCATCAAGGGGACGCTCTTTCGCACGAAGCGCGGCGAACTCTCGATCCGCGCGCGCGAACTGCGTCTGATGACGAAGAACATCCGTCCGCTTCCCGACAAGCACAAGGGTCTCTGCGACACGGAAATGTGCTATCGCCAGCGCTACGTCGACCTCATCATGAACGAAGAGTCGCGCCAGCGCTTCCTCACGCGCTCGAAGGCGATCGCCTCGATCCGCAACTACATGCTCGCGCACCGCTTTCTCGAAGTCGAAACGCCGATGCTCCACCCGATCCCGGGCGGCGCCAACGCCAAGCCCTTCGTGACGCATCACAACGCGCTCGACATGGACATGTACCTGCGCATCGCGCCGGAACTCTATCTGAAGCGCCTCGTCGTCGGCGGCTTCGAACGGGTCTTTGAGATCAACCGCAACTTCCGCAACGAAGGCGTGTCGGTTCGTCACAACCCCGAATTCACGATGATGGAGTTCTACTGCACGTACTGGACCTATCTCGATCAGATGGAATTCACGGAAAACCTCCTGCGCACCGTCGCCATCGAGGCCACCGGTTCCGCCGTGATCGAATACCAGGGCATGACGATCGACCTCTCGAAGCCCTTTGCCCGTCTGACGCCCTTTGAAGCGATCAAGACCTACGCGCCGCACTACACGGACGAAGAGCTGCAGGACGAAAAGTTCCTCCGCGCCGAACTCGCCCGCCTCGGCGAACCGCAGCCGGAATTCGCCGGCCTCGGCGCCCTGCAGATGGCGCTCTTTGAAGAAACGGCCGAATCGAAGCTCATCCAGCCGACCTTCATCATCAACTTCCCGATCGAAGTGTCGCCCCTTGCGCGCGCCTCCGACACGGATCCGACGATGACGGAACGCTTCGAGCTCTACATTGCCGGCCGCGAAACGGCCAACGGCTTCTCGGAACTCAACGATCCGGAAGACCAGGCCGCCCGCTTCAAGGCCCAGGCCGACGCCAAGAGCCACGGCGACGACGAAGCCATGTACTACGACGCCGACTACATCCGCGCGCTCGAGTATGGTCTCCCGCCGACGGGCGGCTGCGGCATCGGCATCGACCGCTTCGTGATGCTCCTCACGAACGCCTCGACGATCCGCGACGTGCTACTCTTCCCGCACATGCGTCCCGAAACGAACCTCGCCTGATGACGAACTTCGTTTCTTCTGAAACGGCGCTTCCGCCCGACGGGCGGGGCGCCGTTTTGCTCTGGCAAGACCGCGTCGCGGGCCGTCCCGCCGACTGGGCGGCCGAGCGCCTTCTCGAGACTGGCTTTCTCTCCAACGGCCGCTTTGTTCTCCCGGACTCTCGAACCGAACGAGATGCCTGGTTTGCGGGACTCTTCGCGCTCTTTCCGGAACTTTCGCCGCTCGGCGAAAAGCTTCCCCTCCGCTCGGGAGACGAGACGATCGCGCTCGTCGACCGGCGGCTCTTTCGCCCGCTCGGCCTTCCGACCGTCTGCGTGCGGCTCTGGATTCTCGAGGGCGAGCGCTTCTGGCTCGGCAAGCGAAGCGCAACGAAGCGCATCGGTCCGGGGCTCTGGGATTCGCCCGTTGGCGGCCTTCTCTCGGGCGAGGAATCCCCGCGCGAGGCCCTTTTTCGCGAAGCGTACGAAGAGGCGGGACTGGATCTTCAGGCTCTTCCCCTGACCGAGGGCCCGCGGTTCGAAGAAGACCGTCTCGTCCCCGAAGGACGACTGGTTGAAACCACGGTCAACCGTGTGCTCCGCATGAGCACCCCGCCCGTTCTCACGGCGCGGGACGGCGAGGTCGAGCGTTTCGAATCCTTCAGCGTCGAAGAGGTGCGCTCGCTCATCCGTTCGGGACGAATGCTCCCCGACGCGGCCCGATCCTGGTCGGCGCTCGCCGAACACCGCTAGTAAAAAAGGTCTCCGAACCGCCGTTCGGAGACCTTTTCTCTTTCGTTCCGCTCGCCTCAGTGCTCTTTGGCGTGATTGCGCGAGTACTTCGGAATTTCGATCGTGATGTCTTCCTCGCCCACCGTCGTCTGGCAGGAGAGACGCGAGTAGAGCCCCGCGCCCCAGGCGGCGTCGAGGTGGTCGAGCTCGTTGTCGGAGGGCTCGTTCAGCGAGTCGAGGCCTTCGCGCACGTAGACGTGGCAGGTCGAGCAGGCGCAGGAGAATTCGCAGGCGTGTTCGATCGCGACCCCGTGCGCAAGAAGCGCACGGGCGAGATTGTCGCCCGGGACGGCTTCGAATTCGACGCCCTGCGGGCAGATTTCTTCATGCGGCAAAACTTTAACGAGAGGCATGGTTCACTCCTTCCCTTCGGAAGCAAAATCATCCACGGAATGACCGGCGAGCGCCGCGAGAATCGAACGGTTCATGCGGCGGGCGGCAAAGGATTCGGTTTCTTTGGAGAGCGTTTCGATCGCGTTGCGGATGGCGTCCGCGTCGTCCGACGTGACGAGCCCCGAGAGCGTCTCGACGAGTCCGTCGATGTGCGCGCGTTCTTCGGCCGAAAGCAAATCGCCGTCGGCCTTCAAGGCTCCGTGAATCGATTCAAGAAGGCGGCGCGCCTCGACCTGCTGCTCGCGCAGTTCGCGAGCCGCCATGTCGGCTGCGGCGGAGCCGGTGCCGTCGCGCAGCATCCGAACGATTTCTTCGTCGGAGAGCCCGTAGGAGGGCTTCACCGTGACGGACGCTTCCACGCCCGTCTCCTGTTCGCGGGCAGAAACCGAGAGCAGGCCGTCGGCGTCGACCTCAAAAGTCACGCGGATGCGGGCCGCGCCCGCCGCCATCGGCGGAATGCCACGCAGCTCGAAGCGGGCAAGAGAACGGCAGGCGTCCACCACTTCTCGCTCGCCCTGCACGACGTGAATCGCCATCGCGGTCTGACCGTCGCGGAAGGTCGTGAAGTCCTGAGCGCGCGCGATCGGAATCGGACTGTTGCGCGGAATCACCTTTTCGACGAGCCCGCCCATCGTTTCAAGACCGAGCGAGAGCGGCGTCACGTCAAGGAGAAGCCAGTCGTCGCCCGAAGCGTTGCCGACGAGTTTGTTGGCCTGCATCGCGGCCCCGACCGCTACGACCTGATCGGGATCGATGTCGCTCAGGGGCTTGAGTCCGAAGGCGCGTTCGACGCACTGCGAGATGACCGGCATGCGCGTGGCGCCGCCCACGAGAACGATCCCGCGGATGTCGTCCGTCTTGACGTCAGCGTCGTGAAGAACCCGGCCCACGGCGTCGATCGTCTTGCGAACGAGGTGGCAGGTGAGGTCTTCAAAGGTCTTTCGCGTAAGCGTGAGGGTCGTCGTCTTCCCGTCGGCGAGCGTCACGGTGAGGGGCGCCTCTTCGTGGTCGGTAAGCGCTTCCTTCGCCGCGCGGGCGGCGTTGAGAAGACGGCGCTTTTCTTCCTGCGAGAGAATGCCGATCGAGCCGAATTCCTTACGCACCTCTTCGAGTGCCCAGCAGAAGACCCGATGATCGAAGTCGTCTCCGCCGAGCGCCGAATCGCCGCCCGTCGCGAGCACTTCAAAGACGCCCTTCGTGAGCTTGAGAAGCGACACGTCGAAGGTGCCGCCCCCGAGGTCGTAGATGAGATAGAGCCCTTCGGCGCCGTTGTCGAGCCCGTAGGCGAGCGCAGCGGCGGTGGGTTCGTTCAAAAGGCGCAGCACCGTGAGGTTCGCCAGACGCGCGGCGTCCTTCGTCGCCTGACGCTGCGCGTCGTCGAAATACGCGGGCACCGTGATGACGGCGCCCGTGAGGGGCTCGCCCCCAAAGCGCGCTTCGGCGCGGTCGCGAAGCGTCTTGAGAATCTCGGCGCTCACTTCCACCGGCGTCTTGGGACCCGCGGCCGTGCGGATGCGGAGCATCCCCTCGGCGTCTTCGATTTCATAAGGAAGATGTTCGGCGTGTTCGATGTCGGCGAGGCGACGGCCGATCAGACGCTTGGCGGAGGAAATCGTGTTGGCCGGATCGGATTCGGCCGCCGCGAGCGCATCGGCTCCCGTCACGACGCTTCCGTCGGCGAGATAGCGGACCACGGAGGGAAGGAGCTTCCTGCCCTTCTCGTCGGCGATCACTTCGGTGCTCGCGCTGATCACGCTCGCCACGAGCGAATTGGTCGTGCCGAGGTCGATCCCCACGGCCAAACGGTGTTCGTGCGGGGCGGCCGACTCACCGGGCTCCGCAATTTGAAAAAGTGCCATGACAGAAAATGTTCTCAAGCCGATGCGCGGCGCGCATCCTGCAAAAACTTGACGATGAAGAGAAGGCGGCGGGCGAGATCGGCGCCGCGCACGGGATCGTTCTCCCGGTCAAAGGCCGCTTCAAGCGCGGCCTCGAGCGCCTTCGCCTCGGATTCGACTTCGCCGAGAAGCGCCTCGCGCTCGGTGCCGTCGGCCTCTTCAAGGCGTTCGCGCCAGTCGAGCTGCTTCATGAGGAAGTCGGCGGGCATGCGCACCTGCCCCTCGGTCTCCACTTCCGCGCCGCGCTTCTTTGCGAGCCACACGGCGCGCTTGACGGGACTCTTCAGCGTCTCGAAGGCTTCGTTGATGACGGCGCTCCACTGTTCGGCTACGCGCCGTTCGGCAGCCGAACGGTCGGCGAAGCGGTCGGGGTGAACCTTCTGCATCGCCGCGAGATGGCGCTCGGCGAGAAGCGTCTCGTCGAGCACGTACGTTTCGGGCAGTCCGAAGAGTTCGTAGGGACTCATCCGAACGTCAGACATGGAAGGATTCCCCGCAGCCGCAGTGCGACTTTTCGTTGGGGTTGTGGAAGCGGAAGCCCTCGTTCAGGCCTTCGCGCGTGTAGTCGAGTTCCGTCCCGTCGAGATAAGGAAGGCTCTTTTCGTCCACGATCACCTTCACGTTGAAGCTTTCGTAGACCTGGTCGTCGTCGTGAATTTCGTCGGCGAACTCGAGCTTGTAGGCCATCCCCGAGCAACCCGACGTCTTGACGCCGAGGCGCAGACCGAGGCCCTTGCCGCGGCGGTCGATGTACTTCTGAACGTGACGGGCGGCGGCTTCCGTAAGCGTAACGGCCATGCTTCCCTCCTTACTTCTGCTTGGAACGGTAGTCTTCGATCGCGGCCTTGATCGCGTCTTCGGCGAGGATCGAGCAGTGGATCTTCACGGGCGGAAGCGCGAGTTCTTCGGCGATCTGGCTGTTCGTGAGCTGGCCGGCTTCGTCAAGCGTCTTGCCCTTGACCCATTCGGTCACGAGCGAGGACGAAGCGATCGCCGAGCCGCAGCCGTAGGTCTTGAACTTGGCGTCTTCGATGACGCCCTGGTCATTCACCTGAATCTGCAGGCGCATGACGTCGCCGCAGGCGGGGGCGCCCACCATGCCGGTGCCGACGTTGTCGGCGTTCTTGTCGAGCGTCCCGACGTTGCGCGGGTGCTCATAGTGATCCATCAATTTTTCGCTGTAAGCCATAGCGGTCTCCGAGGGGCGCCTCAAGGGCGCCCTGCATAAGTGATCAGTGTTCCGTCCATTTGATCTTCGAGAGATCAACCCCTTCCTTGAACATTTCCCAGAGGGGGCTCATTTCGCGCAGCTGCGCGACCTTTTCCGTGAGGGTCTTCACGACGAAGTCGATGTCCTCCTCGGTCGTGAAGCGGCCGAGCGTGAAGCGGATCGAGCTGTGGGCGAGTTCGTCGTCGCGGCCGAGCGCGCGCAGAACGTAGGAGGGTTCAAGCGACGCGGACGTGCAGGCCGAGCCCGACGAAACCGCGATGTCCTTCAAGGCGAGCATGAGGCTTTCGCCTTCGATGTAGGCGAAGCTCACGTTGAGGTTGTGGGGCGAACGGTGCTCCCAGTCGCCGTTGAGGTAGACCTCGGGAATGTTCTTGCGGATGCCGTCCCAGAGACGGTCGCGCAACGCCTTGATGCGGGGCACTTCGACGTCGAACTCTTCCTTGGCGAGACGATAGGCTTCGCCCATGCCGACGATCTGGTGCGAGGGGAGCGTGCCCGAGCGCATGCCGCGTTCGTGACCGCCGCCGTGCATCTGGCATTCGAGACGGACGCGCGGCTTGCGGCGCACGTAGAGGGCGCCGATCCCCTTCGGACCGTAGACCTTGTGGCCCGAAAGGCTCATCAGGTCGACGTTCCATTCGTCGACGTTGATCTTGATGTGGCCCGGCGCCTGCGTGGCGTCGCAGTGGAAGAAGATCTTGTGTTCGCGGCAGATGCGGCCGATTTCGACGAGGTCCTGCACAACGCCGATTTCGTTGTTCACCGCCATGACGGAGATGAGGATCGTGTCGGGACGGATCGCGGCCTTGAGCTTTTCGAGGTCGAGAAGACCGTTTTCCTCCACGTCGAGGTAGGTGACTTCAAAGCCTTCCGTTTCGAGGTGGCGCATCGAGTCGAGAATCGCCTTGTGTTCGGTCTTCACCGTGATGAGGTGACGGCCCTTTTCCTTGTAGAAGTGCGCGATCCCCTTGAGGGCGAGGTTGTCGGCTTCGGTCGCGCCCGAGGTCCAGACGATTTCGCGCGGATCGGCGCCGATCAGGGCGGCGACGTGACCGCGGGCCTCTTCCACGGCCTTTTCGGCTTCCCAGCCGTAGGCATGGCTGTGGGACGCGGGATTGCCGAAACGCTCGTAGAGGTACGGCACCATTTTGTCCACCACGCGCGGATCCACCGGGGTCGTGGCAGAGTAGTCCAAGTACACGGGCTTATTCATGAGTATCGAAGCTCCTTAGGAGGTGACAGCGTCAGCGGGCGCTGCACGATCAGTAATGGTCTGGGTCAAAACAAATCAGTTGCGGCGCCGAACCGGAATGTCGGCGGAAACGTGCGCTTCCTTGCGGGCGGCGCGCTCCTCGTTGCGGCGAACCATGTCGGCGAGCGTCACGCGGGAGAGAAAGTCCGACGTGACGCGGTTGAGATCTTCCCAAAGATGATGCGTCAGACAGGCGGCGCCGCCCTTGCAGGTGTCGCCTCCGTGACACTGGGTCGCGTCGATGTCCTCGTCGACGGCCTCGATGATCTGCCCCACGGAAATGTTTTCGGGCAGGTCGCCGAGGCGGTAGCCGCCGCCGGGACCGCGGGCGCTCGTGACGAGGCCGGCGCGGCGCAGCTTGCAGAAGATCTGCTCGAGATACGCCACCGAAAGGTTCTGGCGTTCGGCGATGAGCGCGATGCGCACGGGCGCCTCGCTCAAGTGCAGCGCCAAATCCACCATGGCCGTCACGGCAAAGCGACCTTTCGTCGTCAGTTTCACGAACGCCTCCTTCTGCTGATCTTTGGAAAACCCGATTGAATTGCTCGGATATTACGCCAAAGTTCTTGACCGCGCAAGTAAGGAATTGGATTTATTGACGAAAAAAAGAAGCCGAAACCGATCTTTACACAGGTTCCGGCTTCCTTCTCGCGCCGAGGCGCCAAAAATCACAGACCGCGCTGACGCTGCAATTGCTTCGCCTTCTTTTCGAGGGTCTCAAGGAGACCGTTGCAGGCGTCCGTGCAATACTCGATCACGAGGTTGAAGCCCTCGTTGATGCCGTAGTAGGGATCGGGCACCACCGCCGCGTCGTAGTCGTTGGCGTAGCGCATCAGAAGCTGAATCTTGTGATGGTAGCAGGCGGGCGAGCGCTGCTGCAGTTCGGTGAGGTTTTCCCAGTCCATGGCGAGGATCAGGTCGAACTCTTCGAAATCTTCCGGACGGATCTGGCGCGCACGGTGCTGCGAAATGTCGAGCCCGCGCTTGCGGCAGGCGAGCTGGGCGCGCGAATCCGGTGTTTCTCCCTCATGATGAGCCGTCGTCGACGCGCTGTCCGAGTCAATCACGTCGCTGAAACCCGCTTCACGGACCATCCGACGGAAAATCGCCTCGGCCGTCGGACTGCGGCAAATGTTGCCGGTACACACAAACAAAATCTTAATCACTGTAATCTCTTATTCTCTGAGGGAAAATCAGTTCTCGCTTCGGAAAAAACGGAAGGTCCCAAAAACATCCCCAATATCCTACCGCACTTGTCGCTTTCTGCCTAGAGCGCGATTCGCAACGAGAGGGTATTCTTTGCGCGCCTCAAGTCGCCGCGCTCGCGCCGAAGGCCTCGCGTCGAAGCGCCATGAGTTCCTCGCGAAGGCGCGCGGCCTTTTCGAAGTCGAGGTTCTTGGCGTGCACCATCATCTGCTCCTCAAGCGCGCGCAGACGCCGTGCGAGTTCCTTTTCGTCGCGCGGCGCCTCGATTGCGGGCGCGGGCACGTCGGGACCGCGGTAGACGCCGTCGATGATCTCGCGGATCTCCTTCTTGACGCCCCGCGGGACGATCCCGTGCTCCTCGTTGAAGGTCTGCTGCTTCACGCGGCGGCGATTCGTTTCGTCGAGCGCGCGCTTCATGCTGTCGGTGATCCGGTCGGCATAAAGGATCGCGCGGCCGTGCAGGTTGCGCGCGGCGCGCCCGATCGTCTGAATGAGCGAGCGGTCACTTCGCAGAAAACCTTCCTTGTCCGCATCCAGAATCGCCACAAGCGACACTTCCGGAATGTCGAGGCCTTCGCGCAGGAGGTTGATCCCGACGAGGACGTCGAAGGTGCCCGAACGCAGGTCCCGAATGATCTCCACGCGCTCGACCGTGTCGATGTCGGAGTGGAGATAGCGCACCTTCACGCCGTGCTCGGAGAGGAAGTCCGTGAGATCCTCGGCCATGCGCTTCGTGAGCGTCGTCACGAGGACGCGCTCGCCCTTCTTCGTCACCTCGCTGATTTCGGAGAGAAGATCGTCCACCTGCGAGACGGCGGGACGCACCTCCACTTCCGGGTCCACGAGCCCCGTGGGACGAACGACCTGTTCGACCACTTCGCCGCCCGAACGCTCGAGTTCGTAGTCGGCGGGCGTGGCGGAAACGAAGATGCTGCGGCGCATCTTGCGCTCGAATTCGTCGAAGCGAAGCGGACGGTTGTCGAGCGCCGAGGGAAGACGGAAGCCGTACTGAACGAGCGTCTCCTTTCGCGCGCGGTCGCCGCGGTACATGCCGCCCAACTGCCCCATCATGACGTGCGACTCGTCAAAGAACATGATCGCGTCGGCGGGAAGATAGTCGATGAGGCACGGAGGCGCCACGCCCGGAGCGAGCCCCGTCAGATGCCGCGAGTAGTTTTCGATCCCCTTGCAAAAGCCCACCTGATCGAGCATCTCGAGGTCGAAGCGCGTGCGCTCCTCGAGGCGCTTGGCTTCGAGAAGCTTTCCTTCTTCGAGAAGTTCCGCGCGACGCTCCTTCAATTCGACCTTGATCGATTCGATTGCGCGCAGAATTTCTTCGCGCGGCGTCACGTAGTGGCTCGCAGGGTAGACGACGAAGCGGTTCACCTTCTGTTCGATCCGCCCGGTGAGCGGATCAAAGAGAAGAATCGCGTCGATTTCGTCGTCAAAGAGCTCCACCCGCACGGCGCTCTCGGCGTGTTCGGCCGGGAAGACGTCGATCGTGTCGCCCCGCACGCGGAAGGTTCCGCGCACGAACTCGGTGTCGGTGCGGCGGTACTGCATGCGAACGAGTTGCGAGATGAGCTGCCGCTGCGTGCGGGCGTCTCCGCGCCGGAGAATGCAGCGCATTTCCGTGTAGCTTTCGGGCGCGCCGATGCCGTAGATGGAGGAAACCGTCGCCACGATGATCGTGTCGCGGCGCTCGAGAATCGACTTTGTCGCCGCGAGACGCATCTGCTCGATGTGCTCGTTCACCGCCGCGTCCTTTTCGATGAAGAGGTCGCGCGCGGGCACGTAGGCCTCGGGCTGATAGAAGTCGTAGTAGGAGACGAAGTACTCGACGGCGTTCTCCGGGAAGAACTCGCGCATTTCCGAATAGGTCTGCGCGGCGAGCGTCTTGTTCGGCGCGAGGATGATGGCGGGCACGCCCGCTCGAGCGATGACGTTGGCCATCGTATAGGTCTTCCCCGACCCCGTCACGCCGAGTAGCGTCTGACAAGCCACGCCCGCCTCAAGCCCCGCGCACAGCTTCTCGATCGCCTGCGGTTGATCGCCTGCGGGCGGGAAAGGCATGTAGAGCGAAAAGGGCGAATTCGGATAACGAACGACTTCGGCCAAGGGCGTCTCCTCGATCTCGGAAGTGGGACCAGATCTCCTTTATATGGGGACGATTTGCGGATTGCAAAGGGCCGATGAAAAATTTTCGATTTATTTTTCATCGCACCCTTGCTTTTTTCTGATGGATGAGATATACTTTGTGTCCTTGATTCCCCGATAGCTCAGTCGGTAGAGCGACGGACTGTTAATCCGCAGGTCGCTGGTTCGAGCCCAGCTCGGGGAGCCAAGCACAATTTGGAGGAAACGTACCGACAACGTTTCCGAGTACTCCCCGATAGCTCAGTCGGTAGAGCGACGGACTGTTAATCCGCAGGTCGCTGGTTCGAGCCCAGCTCGGGGAGCCAAGCACAATTTGGAGGAAACGTACCGACAACGTTTCCGAGTACTCCCCGATAGCTCAGTCGGTAGAGCGACGGACTGTTAATCCGCAGGTCGCTGGTT
>UQTE01000005.1 GCA_900543805.1 uncultured Sutterella sp.
TAAGATTTGCGGGGATAGCGGGCTGTTTTTCACCCACATGTATCCCCGAAGCCTCCGTTTTTTCCGTATGAAGAAGAAGTTCCGTCGACGCTCCTCCGAAGGCTTTTCCTTCGGGGAGACGGTCGACGGGTTCGAGCGCCGTGAGCGCTCCCTTGTCCTCTTCGAGACGTAAGGGACCTAGAACGGTTCGGACGAAGCGCTCCGTCATGACAAGCCTCAGAGATTGCGGATCGCGACGAGGTTGCGGAAGGCTTCGCGCATGTCTTCGCGGATGAGCTTCGCGCGCATCGCGCCGATCTTTTCGTAAAGGCGCGACGTTTCGGGATCGGGCTTGTATTCGGCGTCCTCGACGATCGCCTTCGAAAGAAGTTCGACGATCGCGGAGACGTCGCCCGCGCGGTCGCTCGTGGCCCAGGCGCCAAAGAGCGCGTTCGTGAGGACGGCGCCGCCGGCGTTCCGGTAACGGACGACGGTCGCTTCGAGCATGTCGCTCTTGATCTGATTCCAGAGCGCGTCGCGGCTGCCGCCCTCCGTCACGGTGATGCGGTCGAGGTTGACGCCCGCCGAACGGTAGGCCGCGGCGAGTTCGCGGTAGTCGTAGGCGATCGCTTCGAGGACCGAGCGCCACATGACGAACTGATCGTCGTCCATCGTCATGTTGAGGAAGCACCCGCTCGCGTCCTTTTCTTCGCCCGTGCCGCCCGTGAGGTAGGGAAGGAAGAGAACGCCGTTGGCGCCCGCGGGCACCTTGGCGGCTTCCTCGCTCATCTTGCGGTAGTGTTCGCCGCTCTCAGAATGCTGCGCGACGTTGTCCTTGAACCAGCGCAGCGACAATCCGCCCGTGCGCACGAAGCCCCAGTAGAAATAGGTGTCGGGGAGCGTCCCCGAATTGAAGATGAGGCCGAGCCCGGGGCGGGAGAGTTCAGGAACGATCCCCTTCGTGGAGACGCAGAACATCGCGCAGGTCCCCGCGACGTCGACGCCGCGGTTTGCTTCGAAGATGCCGCTCCCCAACATCGACTGCATGGTGTCGCCCGCACCCGCCAGAACGGGAATGCCGGCGGGAAGGCCCGTCTGACGCGCGATTTCTTCGCAAAGCGTGCCGACGCGGTCCCAGGGCTTGACGATGCGGGGCATGTACTTCGGATCGATGCCGAGGATTTCAAGCTGCTCGTCGGACCAGACCTTTTCCTCGACCTTGTAGCCGAGGCCCCAGCCCGACATGGTGCCCCAGTCGATGAAGGCGTCCTTGCCCTTGAGGCCCGCAAAGTGCATGAGGATGAAGGGGGCGTCGTGAACGAACTTCACGATCTTGCCGCGGACTTCTTCGGAGCAGTTCTTGAGGAACCAGCGCGCGAACATCGCCGGGAACATGGGGGAGGGCTGGGGGTTGCCCGTTTCGCGCGCCCAGATGTCGAGCCCCATCGCCGTGATCGCTTCGACGTCTTCGGTCGTGCGGCTGTCGAGATAGTTGATGTAGGGGGTGACGGCGCGGCCTTCGGCGTCCACGCCCGCGATCCCGCAGATGACGCCGTCGCCCATGACGGCCGCGATGTCGGCGGGGTTGAGCCCCTTTTCCTTCATTTCGTCCGTCACGTCGCGGGCGGCGCGGATCGTAAGCGCGAGGTATTCCTCAACGTCCATCTGCACCCAGCCCGGCTGCGGATAGGTGAGGGTCGTCGGGTAGCTTTTCTGTGCGACGCACTGCATCGCTTCGTCGTAAACGGCGACTTTGACGCTCTGCGTACCGGCGTCGAAACCCAAGGTGTATTTGGCCATGCCTGTCCCGTGAAAAATGAGTGAATCCTTTGATTGTAGCGGACTCGAAGTGTGTCGAGCGAGGGCGTCGGGACGTCTCTGCGGCGGTGACGCCGCACAGCTTTGTTACAATAGACGCTTTCGGAAAAAAGAAGAGACTCATCCCAACATGGCTCAAACGAAGACACGTGAAGCGTACGACGCGCATTCCATTCGGGTGTTGAAGGGGCTCGAACCCGTCAAGCAGCGCCCGGGCATGTATACGCTCACCGACAATCCCCTGCACATCATCCAGGAAGTGCTCGACAACGCGACCGACGAAGTCCAGAACGGCTTCGGCAGCCGCATCGACGTGACGGTGGCCGCCGACGGCGCCGTCACCATCGAAGACGACGGCCGCGGGATTCCAACGGGGATTCACGAGGAGGAGGGCATTTCGGTGCTCGAACTCGTCTTCACGCGTCTGCACGCGGGCGGGAAGTTCGCCAAGACCGACGGCTCGGGCCCCTACTCCTTTGCGGGGGGCCTGCACGGCGTCGGCGTTTCGGTGACGAACGCCCTCTCGCGCAAAATGGTGGTGACCGTCTGGCGCGACGGCGAGGAGTCGACCCTCACCTTTGCGGACGGCTTTCCGCAGGGGCCGATTGAAAAGCGTCCGTCGCCCCGGCCCAAGAGCCGCACGGGCACCCGCGTGACGGTGTGGCCCGATCCGAAGTATTTCGACAGCCCCGAGATCCCCGAGGCGGCGCTCGTGCGTCTCCTGCGCTCGAAGGCGGTGCTGCTCCCCGACTGCGAGGTGCGCTACAAAAACGAAAAGCGCGGCGAAGAGACCGTCTGGCGCTACGACGGCGGTTTGAAGGAATACCTTCTCTCCGAACTCACGGGCGAGGCGGTGGCCGAACCCTTCGAAGCGAAGGGCTTTGCCGAGGACGAAGCCGAAGGCTTCGCCCGGGGCGAAGGCGCCGAATGGGTGGTCGTCTGGACGGCCGACGGCGCGCTCGTGCGCGAGAGCTACGTGAACCTCATTCCGACCCCGCAGGGCGGCACCCACGAATCGGGCTTGAAGGACGGCCTCTTTCAGGCCGTCAAGGCCTTCATGGAGGTGCACGGTCTGCAGACGAAGGGCGTGAAGGTGCTCGCCGAAGACGTCTGGAGCCGCGCGAACTTCATTCTCGCGACGCGCAGTCTCGACCCGCAGTTCCAGGGCCAGACGAAGGAAAAGCTCACGTCCCGCGACGCCCTGAAGCTCGTCTCGAGCTTCGTGCGCGCGCAGTTCGAGTTTTGGCTCAACGACCACGTCGAAGAAGGCAAGAAGCTTGCCGAACTCTTTTTGAGTCAGGCGCAGACGCGTCAGCGTCAGGCCGCCAAGCACGCCAAGAAGAAGGCGGGCACCGTGACGGTGCTCCCGGGCAAACTCACCGAATGCGAAACGGACGACATCACCCGCAACGAACTCTTCATCGTCGAAGGGGACTCCGCGGGCGGTTCCGCGAAGTCGGGGCGCGACAAGGAATTTCAGGCGATTCTCCCGATCCGCGGGAAGATCCTCAACACCTGGGACACCGACACGAACGGCGTTTTCGCGAGCGAAACCGTGGCCGACATCGCCGCGGCGATCGGGGTGGATCCGCATCCGCAGCACGGCGACCCCGACCTCAAGGGGCTTCGCTACGGCAAGATCTGCATTCTCTCGGACGCCGACGTGGACGGAAGCCACATTCAGGTTCTGCTTCTCACGCTCTTTTTCCGTCACTTCCCGAAGCTCATCGAGCTCGGTCACGTGTACGTGGCGATGCCGCCGCTCTACCGCGTCGACGTGCCGCCGCGCGGCAAGAAGAAGGAGCGAAAGATCTACTGCCTCGACGACCGCGAACGCGACCGCACGATCGAACTCCTCAAAAAGGAAGGCTACGACGCCGAAAAGCTCGTCATCTCGCGCTTCAAGGGTCTGGGCGAAATGGAAGCCGATCAGTTGGCGGAGACGACTCTCTCGCCCGAGACGCGTCGATTGCTCCCCGTCGGGATCGGATCCTTCTCGAACGAAGACACGCGCCGCGTGATGACCCTTCTGATGGGCTCGAAGTCGGCCGCGGGCCGACGCGTGTGGATGGAAACCTGGGGCGATCGGGCCGAGCTCGACGTGTAAGAACGCAGAAAAGAGACACAAGATGACGAAGAAAAAGCAGGGCATGGACGAGGACGCCTTGGGAGGCCTCTTCGATTCGATCGATCTCGTCTACGAAGACGATCTCCCCGAAGCGCAGGCCGAAGAGTCGCAGGCGCAGGCGACGGACGCGGCGCCGGCAGTGCCGGTCGCGGTCGCCGAAGAGGTTGCCGAAGGGACGAACGAAGCGCCGTCCGAAGAAGCGTCCGGCGAAACGCCCGACGAAACCTCCGAAGAGGAGGCCGAGGCGGCGGAAGACGCCGAGGCTTCGGATGAAACGGACGAAGCGTCCGAGGAAGTTGCGCCGGGGTCGGGGTTCGATCCCGTCAGCGCCGCCATGACGGGCGACGAAGAGGAGGAGGGACAGTTGACGCTCGCGCGCTACGCGAGCCGCGCCTATCTCGAATACGCCATGTCGGTCGTGAAGAGCCGCGCGCTCCCCGACGTGTCCGACGGTCAGAAGCCCGTGCAGCGCCGCATTCTGATCGACATGTACAAGATGGGGCTTTCGGCGGGCAAAAAGCCCGTGAAGTCCGCCCGCGTGGTGGGCGACGTGCTCGGCAAATACCACCCGCACGGCGACCAGTCGGTCTACGACGCCCTCGTGCGCATGGCGCAGAATTTTTCGCTCCGCTATCCCCTGATCGACGGGAAGGGCAATTTCGGCTCGCGAGACGGCGACAGTCAGGCCGCCATGCGCTACACCGAAGCGCGCCTGATGCCGATCGCCGAACTCCTCCTCGACGAAGTCGAAAGCGGGGCGGTGGACTTCGTGCCCAACTACGACGGCAATTTCCGCGAACCCGTGGAACTCCCCGCGAAGCTTCCCTTCGTGCTTTTGAACGGCTCCTCGGGGATCGCGGTCGGCATGGCCACGTCGATTCCCTCGCACAATCTGCGCGAAACGGCCGAGGCCGTGAAGCTTCTCCTTGAAAAGCCCGAGGCGACCCTCGAGGAAGTGCTCGAAAAGCTCCCCGGGCCGGACTTCCCCTGCGGCGGCCAGATCATCTCGTCGCCCGACGTCATCCGCGACACCTACCGCACGGGCCGAGGCAAGATCACCGTGCGCGCCCGCTATCACTTCGAAGAGATGGCGCGCGGACAGTGGCAGCTCGTCTTTGACGAACTCCCGCCCGAAGCGTCGTCCGCCTCGGTCCTGAGCGAAATCGACGACATCACGAACCCGAAGGTTCCGAAGGGAAAGAAGAGTCTCTCCCCCAAACAGATTCAGGCGAAAACCGCGCTTCTCGCGCTCCTGGACCGCGCCCGCGACGAGTCGGGGCGCGACGTCCCCGTGCGGCTCGTCTTCGAGCCGCGCACGTCGCGCGTGAACCGCGAAGAGTTCGTCTCGGCCCTTCTCTCGCAGACGAAGCTTGAGTCGAACGTGTCGGTGAACCTCGTCATGCTCGGGATCGACGGCAAGCCCCGTCAGAAGGGCCTGATGGAAATCCTGGGCGAATGGGTGTCCTTCCGATTGAACGCCGTGCGGCGCCGTTCGCAGGCGCGTTTGGACGACGTGAACGACCGCCTGCACGTCCTCGAAGGGCGCCGGCTCATTCTCCTCAACATCGACCGCGTGATCGAGATCATCCGCCACGCCGACGAACCGAAGAAGGCCCTGATGGAGGCCTTCCCGCTCTCGGACCGCCAGGCCGAGGACATTCTCGAGATGCGTCTGCGCCAGATCGCCAAGCTCGCCGCGATCGCGATCGAAAAGGAAATAGACGAGCTCGAAACGGAACGCCGCAAGCTCGAGCGCCTCTTGGGGAGCGAAGCGCTGCTTCGCCGTCAGGTGGCGCGCGAAGTGGACGACGCCGTCAAGAAGTTCGGCGACGACCGCCGCACGCTCATCGAAGAGGCGCGCGTCGCCCAGAACGAAGCGACCGTTCCCTCGAGTCCCGTGACGGTGATCATCACCGAAAAGGGGTTCCTCACGACCCGTTCGGGCCACGATTACGACCTCTCCGCCCTCAACCTGCGCGTGGGCGACGCCGTCCTGAAGAAAATCGAGTGCCGCACGACGGACTCGATCTGCGCGCTCTCGCAGACGGGCCGAAGCTACACGATCGCGGTCTCGGCGCTCCCGGGCGGCCGCTCGGACGGCCAGCCGCTTTCGGCCTTCATCGACCTCGAAAAGGGCGGCGAAATCGTCGCCTGGGCGGCGGCGGACGAAAAGTCGCGCGTGCTCCTTTACGCCGACAACGGTCTGGGACTTGTGTGCCGCACGTCCGACCTCGTGGCGCGTCCGCGCGCCGGGAAGGCCTTCTTCAAGCCCGAAGACGGAAGCGTTCTCCTCGGCATGGTGGCGCTCGACGAGGCGAATCCGCTTCTTGCCTGCCTTGCGTCGAAGAACCGGCTCTTGGTCTTCGACGCCTCCGAAGTGCGCCTCCTCTCCGCGGGCGGCAAGGGCGTCATGCTCATGGGCCTCGACGAAGACGCGAAACTTCTCACGGTCACGGCCGTCAACGACCGCGGTCTTCTCGTGCGCGGCACGGGCCGCGGCGGCAAGGCCCGCGAACAGCTCCTCGGACGCCGCGCGATCGGCGACTACATCGCCAAGCGCGCCCGCAAGGGGAAGACTCTGCCGCTCACCTGGAAGGCCGAAGCCGTCGAGGCGGTGGCGGGCGACCCCGAACCCGAGGCGCCGACCGAAGGGGGCCTCAAGATCGAAATCTGCGACGATCCGGAACCCAAACTCTTCTGACGAATCGGCATGCAACGAATTCTCCGCGCCTTCACGAGTCTTTCGACGCGACTTCTGCTTCTCACGCTTTTGTGGGTGAGCTTCATCGTCGTGTCGGTGGGCTACACGATGCTTCTCAACTGGGCGCTCGAAGCGAGCGCCGCCACGGTGCGAACCGTGGGGGAACTGCGCCATCACGCCTACCGCTGCGGCTTTCTCGCGCATGACGACGCGGCGCGCGCCGATCTGCGAAGCGAGATCGACGCCTTCAACGTCGAGATGAACCGTCTTTTGACCGGAAGCGAATGGCGTCTGCCGAGAAGTCCGGAGATCGAAGCGCACCTGCACGAACTCGAAGCCTCCTGGCGGCGCGACATCATGCCGATTCTTCTCGCCGACTCGGACGAGGCGAACCGCCTCTCGCAGGTGAACCTCTACGTCGAGCGGCTCTCGGTCTTCTCGAACCAGGTTGAAGAGCGCCGCAACGACTACCTCTCGCAGCTGCAGACGATTCAGTGGCTCGTGATCGTGCTCGCCGTAGGGAGCCTCTTCGTCATCATGGTGCTCCTCGTGAAGTGGGTGATTCATCCGCTCGAAATTCTCGGGCGGGGGATCTTTCTTCTCTCGAACGGGCGCCTTTCGCAGCGCCTTCCGATGCGCGGCGAAGACGAAATCAATCTGATCGGCGTGGGGTTCAACCACATGGCCGACCGCCTGCAGGACCTCTACAACAACCTCGAGCGGAAAGTGGCCGACAAGACCGAGGCGCTTGAAGTGCAGAACCGTCAGCTCGAAGACCTCTACGGGGCGACGAGCTTTCTCTCGCACCAGCGCACGATGAACGAGACGCTCGAAGGCTTCGTCGAGCGCACGAAGCGCGCGCTCGACGCCGACGCGGCGGCGCTCTTTCTGCGCCGTGAAGAGGAGCCCGCCCTGAGGCTCGAGGCCACGTCGGAGGTCGAGTCCGACATCGTCTCCGAACTCGAGGGCGTCAAGGACGGCTCGAACTTTCTCGAGCAGTGCCTTGCGCGCGGCGAGACGATCCGCATCCCGCTTCGCTTCGCCGATCCGCGCCGCATGATCACGGCGCTTCGCGCCAAGGGCTACGAGACGGTTTACTGCGTGCCCGTGCGCGGGACGAACGCGCAGCTCGGCGTTCTCGCGCTTCTCTACCGCTCGCCTTTGACGCTAGGGATTCCGCGCGTGCAGTTGCTCGAAAGCCTCGTGACGCACCTCTCGGTCGCGATCGAAAACGGGCAGTTGAACGAGCGCGAACGCCTCTACGCCGTCGTGCAGGAGCGCCAGCTCATGGCGCGGGGGCTGCACGACTCGATCGCGCAGGCGCTCTCCTACCTCAACCTTCAGGTGCAGTTCCTCACGAGCGCCATCGAAAAGAAGGACGACGCCCTGCGCGACGAATCGCTCGCCGCCATTCGAACGGGTCTGCAGGAGTGTTACGACGACGTGCGCGAACTCTTGCTCAACTTCCGCGAGCGCGTGCACAAGGAAAAGTTCATCGACGGCGTGCGCACCGTCATCAACCGCTTTGAGGCGCAGGCGAACGTTGAGGCGTCGCTTCGCGTCGTCGAGCGCGGGCCCGAACTCACCGACCGCCAGAAAGTGCAGGTGATCTTCATCATTCAGGAGGCTCTGAGCAACGTGCGCAAGCACGCCCGCGCCTCGCACGTGAACGTCGTCGTGGAAAACTACGAAGACCTGCGCGTCGTCGTTGAGGACGACGGCGTGGGGATCGACGAGAAACTTGTGGAGTCGAGAAAGGGCCGCCACGTGGGACTCTCGATCATGAGCGAACGCGCTTCACGCATCGGCGCCGAAGTGACGGTCGAGCGCGCTTCGGACGAGGGCGGCACCCGCGTCGTCCTCTTCCTGGCGGCCAAGGATCGCTGAACGCTCGCCGCGCCCTTCGGGGTTTCCGGGCCCGGCGCCGGCTTATTGCCTGGAATAGGCGGTGAGGAGCGCGGCCTTCCCTTCTTCCATGCTTTGCACGGTCTGTCCGCAGTCAAGGCGCAGATGCGTGACGGGACGGTCCTTGCGATGCGCTCGGAATTTTCGCGGCGGCACGAAATCTTCGGGCGAGATGTTCTCGCGCGGCGAGGTTTCGATCGCGATGAGTTTGTCCGTCCTTTGATTTTCGTTGTTGGCCGGCAAAACGCTGACGCGGAAACATCGCAACGGTGTTCTTCTTTTTTTGTTCACAGTCTTGGAATGGCGGCGAGCAATCCCAACGTGTAGTCCGTCTGCGGGGCGGAGAAGATTCGCTCGGCTTCTCCCTCCTCGACGATTTCGCCCGCGCGCATGACGGCGATGCGGTCGGCCACGTGCCGAACGACGCCGAAATTGTGCGTGATGAAGAGGTAGCTCAGACCGAAACTCTTTTGCAGGCGCGAGAGGAGATTCAAAATCTGCGCCTGCACGGAGACGTCGAGGGCCGACGTGGGCTCGTCGCAGACGATGAGCCGCGGCTCGACCGAGAGCGCCCGGGCAATGGCGATGCGCTGGCGCTGTCCGCCCGAGAAGGCGTGCGGAAGACGCTCGGCCGCGCTTTCCGGCAAACCCGTTTCGCGAAGCAGCTTCCGGACCCGTTCGAGGCGTTCCTCGGAAGACCATTCGGGGTGAAGCGCGATCATGCCTTCTTCCAGCGTTTCGCGCACCGTCATGCGCGGGTCAAGGGACGAGAAGGGATCCTGAAAGATGATTTGTGCGGTTTGGCGCAAAAGACGAAGGTTTTCGCCCGAGGCGCCGAGAACGTCGCGTCCGAGAAGACGCACGGACCCCGTGACGCGGGCCTTGGGGCCGAGAAGGCCCAAGGCCGCCATGACGGCCGTGGTCTTGCCCGAACCCGATTCGCCGACGAGGGCGAGCGTCTCCCCTTCGGCGAGCGTGAGCGACACGCCCCGCACGGCGGGTTTGGCGGCGTCGGGACGCCACCAGAGGCGGCTGCCGTAGGTTACCGTGAGGTTCGCGATTTCAAGCACCGTCGGGCGGTTTTCCCGAAGGTCCGAAGAAAGAGATTCTTCCGCCGATTCGGAGAGGTTTCCGCCCGGGAAAAAGCATCGCACGGGGTGGGGTCCCTCCGTCAGATCGGGATGGCGCGCGCAGGCTTCGGTCGCGCGCGGACAGCGCGCCCGGAATCGGCAACCCGGGGGAGGCGGGGCGAGCGTCGGGACCGTTCCGTCAATGGGATGGAGCGTCTTTTTCCGTTCCGTGTCGGGGAGCGCGTTCAACAGCGCCCCCGCGTAAGGGTGGCGAGGGGATGAGAAGAAGTCCGCAACCGTCGCGGTCTCGACGATTTCGCCCGCGTACATGAGGGCGAGACGATCGGCCGTCTGCTTGACGACCGCAAGGTCGTGCGTGATGAGAAGGAGGGTGAGTCCCCTCTCCTTCTGCAGCTCCTTGAGCAGCTTCAAAATCTGCGCCTGCAGCGTCACGTCGAGCGCCGTCGTCGGTTCGTCGGCGATCACGACGGCGGGGCGCGCCGAGAGCGCCATGGCGATCATGACGCGCTGCTTTTGCCCGCCCGAGAGTTCGTGCGGATAGCGCGAGAGTGCGTCGCCGCCCAAGGAAACGCCGACGCGTTCGAGCCATTCGAGCGCTTCCTTTTTCGCATCGGCCGAGGACACCGTCCGGTGCGCCTGGATCATTTCGACGAGCTGGTCGCCCACGGTCATGACGGGGTCGAGCGCGGTGGATGACTCCTGAAAAATCATGGCGATCCCGGCGCCGCGCACCGGGCGCATTTCGCGTTCGGTGAGCGTGAGAAGTTCCCGGCCCGCGAGGCGCACTTCGCCCGAGGTGACGCGGGCGTTTTCGGGCAGAAGCCGCATGAGGCACGCCGCTGTGAGGCTCTTGCCGCAGCCCGACTCGCCGACGAGCGCGAAGGTTTCGCCCTTTCGAAGGCCGACGGTGATGTCGGAGAGCGCTTCAAGCGTCCCTTCGTCCGTGTCGATTTCCAGAGAGAGTCCCCGAACGTCAAGGAGTGTTTCGTTTGTCATCCTGCGCCTCCCTTTCGCTTGAGTGCGGCGCGGGGATCAAAGGCGTCGCGCACGGCCGCCGCAAAGAGGTTCGCCGAGAGCACGAGCGAGAGCATGAAGAGGAAGCTCGCGGCGAGATTCCACCAGACCATGGGGGAGCGGCTCATTTCGCTTCGCGCCGCGTTGATCATGGTGCCGAAGGAGCTCATCGAGGGATCGACCCCGACGCCCACGTAGCTCAGCACCGCCTCGTAGAGGACGATTCCCGAAAAATCGAGAACCGTCACGATGAGGACGATGTGCAGAACGTTCGGAAGCACGTGGCGGCGCAGAATCCGCGCGTGCGGCACGCCGAAGGCCCGCGCCGCCGTAACGTAGTCGAGCGCCGTGATCTTCATCGTTTCGGCGCGCAGAAGGCGCGCGAGCGTCGACCAGCCGGTCATCCCGATGATGATCGCAAGGAGAAAAAGCCGCACGTCGGCGCGCTCGAGTCCGGTCGGCCACCACTCGGGGTGCCGGTCCATGAAGACCGTGACGAGAAGCACCGAAGCAGCGATGAGCAGAACGCTCGGAATCGAGGAGAGCGTCGTGTAGAGGTACTGAATCGCGTCGTCGACGCGCCCCTTGAAGTAGCCCGCCGCCATGCCGAGCGTGACGGCGAAGGGAAGCGTCGCGAGCGTCGCGAGCGACCCGATCACGATCGCCGTGCGAAGCGACTTGAGCGCTTCGTAGAGGACGTCGTTGCCGACGGCGTCGGTTCCGAAGGGGTGACAAAGTGGCCAGACCGAGAGCGTCATGCCCGTAAGGACGCAGAGCGCCGCAAAGGTGATCCAGGGCGCAAAGCGCTCGCCCGAAGGCGACGTGAAGCGGCGGAGAAGGGCGCGCTTCTCGCCCCGCTTCACCGCGATGAGCAGTCCTGTCACGGAGAAGGCGGCGAGAAGTCCGGCGGCGCCGCCCGCGAGGCTCCGAAGAAAGAAGGACGCGTCTTCGGCGAGGGGTGCGATCCTGAGCGGCTGAAAGTCCCGCACGGGTCCCGATTCGGTGACGACGGTGGTCTTGTCGAATTCCCGCATTGCAAAGGGAGCGGAGTAACTGCGCTCGGGATGCGCCGCATCGAGCACGTCGAAGACGAGCGTGTCGAAGACCGACACGGTCGTAGGACTGTAGGCGCGCGCTCCGTTGGGGCCGGGCGGCAGTTCCGGGCGGTAGTGAATCGAGTCGAGCGTTGCGATCGAGAGAAAGAAGGCGAGGACGACCGCGGCCGAGGCGGCGCCCGCGTCCGCAAAGACCGCGCGCCAACGGGCGCGAAGGTTCGGACGCGCCAGCACGAAGCGCACCGTGAGAAGGAGAAGCGCGAGAAGAAGGAGCATCACGCCGTCGGTCGGGAGAAATACGATCATGGCGGCTCCTTAGCGGTTCGTGAGTCGAATGCGGGGATCGACCCAGGTGTAGACGACGTCGGTCAGAATGAGCCCCGCGATGTAGGCGATCGTTCCGAGGAAGACCATGGCGCGCACGACGGAGAAGTCCTGGGCGTTGACGGCGTCGATCGTGTAGCTTCCGAGTCCGGGAATCCCGAAGAAGCTCTCCATGATGAGGCTTCCCATGAAGAGCGACGGAATGACGGCGACGGTCGAGGTGACGATCGGAAGCGAGGCGTTGCGAAGGACGTGCCCGAAGAGAATCCGCGTTTCCGTGATTCCCTTGGCGCGCACGCAGCGCACGTAGTCCTTGTTGAGTTCCTCAAGAAACATCGCGCGGTAGAGAAGCGTGCCCGAGCCCAACTGCGCGAAGACGCCGATCGCGACGGGAAGCGCGAGAAAGGCGACGCAGCCCGGGCCGTCGCTCCAGCCCGAGACCGGAACGAGCTGCATCACCTTCCCGAAGAGCCACTGCCCCGTGATGATGTAAAAGAGGCTCGAAATCGACATGAGGGCGACCGCCGCGGCGATCGCGCCCTTTTCAAGGCGCGTCCCCCGGAGGAGCGCGACGAGGAGCGACACGCTCACGACCGTGATCACGCCCAAAAGGAAGGTCGGCACGGCGAGAAGGAGCGACGGGACCATGCGCGTCTTGATTTCCGTCGTGATGTCGCGGCCCGAATCGCTCATCCCGAAGTCAAAGGAGAGAAGCGGAACGCTTCGCGTCCAGAAGATCGTCTTCGTCACGCTTTCCGTCCCCTGGGCCTTTTCGTTCCAAAAGAGCGGCAGGTCGTAGCCGTGGGCGCTCTTCCAGGCTTCAATCGACTCGACCGAGACGCGCTTGCCGCCCAAGGCAAGACGCGCCATGTCGTCGGGGGTGTTCACGGCGAAAAAGAGAAGGAAGGTGAGAAGGTTCACCCCGAGGAGAATGAGCGCTCCGTAAAAGAGCCGTCGGAAAAGATAGGCGATCATCGTTTCTCCTCCGGACTCGGTTTGGCGCGGCGCTCCTCACGGCGTCTCGCTTCGGCGCGAAGCGCCCGAACGAAAATCCACGCGATCGGCACGATGAGAAGAAGGGGCCAGAGAACCGGGCGGTTCCACTCCCGGATGCGTTCGGCGCGAAGCGCTTCGTCGACGCCGATGTATTGGAGGGAGTTGCGCACCATGCTCGTGGGCTTGGCGTTCAGGACCCATTCGTGGAAGGCCGCGGCCGCCTTCGGGTAGTACCCGAACATGATGGGGGCGTCCTCCTGGAGGATGCGGATCATCTCGTCGATCGCCCGCGCCTTCTCGGGACCGTCTTCGAGCCACTTCATGCGCTCGAACGCTCGGTCGAAGGCGGGATTTTCGTAGTTGCCGGCGTTTTCGCCGCCGTGCTTCACCTTGCCGTTGGGACCGTAGAAGAGAAAGAGAAAGTTCTCCGCGTCCGGATAGTCCGCGACCCAGCCCCAGAGAAAGATCTGCGCGGCGCCGCGGTTCATTTTGTCCTGAAAGCGGTTGTAGTCGGTGGCGCGGATGTCGAGCTGAATGCCGAGTTTGGCGAACTGCCGCTGATACCACTCGAGATAGGCTTTGGACCCCTGCGCGGCGTTCTGGTAGTCAAAGGAGAGAATGAGGGGCTTGCCGGTGAGTGCGTCGCGTCCGTCGGGATAACCCGCCTCCCTCAAGAGCGCCTTCGCGTCTTCGATGGAGCGGCGTACGACGCGGCCCTCCTCCGTCTTTCGGTAGACGACCGGATTGAAGGCCGAGGGACCGTCGTCGCGCCAGCCAAAGAGCCCCGGCGGCAACGGACCGTGTGCGGGAATGCCCTGGTTTTTCTGGAAGATCGCGATGTTTTCCTCCCAGTCGACAGCAATCGAAATCGCTTGGCGAAGAAGTCTTGCGCGCCGCGCCTCTTCGGGGGTCTTGCCGCCCCCGAGGACGGGATCAAGCCAGTTGAAGCCCAAGTACCAGAAGCTCGCCTCGACCGTTTCGGGAAAGCGCAGGTTCTTTTTCGTGTAGAGCGCAAGCTTTTCGGGACTGTCCGCCATCGCGGTGAGGTAGCCGAGCCCCGTGTCGACGCGGTCGATCGAGGGGCTGTCGTAGTATCCCTGAAGGAATTTCGTCTGAAGCGGCACCGCCTCCTTTTCGATTTCAAAGACGACGCGCTCGACAAGCGGCAACGGTTTGCCGCAGGCTGCGAGATACCCCTTTTCCTTGTCCTCGGCTTCTCCTTCGCACGGGTAGGGGACGAAGCGGAAGAGGGGGTTCTTCACCATTTCGTGCCGGCGGTTTTCCTCAAAGACGCTCATCATGAAGGGGCCGGTGCCGACGGGCCAGGTGTTGAGCGTGAAATTGTTCTCCTGAAAGCCCCGCTGCGAATAAAACTTCTCCGCCTCCCACGGAACGGGTGCGAAAAAGGCCATGGTGAGCCAGTTGGAAAACTGCGGGTACTTCCCCTTGACGCGGATGCGAAGCGTGTGGTCGTCGAGCGCTTCGGCCCCTTCAAAGGGGACGCCGTCGATGTCGAGATAGGCGTCGTTGCCAACTTTCTCCCGAAGAAGCCGGTCTTGTTCGCGAAGCGTCCTGGCGAGGTCCTCAAGCCCCACGATATGGTCGCTCATGGTCCCGAGAATGGGACTCACGACGCGGGGACTTGCGATGCGGCGGATGCCGTGCACGTAGTCGTGCGCGGTGAGTTCGCGCGTGCCGCGCTCGGCGAAGTCGCCGGGCTTCCTCTTTGTCTTTGCCTCTTCGTAGGAAAGGTCGTGGTAGAGGAAGTTTCCGTTCCGGTCCTTCGCGAAGGCCGGGTGCGGCGCAAAGCGGATTCCCTTTTGAATCGGAATGTCGTAGACGGAAACGGCGATCGCTTCGGCGGGGGCGTCGACGGGGAGTTCCCTGCCCTTCGCATCGAAGTAGCGCGGCTCCACCACGCGCACCGCCGTGCGGGGCACGAGCGTGTAGGGGCGCTTCAGGTAGTGGTACTGATAGAGCGGCTCGTAAATGCCGTAGGTGTAGGCCGTTTCGTCCGACGAGTAAGATCGCTGCGGATCGAGCGTGCGGGGACTGCGTCCTCCGAAGGCCGTAAAGAGCGTCTTTTCCGCATATTCCTCCACGTCGCGCGGAGCGTTGAGCACGACGCTCTGTGCGGCAAGCGGGAGGCTCAGTACGGCCACGAAAAGCCAACGGATGAGACGCTTCAAGGGAGAATCCTTTCCTTCTCGAAGAAGGGATAAAACGAGCGGAGGACCTGCGGGGCGCTCTTGGCCCGTTCGACCATTCTAGCCGATCGACCGGGCGGAGCTACTCGGACGTGGTGGCGAGCGCCCGTTGGCGCCCGGTGCGCCAAAAGCGGTCACACTACGTTAAAAAAGAGGGGGAGAGATTTCTCTCTCCCCCATCCAGGACCTGACAGACACAAAATTTTGCACACTCCCGCAACACACTTGTTGGTGGCAAGTGTGTTACAGAGTCGCAAATCCGAGACCTTCTCGCACGGTGCGCCCTCTTCCGCCAGGGGAAGGCCTGTGAACGAAAAGGGCCGGCGCTTTGATGCGGCGCCGGCCTCTTTCGGTCATTCAGCTCGTACGGCGGGCGTTCGCGTCCCGTTTCGCACGGATCCAGGCGTAGCAGGTGCTGCGACTGATGTGTGTCTTTTCGGCAATTTCACTGATGGTGAAGCCCTTGAGCGAAAGATCCCAGACGGCCGACTTGGCATCGTCGTCATAGCAGTAGAGGTGCTTCGATACGGTCGGGAAGAAGCGGTTTTCGCGGAAGGCGCGTCCCCAGTCGCGCGTCGTGTGCGGGGAAATCGCCAGGCGCTTCGCCACCGACTTGTGACCGAGCCCCTGCTCGAAGAGTTCGAGAGCCTGCTCACGGATTTCCCGGGAAAGGATGCGGCCTGGCAGGTGGCGGTGAAAAGCAGGTTCCAACGATTGATTGCTCATTGCGAAGTGGCCTCCGAAAGTGAGAGAGAAAGGGCGCCCGACGGAGGGCGGCGTTGCGTTCGTAAAGAACGTCTTGGACTTAGGGATAACCATAAGGAAAGGGAACGGCGGTCCCTCCCCGTGGGCGGCGAAAAAGACCGTGAATGATGAAAACCGTATCGGCTATTGAATTCTTAAAAAAGAAAAACGAAATGCGACAAAGCGGCTCAAAAGCCGCTTGTGATGGGATGTTGGAAAAAAAATAACAACCTGCGTAAGGAGAGTGGGGGCGGATCTTTTCGAAAAGAAACCGCTCGGGCGTCGGCTATCCGCCGCCCGAGCGACTGTCGCGTCCGGCGGCGGGGATGATGCCGTGCGTTGAAGGCGGGAGCGCGAAGGTCAGACACCCGGGAAAAATTTGTGCCAGTCGGTTGCGCAGTGCGCGTTTCTCACGATGAGACCGTAGAGGGGTTTGGGGAGGAGTTTTTCAAAAAGCGCGAAGCGCAGCGCCGCCTCGTTTTTCGTGCGGGCGGCCTTTTCCTCCTCTTCCCGCAGTTCCTGCCGGCTGAGAATGAGGCTGGCAAGTTCGTTGACGAGAAAGAGCAGCTTCACGCCGTCGCGCATCAGAAGCCCCGCCGTCACGAGGTCGTCGTAGGTTTTGGCGGTCTCGCGCAGCGCAAGGACGATCTCGACGGGCGACGCGTGGGGCGCCATACGTTCGATGAAGCGGCAAAAAATCTGCGACGCGCTTTGCCATTCGGTAAGGAGCTGATTCACGTACTGCTCGCGCGTGTACTCGAAGAGAGCCTCTTCGACGCTCGTGCCGTTCGTGCGGGCGAAGTGGCGGGCCGCCTCCCAGTCGAAGTCTTCGAGCGGGATCGCCCGAAAGCCGTGCTTGGAGGATGGGGGTGGTGTGGTCATGCCTTTTCGTGCTCCCCGCCGTGGAGTTCTTCGAGTTTTTCGTCCATGAAGCGCAGAAAGGCCGCCTCGTCGAGAATGCCCCAGCTCTCGAGCGCGTAGTAGCCCGTGCGGCCGCGACGGCCCGTGGCGATCGGGTGAAACTTCACGCGGATGCCGTACATGGATTCGAGCGTTTCGAAGTAGCGGTAGATCGTCACGCGCGAGAGGCCGCTGATGTCGCAGAGCGTGCGCGCGGATGGACGCTCCGCGCGCGCGAGCACGTAGATCAGAAAGTGCAGCGTCGTGATGTTCGCTTTCGTGAGGGCGTTCTTATTCATGGGCCAGGCGTCCGAGATCGATTTCGGAAGAGGGAAAGATCCCGGCGATCGTCAGATGCGCGACGTTCACTTCAAAGAGCTTTCCCTTCGAAGTGACGCACACGACGTTCGGATCGTTCGAGAGCCAGTTCGGGGTGAGGTAGCCCGAGCGCAGGCGGTCTTCAGAGTCCACCCATTCGACGATGATGTGACGGCGCTCGAACCGAGAGATCGCTCGGCAGTCGCGTCCTCCCGTCACGTCGGGGAGCGCGTCCCAATAGGCGTCGCGCGAGAAGTGCCGCGCGGCTTCGTCGGCGCGGGAGACGACGCCCGTGCCCGTGCGGTGCGGGCGCCTGGCGTTGCTTGCGTCGGAGAGAAGTTTGCGGGCGGCGGCGCGGGAGATCGTTCCGTTTTCTCGCATGGCCCGACGGATCTGCGCCTCCGCTTCGTCGGGGCACTCGGCAAAGAGGCGCTTGAGAACGACCACGGTCGAGGGGTCGCGAAGCCGTCCTTCGCGCACGAGACGCTCGAGCGCTTCGGGAAGCGTGGCGAGTTCCAGATAGGTCGACACGTAGGCGGGGGAGCGGCCCACGCAGCGGGCGATTTCCGCCTGCGAGAGACCTGCTTCGAGAAGCGACGAAAGAGCCGCCGACACGTCGAGGGGATTGAGTTCGCGGCGCGCGAGCGTCGAGCGGATTTCCCGGAAAAGCGCTTCGCGCTCGGTTTCGCTCGGCTGCTGCGCAGGCGCGGGCGGCGGGATGGCGCGCTTGTCCTTGAGCGCGAGAAGACGTTGAAGATTGAAACTCATGACCGAAAACTCCACAAAAGAAGGCGGGAAGGGAGTCGTCCCAAAAGTACTCGACAGGGGACGGCTCCGCAGTTTTGACGAAAGAAAACCGTGCGAAACCGCGGCGAGCGCATCCGTCGGGAGCGTCACTTGGGGCGAAAGGCGCTTTCCGAGAGATAGCGGAACTGACAGAAGGGACAGTTCGAAAACCGCGCGTCGTCGGGGTGCTCTTCCGCGTCGGTGAGGTGCACCGTTTTGCAGAAGGGACAGCGCCGGTAGCGCTTGACGCCTTCGCGGATGCGAAGCGCCGTTTCGAAAAAGAGCGACGCGTCGTCCAAATGCGGATGAAAGGCCGAAAAGGCGTTTCCCGAGAAGGCTTCGACAGTTTTCCCCCAGGCTTCGAGAACGTGGGGGACGTTTGCTTCGTCAAAGACTTCGTCGCCGGCGATCCGAAGGTAGAAGGCCGCGAAGGCGCTCTCGAGCATCGCGCGGTAGACGTCGTCGGGGAGCGTCTCGCCGCGGCGAACGCCCGAGCGTTCCGCCGCAAGGCAGGCGGAACGCGCCTGACTGTCGGTGACGCCGTTCAGAATCCGCACGAGCCCGCGCTTCGTGCCGAGAAGCGCAAGAAGGTAGCTTCGGAAAAGGCGCAGCTTTTCCGAGCGAAAGAGTTTCGGATCCTTTTCGCCCCGCACGGCGTCCAAGGCGTCGCGCATGTCGGGGAGCGGCCGTTCGCCGCTTCGGCGCTTCGATTCGAGCCGCTCGAAAGTGTTGGCGATGAGCGTCACGATGCGCTCGTCCGTTCCGAGGTCGCGTGCGATGTCGGGAACGGATTCTCCCTTGCGGGTCCGCTCCCAGACGGCGGTGCGGAGGGCGGAGGATTTTTCGTTCACAGGGCCTCCTCTGCGGGCTGACCCGCATGCACGAGCGTGAGTACGCGCTCGAGAAAGCGTTCGGATTCGCCCGCGTCGGCGGGGCGTTCCCGATCGAAGTCGGAGAGAAGGTTCCAGAGGTCCTTCACCTCCATCGTGAAGTGAAAGACGCTCGGATGCTCAGCGCAGTAGGACATGAGCCGCGCGGGCGTCGCGGTGCGAAGCGCCCGGCAGACGTCTTTCGACAGACCGAAGACCGCCGCGCAGGCCGTTTCGCCGTGCGTCGCGAGCGTGTGCGCGCTCATCCAGTAGTGCATCGTGAAGGCGCGGGCGTGCACGTTTTCGAGCCGCAGACGAAGCAGATGGTCGGAGCGAAGCGGCGGCGTCGACGGCTCTTCAAAATGCGCGAGCAGAACCGCTTCGTCGAACTCCGCGCGAAAACTCGAAAAGGCGGGCGACGAGAGGTGTTCGATCAGGGCGTCGGGGGCCGTGCGCAGGCGTTCCGCAAAGTAGGGGGAGCACCGCAGAAGCGTGTGCAGGACCGGGAGCGACTCGCCCGCGACCGAGCGCAGATAGGTCCAGGCCTCCCGCTCGAAGCGGGCGACCGGGAATCGGAAGCTCTCGGGAACCGTCGTCGTGAGCGACTTCGGAAACGAGGTTTCCTCGCGCATGGCCTCGGCGTCGATGCGCTCGACGAGGCGCTGAAAGTTCCGCAGACTCGCGGGCGTGTGAAACGTGCTCATGAAAAATGATCTCTTCCTGAAAAGATTTTTGCTTTCACCTCTTCTTCATGGGAAGAAAAGAAGGAAAGCGAAGGGATAAAGCAAAAGGAAGGACCGCTTGATCTTCTTTAAGGCCTTGCGGAATGCCGTGAATAAAAAAATAGCAGAGAGGGAGACGCAGAGAATCTTCCTGCGGCTCATTTCGGCAAAAGAAACGGTGTTCTCGCCGCACCTCCGTCATGCCGTAGCTTCATGCTACGCGAAAGGCGAAGCTTTTTCCATGAAATTAGAGGTAACCCGAATATTTCTGAGCAAAACGTTGCGTTTTGTTCACTTCGCCTCGAGGATCTTCTTCTTTTCGGGCGCCGAGCAGAATTCGGCGACGGGACAGCGCTCGCACTCGGGGCGGCGAGCCTTGCAGCAATAGCGTCCGTGCAGGAGGAGCCAGTGATGGGCGTCCTGAAGATAGGCGGGCGGAATCACCTTGAGGAGCTTTTCTTCGACCTCGTCGGGCGTCTTCCCCTTGGCAAGGCCCGTACGGTTGGCGACGCGGAAGATGTGGGTGTCGACGGCGAGCGTCGGGTGTCCGAAGGCGACGTTGAGCACCACGTTTGCGGTCTTTCGTCCGACGCCCGGAAGCGTCATGAGGGCTTCGCGGTCTTCGGGGACTTGGCCGCCGTAGATGCTGAGCAGCCGCTCGCAGAGGCCGAGGATGTGCTTCACCTTGTTGCGGTAGAGCCCGATCGTCTTCACGTAGGGGGTGAGGCCCTCTTCTCCGAGGGCAAGGATCGCTTCGGGAGTGTTCGCGACGGGAAAGAGCTTCGCCGTCGCGACGTTCACGCCCTTGTCGGTCGCCTGGGCGGAGAGCACCACGGCGATGAGGAGTTCGAAGGGAGTGGAAAAATGGAGTTCCGACTTCGGATTCGGATGCTCCGCGGCGAGGCGCCGCATGAATTCCTCCCGATCGGCCTTGCGGATCATTTCTTTTCTCCCTTCTTTTTTCTAGGTTAGGACGAGGAGCGTCCCGATTTGCGCACCTGCGCGAGGATATCGGCGACAAGCCCCTTGCGGGTGGTTTGACGGCGCCGCTCGAGATCGGCGTTGATCTCGGCCTGCCGCGCGGCGCGGCGGACGGCGGTTTTTTCATAGGCGGCTTTGGCGCGGCGGGCGTCGTCGTCGGTCCAGGAGCGCCCGGGTTCGATGAACTCGATCGTGTCCATGGGACAGGCGGGGACACAGAGGCCGCAGCCCGTGCAGTCGGCTTCGAGCACCGCGTAGAGGTGCTTCGGAACGCCCGTGACGGCGTCGACCGGACAGGCGTCCTCGCACCAGCCGCAACCGATGCAGCCTTCCGCCTTCACACGTGCGACGGCAAAGGGCATTTCGCGTCCGTATTCGGGGTCGAGCGGCAGGGGGGCGGTGCCGAGAAGCTCGGCGAGGCGTCCGATCGTTCGGGCGCCGCCCGTGGGACAGCGGTTGATGAGGGCCTCGCCCGCGGCGATCGCTTCGGCGTAGGCGCGGCAGCCCGGAAAGCCGCACTGCCGGCACTGCGTCTGCGGAAGAAGGTCTTCGACGAGTTCGACGCGGATCACCAGAAGGACTCCACAAGGAGTTGCCCGGGCTTGCCAAAGCGCGGCGACGTGAGGCCGCGCTCCTTCAGAATCGCGCGGGCCGCCTCGATGAATTCGGGGTTGCCGCAGAGAATGACGCGGGCGTCTTCGGGGGTGATGCGCTTGCCGACGTGCTCTTCGAGCTCGCCCGAGGTGAGCAACTGCGTGATGCGCCCCGAGAGGTCGCCGCGGCGCTCCTCCTCTTCTTCGCGCGTCGTCGCGACGACGACGGTGAGTTCGCCCGGGAAGGTTTCTTCCATCAGCTCGCGCGCGGGCGCGGCTTCTTCAAGCGTGCGCACGCTCTCGACGATGACGACGTCCTCCCAGGTCTGCCAGGTGGCCGGGTCGTGCACGATCGAGAGGAAGGGCGCGAGGCCCGAGCCCGTGGCGAGGAGCCACAGGGTCTTGCCGCCCGCGACGCGCGCGGGGCGAAGGTTCCCTTCGGCGTTTCCTTCGAGGAGCACTTCGGCGCCGGGTTCGAGTTCATGAAGGCGCGGCGAGAGGCTCCCTTCGGGGACTTCGGTCACGAGAAAGCGGAGTACGTCTTCGTTCGGAGCCGAGGCGATCGAGTAGGCGCGCATGACGGGGTGCCCGTCGACTGCAAGGCCGAGACGGGCGAACTGGCCGGCCTCGAAGGGCCAGTCGCTCGGGCGCTCGAACGTGAGCTCGGTGAGCTTGGGCGCCACGACGCGCTTTTCGCGCAGAATGATCGTTTGCATAACAAATCCTGAAAAAGAAAAAGGAGGCTCTCCACGGGAGGCCTCCCTTTCACAACGAGCCTTCGGATTGTATCAAAGGCGTCGCTTGCGACCGAAGAATTTGCTCAGCGCTTGAGGTACTGGAGCTTGTTCTTCACGCCGCTCCATTCGTCGGCGTCGTCGGGGTAGGGCTTGCGGCGCGTGATCGAGGGCCATTCCTGCGAGAGTTCGGCGTTGAGCGCGATGAATTCCTGCTGATCGGCGGGAACGTCTTCTTCGGCGTAAATGGCGGCTTCCGGGCATTCGGGCACGCAGACGGCGCAGTCGATGCATTCGTCGGGGTCGATGACGAGGAAGTTCGGGCCTTCGCGGAAGCAGTCGACGGGACAGACGTCGACGCAGTCGGTGCGCTTGCAGTTGATGCAGCCTTCGCAGACAACGTGAGCCATGAAACGGATCTCCAAAAATAGAAAATGTTCGGTTGGGAGGCGCCTCTTGCGTCAATTCGCGCCTTCGACGTCGTCGGGTGAGGATCCGACGGAAAGAAGAGAATTGTAGTCTTTTTTCTCAAACAAAAAGCGCTTCGACGAGAGCGATTTTCACCTTTTGTTGCGTTGTGCAGGCCGTCAAGGCCGCGCGTCAAGCACCCGCACCCTCCGCGAGGCGCTTCGGCCTTCGGGATCGGTCGCGGTGAGGCGGTGTACGCCCCGAACAAGCTCCACGGGAAGGGGTTCGCCCGCCTTCGTGACGCCGAGCGGCGTCGCGCCGTCAAACCAGAAGAGGGGAGCGCCGTCCGCAGAGACCCCGCGCAGCACCGCGAGCGCCCGATCGGGGCGCGAGGCCGTTCCCGTAAAGAGTCCGACGCCTTCGACGGGTTCGAGAATGTCGGGCGCGTCCCGACTTTCACCCGCATTGCCGCAGCCCGGCATCCAGGGCGGAGGCGGGGTCTTTACGACGCCCGCCGCAAGAAAGGCGAGGGTTTCGCGCGCGGGCCAGACTTCGGCGATCCGCCGCTCGGTCTTTCCCTCTTCCCATCGGCAGGCGCGAAGGCCCGTTGCCCGGTCGATCCAGATTTCTCGGAGCACGCCCGTGTCGCGCACCGGTGATTTGCCGGGGATGAACCAGGCCGGGACCGTGTCGGTGCAACGTCCGCGCGGAATGTCGCCCGTCGCGCGGCAGACGTCGATCGAGACGACGTCCTCGGGCTGTTCGTTCGTCTCAAAGACGTCCCGTCCGTACTTCGGGTCCGAGACGATGAGTCGCGCGAGCGTCTTGAAAAGCGGCGCCGCCGCGTCTTCGCCCAGGAGATGAGGGTTGGGAGCATTGTCGAAGTTTCCGAGCCAGACGAGGACGACGTAGGGCCCGACGAGTCCCGCCGTCCAGGCGTCGCGAAAGCCGTTCGAGGTTCCCGTTTTGTAGGGGAGGGGAATCGTTCGGCCGCCGCGCTTCAGGTCGTTTCGGGGATCGGCGAGCATCGCGCGCACGATCCAGGCGGCTTCTCGCGAGAGTAGCGGCACGGACGCCGGTTTGGGATCGTCGGAGAAGAGCCGCGGCTCCGTCATGCGCCCGCTCTCGTGGAGCGCCGCGTAGAGTTTCGCGATGTTCACGGGCGACACTTCGGCGCCTCCGAGCACGATCGAGAGCCCGTAGTGCTCGCGCGGGAAGGGAAGCGGCACGTTGGCCCTCTGCAGAAAATCGTGGAGGTCGGGTGAAATCCGGCCGGCAAGGTCGACCGCGGGAACGTTTCGGCTCATCCGCAGGGCCCTCGCGGCGCCGACGGGGCCCTCGAAGCGACCGTCCGCATTCTCGGGCTCGTAGGCCGCGAAGCGCCGCGGCGTGTCAAAGAGAATCGTTTCCGAGTGAATGAGGCCTTCGTCCAAGGCGAGTCCGTACACGAAGGGCTTCAAGGTCGACCCGGGACTTCTCGCAGCGACGAGACCGTTCACCTGTCCTTCGATTGCGTCGCTGAAGTAGTCGGCGCTTCCGACTTCGGCGAGGATTTCGCCCGAACGCGCGTCGAGAAGGAGCACGGCGCCGTTTCGAATGCCGTAGGGCGAAAGTCGCGAGAGGTGCGTGCGAAGCGCCTGGCGTACGCGCTCTTCCAAGGCCGAGTCGACGGTGATTTGGAGTGCCGTTTCGCCGTGATGCTTTTCGTCGGCGAGCGCCCGGTCCGCGGCGTGGGGCGAAAGGAAGGGAAGGCCCTTTTTCGAGAGCCGAAGGGGCGTTTCGAGCGCGCGCTTTTCCAAGGGCGAAAGATCGGGATCGGCGAGAAGGCGCGCCGTGAAGCGCTCGTGCGCCGCACGAAAAGCATCGGTTCCCGGACGCCGTGCGACGGGATTTTGCGGCACGACCGCCAACGCCGCCGATTCCGAGGCCGTCAGAAGCCGCGCGGGCTTGCCGAAGTGCACGAGGGCGGCCGCGCCGATCCCCGCGACGTTGCCGCCCCAGGGAAGTAGGTTGAGATAGGCTTCGAGAATCTCGGCCTTCTCGTAGTGCGCTTCGTAGCGAAGCGCCCAGAAGATCTGCGAGAGCTTTCCCGAAACCGCTCTCGTGTCGAGTCCCAGGCGCATGCGTGCCGTCTGCATCGTGACGGTCGAGGCGCCGATCGCGCGCGGCCCCGTGAGGGTCGACCAGGCGGCCCGAAGAAGGGCCGGGACGTTCACGCCCGGGTGCTCGTAGAAGTAGCGGTCTTCGTAGGTGAGAAGCGAGCGAACGACCGAGGGGGAGACGTCTTCCAAGGGCGTAAAGAGTCGGATCTGTCCGTCTTCGGCGCTCGTGACGCGAAGCAGCACGCCGTTTCGGTCCGTCACCGTCCGGGAAAAGGGGACGCCGTCGAGCAAAGGGGGCGCGGGCAGAAGGCGCGGCATCGCGGCGAGCGCCAACACCCCCGCGAGCGCCAGGCCGGCGAGGGTGAGAAGCATCTTTCTTCGGTCCCGCCCCATCGGGGCGGGACCGGAAGCGTTCGTCGCGCTCAAGGCTCTCTTTCCTTAGGGAACGAGGGTCCAGTGGGTCGCCTCAGAAACCGCTTCGCGCGCCGGACGGCGCACGTCGGTCGCGGCCGCGGGCGGAACCGTCACGCAGCCCGGCAGTCCCGTGCGAAGCACCGCGTCGACCGAAGCGGCGAATCCGAAGGGCGTGCGAAGGAAGAACTGCACGCCGCCCTCGCTCGTCACGACGCGCTCGAGCCCGTCGCCCGCGGGGGCGAGGTCGCCCGAGGTTTCGAGTGTCGCCCCGGCGGGGAGAAGCTGCGAAACGGCCCAGAGGGCTTCGTCGCGGTCGGCTTCGGGCGTGAGCGTAATCGTCATGCGAAGAAGCGTTCCGGCGGGCAACTTCGTTTCGGGCGTCACTTCCGTGCCGTCTTCGAGCGTGAAGCGCCGCTCGATCGAAACGCCTTCGGAGCGCACGGCGGGCTTCGCTTCGTAGCCCTTTCGGAGCATCGTCCAGTAGAGCGTTCCCTCAAAGTTCGAGGCGCCGAAGGTCGTGCAGCCCGGCGCAGCGAGGACGGTCGTGCCCGAGGTACCCGCGGCTTCGGCCTTCTTCGCGTCGGGCGCGAGACAGGCGAGCGCGGGGGCGGCGGAGCCGGAGTCTTCCGCGGCGAGAAGCGTCATGGCGCTTTGCAGCTTTTCGTCTTCGGAGGCAAGCGCCGCCTTTGTTGCGTCGGAAGCTTCGGCGAGGAAGGCTTCGGGAAGAGTCTTTTCCCCGAAACTTGTCGCGAGAACGCGCGCCGTGAGGGCGGAGAGAACCGTCGTCGTCCAGTCGCCCGCGGGCTGCGGGGACGTCACGGCCGGGGCCTTGACGGGGAGCTGCATTTCGCGCTCGGCCGCCGCCACGAGAAGTCCTGCGGGGTCCTTGGCGAGGTCGAGCCCGCGCGCACTCGCGCGCTCGGTCAAAAGCGCGAGGGAATCCGCGACGAGCGTCCCTTCGCGGGTGAGGACCCAGAGGGCGTAGGCCGCGTCCCGGGCTTCGGCGAGGTTGGCCGGGTCGAGCGCGAGAAGGCGCTCGAGCGTACCCTTCGCCTCCCGCAGATCGTTGGCGGAAACAAGGTCGGGCGCCTTGGCGCGCAGCGTGAGAAGGGCCTCCAAGTGCTGCGCAGCGGCAAAGAGCGTGTTCTCCTCATAGAGGTAGGCCGCACTCGAAAGGTCCGAGAGCAGTCTCGGGGCCACTTCGTCGGGCGCGAGTCCGTAGACGGGCGCGAGCCGTTCGGCCGTGTCCTTGGCCATCGTGCGAAGCGGCAGGAGTGCGAGCGCGTCGGAGAGCGCCGCCGTACGCGTGAAGGGACGAGGATTCGTAAGCCCCGAGAGGAGCGCGACGGGCGTCGTCGAGGCGACGAGCGTCGTTTCCTCCTCATAGGGAAGGAAGGCGTCGGAAAGCTTGACGTTCGGGGTCTCCTTCGTGAAGCGCCCCGTCACGACCTCCGTGCGAAGAAGCGACGTCGGGCGAACGCTTCCTTCGAGCTTCGCCGCCATGCCGTTCATGGCGGGGTCGTCGCTTGCGAGCGTCGCTTCGAGCGTGAAGCGTCCGAGCCGCGAGGCCGTGACGCGTACGGTTTCTGTGCGGGTTTCGTTCGCCCCGAGCTTGATGCTCTTCGAAACGGGTTCGGCGAGGAGTTCGCCCCGGAGGTTGAGCGTCCCTTCGAGGGCCTTTTCGGTCGTGTTCGTGATGCGGACGGGAAGATCCACCGCGTCCCCTTCAAAGAAGACGTTGGGCGCGGGCATGCGAAGGAGAACGGGCGCCGTGATCGTCACGTCGTCCGAGAAATGGCCGACCTTGTCGTCCGAGGCGCCCACGGCCATGAGGCGCACGCGCCCCGCAAAGCCTTCGGGCAACGTCATCTTGAGGGGCGTGCCTTCGGGGCCCACCGACACGATCCCGCTCCACCAGAGGGCGGGCGCGTCGTAGACCGTGCCGAAGGGATTGGCGAGCGCTCCGGACGCTTCGGCGACGAGGTCGCCGCCGAAGGCGGGGAGTTTCTGCGCGTAGGGGAAGCCTTCGGGCATGAGGCGCGAGAGCGTCTGGCGAGTCCCCACTTCGAGCGCGCGGTCAAGCAGAAGCCGCGCGAGCGGATCGGGCGTGCGGTAGTTCGTGAGCGACAAAATTCCTTCGTCCACGGCCCAGACGAGAGCCTTGCCCTTTTCCTTGGCGTAAAGCGTGAAGTCGGTCGACTTATCGTCACCCGGGCGGATTTCGATCGTTTCGGGCAGTTTCGCCGTGAGGCCCAGGTCGCGCGCCTTCGGTGCAATCGAGACGGGAAGCGTCGCCTCGACGTAGGGCTCGATCAGACGCGCGTCTTCGCTCTTGGCGCGAACGAGCGAGAGCCGCCAGTAAGCGCGCCCTTCGACGCCCGCGGGAACGGGGAGTTCAAGCCGGTTTTCGCCCGTCTTCACCTTCACCCACTTGGCGGCATGCAGTTTGTCGCTCTCAAGCGTAAGCAACCCGAAGCCCTCGAAGGGCGAGGCGACCGAAGCCGACACCGTGCCCGCGGCCGGGATTTCCTTTTCGTCGAGATGGACGCGCAGAACCGACGGCGTCTTGCCGCCCAAGGCCGCCTTCTCGAGCGTCGCGTCGGCGACGGTGAAGGGAATTTCACCAAGCTTCTGGCCCTTTTGCGTTTCGGCCGTGAAGACGAAGTCGCCCGCCGTGGCGCTCGGAAGCGCGACGAGGGCTTCACCCGCGGCGTCGAGCGTCACCACCGTGTCGTCGACGGGCTTCAAAAGGGCGGTCGAGCGGAAGGCCGCGCGGCCGTCGGCGGTCGTGACGAGTTCGCGCACGTTGGAGCGCTCGGAGCGAACGAGCCGCAGGGTTTCGCCTGCGCGGGGCTTCAGATCGCGGTCGACGAGCTTGATGCGAAGCGCCCCCTTTTCGCCCGTGGTGAGGAAGGTCGTACCCGCGCCTTCCGTGCGCCAGCCGAGCATTACTTCGGCGGGCGAGACGAGCGCCTCGACGACCTTCGTCGCGCCTACGCGTCCCGGGGCCTCGAAGCCCCGGAGCACGACGCGGGCGCGGGCCGTGCGGCCGAAGAAGTGTTCGGGCGGAATCGTGAGCGACGCTTCGCCCTTGTCGTTTGTGACGAGGGCGGGGAGTCTTCGGTCGGCCGCCTGCGCATCAAAGGGGTGGGCGTCGAGGAAGACGAAGTCGGGGTACCGGTCAAAATAAATGCCACCCGCCGCGTGCGTGAAGACGTTCGCCTCCACCGTACGTTCGGCCGCGGGACCGCCGTAGAGCCCCGTCATCGAGAGCGCGAAGCGCGCTTCGTCGGGGGAGAGCCAGCCCGCGCGGCGCGTTTCGGGCGCGGCCGCGAGCTCCATCGTTTCGGGCGCGAAGGGTTCGAGCGCGACGGCCGTCGTGGAGAGCGTCACGTCGCCCGCGATCAGGTCGAAGACGAGCTTGCCGCTCGGCATTCCATCCTTTGTGTCGTAGGAGAATTCGACGAGCCCCGTGTCGCCCGGCTTGACCGTTTCGTTTGCGAGCTCTTCGCCCGACGGGCCCGTGAGGCGCGCGCGAAGCGGAAGGTCCGCGGGGAGGGCCGACCAGTCGCGGGCCTTGACGAGGGCGCCGAAGCGCGCGGTTTCGCCCGGCCGCACGACGCCGCGTTCGGCAAAGCTGAGGCCGAGGAGCGCGTCGGCGGACGCGAGACGCCCCGCCGTGCCGCGCTCGGCCGCGCCCGTGAGGTTCGAGGGATCGGCGAGCGACAGTAGCGACAGGTCGCCGTCCGATCCGCGTACGAAGAGGGCCGCGGGCTTTTTGTCGCGCGTCCAGGCGGAGTCGACCGCAGTCGAGAAGCGCCCTTCGGCGTCGGTTTTGCCTTCGGCAAGAACGCTGCCGTTGGCGGCGAGAAGCGTCACGGCGTCGCCCGAAGAGGGTTCGCCCGTCGTGAGGCGCGCGTCAAAGAGCGTTACGGTGCCGTCGGGCGTTTCCTTGACGAGAAGCGCGCGGTCGGAGACGAGCGTCGTTCTCACCGTGCGGGCGACTTCGCGCCATTCGCCCTTTTCGTTTTTCGCTTCGCCCTTGAGGGTGACCTGATAAAGACCCGCCTCTTCGGGGAGTTCAATGCGGCTCCAGGCGCCGTCCTTCACGGATGCGCCTTCCTTCATGGCGACAAGCGTCGGCGTGAGCGTCTGAATGTCGGCGAGTTCGTCGGCGTGGCGCACGACGTTGTAGCCGTTCCAGGCCTGCATGACCTGCGCGGCGAAGGGTTCGCGGATCTTCGCTACTTCGGCGAGCAGGCGCTCGGCGCCGCGCACCGTGAAGGGAAGCGCGCGCTCGCCCGAGAGCGTCATGAGGTTGCCCGGGAGCAGGAACTGGATTTCCGGGCGCAGAACGGGGGTGCGGAAGACTTCGGTCCAGGCCTTCGCGAGCTTGGCGCCCTCGGGGCCCGTGCCCTGGGCGAGCGAGACGTGCACCCAGCGGTTTTCGGGTGCGTCGAATTCAAGCCGCACCGTGTCGGTCGGAAGGTTCGCCGACGTGACGGGCGTCACCTTGACGGGCGTGCCGCGCGCGAGCACGGCGTCCGAGAGTTCGCCCGCGCGCGACCAGTCGGCCGCGTCGGGAGCATCCTCGCGCCACTTTTCGGGCAAAAGCGTCACGCGCAGGTTTTTGACGATGTCCGCAGGCGTCATGCGCATCGAGGGCGTGAGCGAGAGTTCGTAGACGGAGCGGAAGTCGTCCGTGCGGGCGGCGAAGACGCGGGCGTTTTCGACAAAGAAAAGTTCGTCTTTGCCCGGGACGCGCAGGTCGAGTTTCGCCGACTCAAAGCCCTTCGCGACGCGCGGACGGAGTTGGTCGGACTGATTGAGCCGGGAAGCGACGCCCGGAAGCTCGAAGGTGGCCGTGCCCGTCGCATCGGGAAGTGAGCGCACGGTCATGCGCACGTACACGCCGAGACCGTCGTCGGTCCACTCAAACGACGGCTTCTCGAGGGCCAGACCCTTGGGGAGCCGCATCGCAAAGCGCGATTCGAAGGTTTTCTTGTCCGGGGCCGACGAGAAGCGGAGATCCAGCGTCACGAGCTTTGCGCCCGAGACGGTGCGGTCGGCCCAGAAGCGAACGTTGGACGACAAAAGCGAAAGGGGCTTCGTTTTGAGCGTGAGCGTTGTGGCGGCGAGTTTCGTTCCGACCGGAAGCGAGAGCTTCGAGAAGTCGAAGCGGTATTCCTTCGCGGCGGGCCAACTTTCGGCGGGCTCGAACGTGAGAAGCGTGCTCGAGAGCCAGCGCCAGGTTCCCCGCACCGCGGGCGTCATGACGACGCCGTCGCTTCTCAAGCGCGAACCGATCGGGCGGCGGCAGGCGTCGTACCAGTCGTCTCCGTACTGCTTTTTGCAGACCGCTTCGTCGGGCTGGAAGTTGAAGTAAAGCGGCGCTTTCCCGTCGTAGGGAACGTCGGTCTGAACGCGAAGCCAGGCGGTGGGCTCCGCCTCTGCGGCAAAAGCGTTCGTCGTGGCGGCGGCGAGAAGGGTGAGGGTGAAAACGGTGAAACGCATGACGCCTCCGAAAATGGCTCACATTGCCTTGAGCTTAGAGGAAGGCGGACGAAAGAGCTATGAGCGGAAGGCACGAATTGCAACAAAGCATGAGGAAGAGAGGCGCTTTTACCTACCTGAGGGAGGATTGGGCTTTACGAAAATGGTGCGTCCGCACATCAAAATCAGCGGCATTGGACGTCCCGCCGCACAAAATTCCTCTCCCCACAAAAAAAGGAGGCGTCGCTCCGTCAAGCGACGCCCCGTAAAGAGAGGAAGGAGAGAAAAGGCCGATCGATCAGAGAGCCTTTTCACGAGCCGCATTTTCGCCCGCGATCTGGCCGAAAACGAAGCAGTCGAGCACGGCGTTGCCGCCCACGCGGTTCGTGCCGTGGATGCCGCCCGTGATTTCGCCCGCGGCGTAGAGACGCGGAATCACGGCGCCGGTCCAATCAAGGCACTGGGCCTTGACGTTGGTGTTGAGGCCGCCCATAGTGTGGTGAACGGTCATGCCGGTGTAGCAGGCCCAGAAGGGACCGACTTCAATGCGCTTCGTGAGGTTCACCGGGGTCTTGCCGAAGTCCGTGTCCTTGCCGTTCTTCACGAATTCGTCGTTGTAGCGGCGGATCGTCTTTTCAAGACCGTCCGGATCGACGCCCATCTTCTGGGCGAGTTCGCGGATCGTCGGAGCCGTCCAGGCTTCGTTGATTTCGATGCCCTTCATGATGGCGTTGCGGTTCACTTCGTCGTAGGACATGAAGTTTTCGTTGTCGCACACCGTGTAGGCATAGCGTTCCGGCGTCGAGAGCACGGCGTCGCGGATCACGTCGCGGCGTTCGCCTTCGTTGACGATGCGGTTGCCGCGTTTGTCGACGTAGATCGAACCGTTCACGTTGAAGTTGAGGAGGAGCTTCATCTTCTTGCCGGCGGGAGCCCCCGGGGTGGACTGGATGAAGTCCATGCCGACCAGGTAGCCGCCCACGCGTACGGCGGCCATCGCGGCTTCGCCCGTGGCGCCCGGCAGGTTGTCGGTGCCGAGACCCTTGACGCGCGGATCGTGGAGTTCGCGCAGATAGGCGTTGGCCGAGAAGCCGCCCGCGGCGAGCACGACCCCGCGCTTGGCGCGGATCATGCGGCGTTCCTTCTTGGCGTTTTCAATGACCACGCCCACGACGTCGCCTTCAAAGGGCTTTTCGCGGACGATTTCGACGAGGCCCCAGCCCGTGACGACCTTGACGCCCAAGTCGTTGGCGGCCTTCGTCAGAACCGTGCCGTAGCCCTGTCCCTTCGGGAGGGCGGGAATGTGGGAGCGCGGATAGAGGGCGCCGAAGATCTGGATGACGTTGTCCTTGAACTTCATGCCGAGGCTTTCGAGCCAAGTGATGGCGCCGTAGGCGTTTTCGCAGAGAACGCGAACGCGTTCGGGGTCGCCTCGGAAGTCGCCTGCGGCAAGCGTCTGCTTCATGTGGTTTTCCGGGCTGTCCTTGATGCCCTGACGGGGCTGACGGACCGGGTCGGCCGCATTGATGAAGCCCTGGGAAACGAGGGTGTTGCCGCCCGTGAACGGCATCTTTTCGTAGACGACGACGTCCTTGGCGCCCGTTTGGGCGGCCTTGACGGCGGCGGCCATGCCGGCGCCGCCCGCGCCGATGACGATGACTTCGTGGGTTTCATCCCACTTGACGCCTTCGGAGCCCATGGCGTGGCTCAGGCCGGCGACGCTGCCGGCGGCGACGCCGGCGGCAACCTTCAGAAAGCTGCGACGGTTGACGGTGGACATAAGAACATCTCCTTTGCTGTGACTCTCGACGAGGCGGCGTTGCGGCACCGCCCCTTGATTTCGAGTGTCATTTTTGCGGACGTTCTTACGCGCGTAATTTGCGGACCGTCAAGACTTCGTCATTTTCTCGGAAAAAAACGCCCCGAAGTCAGAGAGGCGCCTCCCGGAGAAGTGGTTCGAGTTCGTGCAAGATCGCTTCGAGTTCCTTGGCGGTGTGCAGTCCGAACTTCGCGTAGATCTTCGCTCGGTGCCCCTGCACGGTACGCTCGGAGAGCGTGAGGCGCTCCGCCACCGCACGGTCGTTGAGGCCGGAGAGAAAGAGGGCGAGGATCTCGCGCTCGCGCGCGGAGAGCTTCTGAAAGCCGTCGCGCACGGCGTCGCCCCCGGTGAGTCCCGCGCGGCGCTGACGGTCGACCTTCACGGCCTGATCGATCGCGTCAAGGAGCTTCTGGTCGTCGACGGGCTTCAGAAGGAAGTCGAGCGCCCCGCGTTTGAGCGAAGCGATCGCGACGTCGATGTCGGCGTGCCCCGTGATGAAGACGATCGGAAGCTTGAGGTTTCGCTTCCGCATTTCTTCCTGAAGTTCCAATCCCGTCATGTTGGGCATCCGAACGTCGAGGAGGAGACAGCCGGGCACTCTCGGATCGTCTTCGACGAGAAAGTCGACCGCGCGGTGATACACCTTCGTGCGCCAGCCTTCGATGTCGAGCATGAGGGAAAGGGCTTCGCACACGTCGTTTTCGTCGTCGACGATGCGGATGAGGGCGTCTTGCGGAGGCGTGGTCATTCTTCGTGTCCTTCGGAAGGTTCGGTTTCAGGGGCGCTGCGGGCAAAGGGCGGAAAATCGAGGCTCACCGACAAGCCGCCCGCCTCGCGGGCGCGGTAGAGAAGCTTGGCGCGGTGCGCTTCGGCAATGGATTGTACGATGACAAGCCCCAGGCCCAGGCCGTCTTCGCTCGTTGTCGAGAAGGGCGTGCCGAGCTTGGCGACCTCTTCCTCGGAGAGAGGGCGCCCGTCGTTTTCGACCGTGAGGCGAATTTTTTCGGAAGTTCGAATGAGGCGCACCCGAACCGGGCTCGACGCCTTCGCCTCCTCCGTCGCCCGTTGGGCGTTTTTGAGAAGGTTGAGGAGAAGAAGGAAGAGTTCGAGTCCGTTTCCCTCCACCACGGTTTCCTCTTCGGGGAGTTCGAGCGTCACGGCCGTGCGGCTTGACTTCGACTGTCCGACCTCGTTTACGACTTCTCGGGCGACTTTCTTCAAGTCGACCGGATTTTCGCGCCCGTCGCGGCGTTTGGCGTAGGAGCGCACGCGCTCGATCATGTCGGCCGAACGCCCGAGCTGCGCGCGAAGCGTTTTGAGACACTCGGCGATGCGTTCGTCGTCGCCCTCGCGCGCTTCGCTTGTCTTGGAGCGCCGCAGAAGCGTTTCAAGTCCGCGCAGTGCGTAGCGCATCGCGGAAAGTGGCTGTCCGAGGTCGTGCGCGAAGATGCTCGAGAGCTGCTCGACCGTTCTCGTTCGCTGCAGCGCGTCAAGCCGTCCCGTAAGCTTGCGGGCGGTCTCTTCGGTTTCGCGCTCCCGTTCGATCGAGGCTTCGAGTTGGCGCGTGCGGCGAACAACGAGCTTTTCGACGCGCCACCAGTGGAGCACCCAGGTCGAGAAGACGCCGAGAAGGAAGAAAAGGACGGGCCAGAATTCCTCGAATACGCGGCGTACGGTCCAGTGCCTCAGATATTCGTAGGGACCGACGCGCAGCGTGCGAAAGAGCTTGTTGATGTCTTCGAAGTTCGTGGCGAGCGACCAGCTGTAGCCCGCGGGCGTCTCGTCGGGCTTCATCGAAAGGAGCGCGAGGGCGACGCGGTGCGTAATGGCCGCGGGCGTATGGGGGACGACCGCCATGGTCCAGCCCGGATAGGCACTCGTCGAATAGCGGCACCCGAGGCGTTCTTCCCGGGGGCCGGAGCGGCGGTTGATGAAGCGGAATTTTCCCTGAAATTCGGGATGACGTTCGGAAATCCCCTCGACCATGCAGGCGCGCAGGAACCCCACGTCGGCGCGGCCTTCGAGCACCTCCCGCATCACTTCCACGGGGCGGTTGTTCGTGAAGATCGTCTCGCGAAAGAAGCGGTCGGGGTCGTAGCCTGCCTTGGCGATTTCGCCGAGGTTGATCTGGTAGGTCATGAAATTGAGCGGATGGGTCGAGACCGCGGTCTTGTCTTCGAGCGACGCGAGGTCGGTGAGGTCCTTTCGGTCCGCGCGCACGAAGATCGCGCCCGCCACCACCTGATTCGGATCGGGAAAGTTGGGGGAAATGAGGGTCGCTACGTCGCGCACGCCCTTCTGGAGCATCGTTACGTAAAAGCCCGAACTTCCCAGGAAGAATTCGACTTCCCGCCGCTCGATCGCGCGCGTGAGTTCCTCCGTCGTGTAGTAATGAGGTTCGATGCGCAGTTCCGGAATCTTCTCCTGCAAATACTCCACCATTGTCCGCTGCACGTTGTCTCGGCGGCTCAGGTACGAGGTTTCCGACTCGAAGTTGAGAAGTCCGATGCGCACTGTCGTGGGCGAGGCGGCATGTGCCGCACCGAGCGCAAGGGCAAGGGAGAGAAGAAACGCCGCAGTGAAAGTTCGGCGGATGCGGTCGGAGGGGACGAAGGTCATGGCGTGCGCGGGATTCGTGATGTCATCGATTATGCCCGTCTTCTGCTACGATGGATAGATTCCTCAGATCTTTCCGTCCTTTTCCCGCCGGATGCCAACCGAGACGCCTCTTTTTCGCAACGACACGCACCGCAAAATCGTGCACGTCGACATGGACGCCTTTTACGCGTCGGTCGAGCAGCGCGACCGGCCGGAGCTGCGCGGGCGTCCCATCGCGGTCGGACACGCCGACGGGCGCGGCGTCGTGGCAACGGCAAGCTACGAGGCGCGGCAGTTCGGCGTGCGAAGCGCGATGCCCTCTTCGCGCGCGCGACAGCTATGCCCCGACCTCCTCTTCGTCGAAGGACGCATGAGCCACTACAAGGCCGTGTCGGCCGAGATTCACGAGATTTTCCGACGTTTTACCGACGTGATCGAACCCATTTCGATCGACGAGGCCTTTCTCGACGTCACGGAAAACAAGGCGGGCCTCACGCTCGGGGTGGAGGTTGCGAAGGCCATCAAGAAGGCGATCCGAACGGAACTGCATCTCGTCGCAAGTGCGGGCGTCTCCTACAACAAGTTTCTCGCGAAGGTCGCCTCCGATTGGCGAAAGCCCGACGGCCTCTGCACGATTCACCCGGACCGGGCGCTCTCCTTCATCGACCAGCTGCCCGTCGAAGCCTTCTGGGGCGTCGGCCCCGCGACGGCGAAGCGCCTCCATGAACTGGGACTCGATTCCGCTCCCAAAATCCGAGCGTTGTCTCTAAATGAATTGATCGCTCACTTCGGTGAAATGGGGAGCATCCTCTATCAATTCTCCCGCGGGATCGACAACCGTCCGGTGCGCGCCGAGCGCATTCGAAAGAGCGTGGGCTGCGAAGAGACCTTCGAAGAGGACATCCGCCATCGTGCCCTTCTTGAGGACGCTCTGCGGCGACTTGCCGAGGAACTCGAGGGGAGGCTCGTGCGCTCGGGCTTTCGGGGTTCGACCCTCACGCTCAAGATCCGCCACTACGACTTCACGACGAGGACGAGGAGCATTTCGGTCGGCACCGCGATCACGGATCGAAGAGAAATCCTGCGGCTTGCCGACGAACTCCTTGACGGCGCGACGATCCCCGAGCGCGGCGTGCGGCTTCTCGGGCTCACGGTGAGCACGCCCGTGGACGAGCGGCAGCCGCTTCTCTTCGACCTCGCCATGTTGCCTCCGGACTGAGACGTACAAACGGCAAAAAGGGGCGCCGCGGCGCCCCTTTCGAGTGAGTGAAAATCCGGCTCAGCGGCTTCCTTGGAAGATGTCCCGGTACATCGACCAGACGCCCGCCTGCGCGATGGACGTGAGAAAGACCACGATGAAGGGCGTGAAGTAGCCCCAGGCTGAGGGAATTCCCATCGCGATGGAGATCATGACGCTCACGGCCGAGAGGGCGGCGGTGAGAAGCCCGAGCACCAGAACGAAGGCGAGGACGGACGCCCAGTTCTTGAGGATTCCGAAGAAGGAATAGAAGATGCTCTGCATGGGCGCCTGTCCCGCGCGGTGAATGAGAAGCGGCGGGAAGGTGGTGGCCATCCAGAGAAGGACGTTGAGCAAAAGGGCGACGAGGGCCGCCGTCGTCGGGAAGTTCGCAAGAACGCTCTCGATGGAGATCCCCTGTTCGTCGATCACCCAGGCGGCGATCTGATCGCGCCCGAGAATGGCGAAGACGGCCGAAATGATTTCCATGGCGACGGCCGAAACGATGCCGACCGTAAAGAGTCCGAGGCGGCCCGTGCGGTTCGCCCAGGCTTCCTTCAAGGGCGTGTAGCGGGGAATGCGTCCGTCGAGCGCGTCGCGCGCGCCTTCGGCCGTGAGCACGACGCCGAACGGCATCCAGAGCGACGCAAGCACGAGTCCCACAAGGGGGAGGCTCGAGAGAATCCCCATCATGAGGAGGTTGAAGACGACGATCCCGGAGAGGGCGACGGGTTGGTTTTTGAGCGCCCGAAGGGCTTCACGGAACCAGACGAGACCTTGGGAGGCGGGAAGGGCCATGACGAAAGATAATCAGAGGAAAAACGGAAAAAGCCGCCGGGATTCCGGCGGCCGGAAGCGAAGGATACTCGGAATTACCAACCGAACTGCAGGAACTTCGGCGTACCGAGGGTGCCCTGGGAGTTCCCGCCCGGGCTCGTGTCGATGGGACGCTCGGCGCGGTTTTCCATCGTGTAGGGAATCTGCGTCGATCCCGGGGTCACCACGTACTCGGTGACGCGGTTGTCCTGGTCGCGCACCGCCTCGATCTTCGTGCGCTTTTCGGGGACCTTGGGGACGACGCCCTTTTCCCGGTCTTCCCGAGCCTTGCGGATGTCCTCTTCCGAAGGAGCGAGCGACATGCCCTCTTCGGGAGACTTCTTTTCGAGCACGACCTTGGGCGGCGGCAACGTTTCGCGCACCGTTTCGCTGTCGCCCGCATAGGGAGGCGGGGCGTCGAGCGGAGCGGCGTTCACGGTCGCCGCGAAGGAGCCGAGCGTGAGGAGTGTGCACCAAATCTTGCGCATGGATTTTCTCTTTTTTTGTAGAAGGGGATGCTGCCCGGCCGGAACGGCCGGGTCCCACTTCTATTTTGCCACGGCGAACTCGCAGACGGTTCAACGCGGAGGGGTTTTCTGGGTGAGAAAACGTTGCCGTGCGGGGAGGGCGGGGCGCTTCCCGCTATACTTTCGCCATCGCGATTTACCGCCACGAACGCAAAATGGCCAAAATTCTACTGATCGACGGCTCCAACTACCTCTTTCGCGCCTATCACGGTTTCCCCGACCTGCGTACGAGCTCGAACGAGCCGACCGGAGCCATGAAGGGTTTTCTCGGGATGCTCGGCAAGGTATGGAGCCTCACGAAGCCCGACTACGCGGCGATCGTCTTCGATGCGCCCGGGCGCAATTTCCGCCACGAACGTTTCCCCGAATACAAGGCGAACCGTCCGCCCATGCCCGACGATCTGCGCGTGCAGATCGGGCCGCTTCGCGAAATCGTCGAGAAGCTCGGCTGGCCGATTCTGTCCGTTTCGGGCGTGGAAGCCGACGACGTGATCGCGACGTTGGCAAAGCGCGCCGAAGCCCTGGGCCTCGACGCCGTCATTGCGACAGGCGACAAGGACATGGCGCAGCTCGTCAACGACCGTACCGTCCTTCTCAACACGATGAACAACAAGTTCTACGACCGCGAGGGCGTGATGGAGAAGTACGGGGTCTATCCCGAACGCATCATCGACTACCTCGCGCTCATGGGCGACAAGGTCGACAACGTGCCGGGGATTGAGAAGTGCGGCCCCAAGACGGCGGCGAAGTGGATCGCCGAGTACGGTTCGCTCGACGGCGTCGTCGAACACGCGCCCGAAGTGAAGGGAAAGATCGGCGAAAACCTCCGCGCGGGGTTGCCCTTCCTCGAAGACGCCCGCGCGCTCGTCACGATCAAGTGCGACTGCGAGGTGCCGGGCGTCGAGGACGTCCGCGAACTCCTTGTGAAGCCCGCCGATCCGGAGGCGACCGCCGCCTTTGCGCGCCGTTGGGAAATGTCGGTGTCGACCCTCAACCGCGCGGCCCCGGGAGGTCTCTCCTTTGACGCGCCGCCCGCGCAGGCGACCCTTGAAGACGCCTTGAAGGCCGCGGCCGTTTCGACCGCCTTCGAAGAGGCAAAGCCCGCGCCGCGTCGCGAAGCGTCCGCCTTCCTCGAGGCGGGACTGCCCGACGAAATGCTCTACGAAAAGGTCCTTCCGGACGGTTGGGGGAAGGTCCTCGAAGCGCTCACCGCCTACGAGGGCGAATCGCCCGTGGCGCTTTCCTTCCTCTGGGAAGGGACGCCCGACGACGCCGACTGGGTGGGAGTCGCCTTTTCGCTGCAACCGCTTGTGAACTACGTGCTGCCCCTGGACCTCTTCGACAAGGCGGCCTTCGTAGAGACCTTCGGATCGTGGTTTGCGTCGGGCGCGCCGAAGGTGATCCACGACGCGAAGACGGCCCTTCACTATCTCGGGCGCGAAGGGATCACGGTGGGCGGAACGCTCGACGACACGATGCTCATGAGCTACGTTCTCGAAGCACATCTGCCGCACGACGAAGGAAAACTCGCGGCGCGACGGCTGGGGCGTCTTCTCCCCGCGCGCGAGTCGATTTTCGGAAAGGGCGCGAAGCGCCGCCCGGCGCGCGACTTCTTTGAGGACGGGGATCATCTCTGGCGGCTGCTGGCCGAAGAGGTCGGGTGCCTTCGCGCGCTCTGGAGCGTGCTCGCGGGCGAGCTCGCCGACGACGAGCGGCTCGAGACGATCTATCAGACGATCGAGCGGCCGCTTCTCCGCGTTCTCTACCGAATGGAGGAAAACGGGGTCGACATCGACGTGAAGCGCCTTGCCGAACAGAGCGCCGAACTTACGCTTCGCATCGACGAGCTCGAGAATCAGGCCCACGAATTGGCGGGTCACCCCTTCAATCTCGCGAGCCCCATGCAGCTCTCGCAGGTGCTCTTTGAGGAAATGGGCCTTCCCGCCAAGAAGAAGACCGCGACGGGAGGACATTCGACGAACGAAGAGGTGTTGACCGAACTCGCCTACGACTACCCGCTCCCCAAGATCATTCTCGAACACCGTCGTCTCACCAAGCTTCGAGGGACCTACCTCGACAAGCTCCCGAAGATGGTGAGCGCGCGCGACGGGCGCGTGCACACGACTTTTGGGCAGGCTACCGCCGTGACGGGGCGTCTGACGAGCGTGGATCCGAATCTCCAGAACATTCCGGTGAGAACCGAAGAGGGCCGGCGCGTGCGCGAAGCCTTCATTGCGAAACCGGGGTCCTTCATCGTCTCGGCCGACTATTCGCAGATCGAACTTCGCATCATGGCGCATCTCTCGGGCGACGAAGGGCTTCTCGCCGCCTTTGCGCGCGGAGAAGACATTCACCGCGCGACCGCGGCGGAAGTCTTCGGACGCAAAGTGGAGGACGTCACGCCCGACGAGCGCCGCATGGCGAAGGTGATCAACTTCGGACTCATCTACGGGATGAGCGAATTCGGGCTCGCGCGCAACCTCGGGCTTGACCGCAAGGTGGCGAAGGCGTACATCGACAAGTACTTCACGCGCTATCAGGGCGTGAAGCACTACATGGAGCGGATGCGAAGCGAAGCGCACGAGCGCGGTTTCGTCGAGACGGAATTCGGGCGCCGTCTGTGGCTTCCCGACATCGAATCAAACCGCGCCCCCGTGCGGCAGGCGGCCGAACGCGCAGCCATCAACGCCCCGATGCAGGGGACGGCGGCCGACCTCATCAAGCTTGCCATGTGCCGCGTGGCCGAGTGGCTCGAAAAGGACGGGCTCGTCTCGAAACTCATCCTTCAGGTGCATGACGAACTCATTCTCGAGGTCCCCGAAGAAGAGAAGGCGGTCGTGATGGAAAAGCTCCCCGCCATCATGGCCGGGGTCGCGCAACTGCGCGTGCCGTTGCTCGCCGAAGTGGGGGCGGGCGCCAACTGGGGCGAGGCGCACTGAACGTAAAAAGCCCGAACGAAAACGGGGACCGTCGGCGGTCCCCGTTTTTTCAAAGGAAAAGGGCGGATTACTTCGCGGGCGTGAGGCGCATGAGTTCCGCGCCCGAGGCGTCGGTCAGGACGAGGACGCCCTCTTCGATGAGCGAGGCGCCCTGCGTTTTGCCGAGATTTTCAAGGAATACCTGTTCCACCTTCATGGAGTCGGGCGAGCACATCATCATGGTCGTGCCCATCTTCGAGAAGGTGAACTTGCCGTCTTCCACCGTGAAGGACCCCATCACGCGGTTGCAGCCCGAGACGCCCGAGACGCGGCCGTCTTCGGAGAAGGCAAGCGACGGCGTCTGTTCGGCCTGGGCGACGGCGGAGGCATCCCACGTGAAGCTGTGGCCGGCGAGGGCGTTCCCGATGTCGGAGCCCTGCGTCGCACAGGCCGAGAGCAAAAGAGCGGAGGAGGCGAGGAGAGCGAAGCGGAAGGCGCTGTGCATGAGGAAATTCCTTTGATCAAAAGAGGGGTTTCAACTTTGTTGCGGCCATTCTAGCGAAGGACGCCCGAAAAAGGCATGACGAAACGTTTCGAATCGCAAGCGGAAGGCAAGCGTTGACCGTGCTTTGGCCGTGCCCAAAGCGGTATCGCTCGTAGCACTCTGCGATAATGCCGGTTTTCCATCGTTATACGGAGTTCCACGTGATCCGATCCAAGAACCGAAAGGGACCGTCCCTGCCCGAGCCCGCGACCCGGGAGGAAATGCTCTCCCTGCTCGCCGTCACGCTGTGCGGCGGTGGAGAATATTCTTCGAGCCTTCTGCAGTACCGACTCGAAAACTTGAGCATCTCCCGCGTCCGCGCTCGGGAGCTTCTTCAGGAAGCTGTCGAGAAAGGGTGGGTCTTGGAAGTCTCGAGGGACGCTTACTACAGTTGGGACGAGCGTCTGCAGCTGACCTCTCCGGGGTTGGGGTACCTGTTGGAAAACGGTTCCGCCAAGAGCGTGTTGGACTGCGCCGAACGGGCCCGTTGCTTTTACTCCGAAGTGCTCGTGAGGTGTCGGCAGGGAGATTTCAGCGGCACGAATTTCGACGACGCCACCATCCTGTTTCTCTGCGGCATCGAGGCCTTCGAGGAGGGGGACTCTGCGAAGACGAGCCAATATTGGAACCGGATCGGCACGCAGATGCTGCAACTGTGGGGAAGACAATACGGTATCGGATTGATCGCTTTGGCCGTCAAAGAGAAAGAATACCGCCCTCTCGCGTCTCTCTTTCCCGACGAGCTCCTCGTCGGTTTGTTTGAGGAGCTTTGTCTCACGCATCCGAATCAAAGCGCCGAGGAGTTGTGGGGAGAAGAGGGACGCGCGCTTTTCCTCGCCTCCTTCAAGAACAAGGAAATCGGCGCGGTCGTGCACGATTGGTTCGTTTTTCGGGAGGATTTCCTCGCGCACGGAAATCCCCGGGCGGCTCTGGAGAAAACCCGGGGAAGTTTTTGGGCGCACGCACTCGAAGGAATCATCGCCCTGGCCGAGGAACAGAATCCGACTGCGGCTCTCTGCGCTTTTGAAAAGGTTCTCAAAACATACCGCGGCGGCCGCAAACGGCTTTTTGAGGAACCTGAGCTCAACTGGTTCTACGGGATCACGCTCTACCTCAACCGCGAGAATCCGAAGGTCATTCGGAAGATGACGCAGTTGCTCGGCCTCAAGAAAGTGGCCGAGACGAATGACTTCGATGCGCTCAAACTCCTTTTGATGCACGGACTTTCGCAAGAGATCCCGTTGTTCCTTGTCAACGACATAGCCCGCCATGCGGGTTGGCAGCTCGATCAAAACGTTTGCTCCCTTTCGGCTTTCCTTACCGTCATTGCTCTCTACGCCTTCCGTCACGAACAAAACTTCGTGTCAGCCGTTCGTCTCGATTCGCTCCCCGCCCTTTGGCGAGCCTTCTGCGCGGAAGTCGCCCGTGCGCTTCGCGATGAGAGAGAGGGGCAGTATGCCGAGACGTACCGCATGCCCGCCCTATTGCCGCGCTTTGAAAAGAAGGCCGAGTGGGAAGTCCTGCTCGAGCGGCTCGAAGGGCTTGGCAGGACGGCTGAAGCGGAGCGCAAGGTTGCTCAGCCGAAGGGAGTCGTGCGCACGGCCGTCGCCTATCTCTGGGACCGCCGGAGCCGGGAACTCTCGCTTCGGCTCAGAAAAACGAAGGACGACGGCCTCACCTGGAGCAAAGGGACGCCGCTGACGGTCTCCGCCTTCGCCAAGGGGACGGCGGAGATGGACGAACGCGATCTGCGCGTGGCGCAGGCCGTCTACCACCCGGGCGACAGAAAAAATCTTTGGGCGATCAGCCCAACCAAGGCTTTGATCGAACTCATCGGTTGCGAGCGCGTCTTCGACGCTGCGGACCCCGATCGCCGCCTCGAAGTGGTGGAAGAGCCCTTCAGTCTCTTCGTCACGCAGGAGGAAGGAGGGTACGCCGTACATTCGAACCTCTCGGATGATTTCGACCGGAGGTATCTCTGCGACGTGCAGAATCGTCCCGACGGGGCGATCGTCGTGGTGCGGCCTTCCAAGGAGGAGCGCGAAATTCTTTCGGCAACGCAGGGCAGCGAAATTCTCTTTCCGACCGAAGCGAAGGCGCGTCTCACGAAGTATCTCGAAGGTCTCTCGAGCCGCACGCCCGTGCTCTCGGACCTTTTGAAGCAGTCGACGAAACTTGAGAAAAAGAAGGGAGACGCCCGCGTCACCTTCCGCGTGCGTCCGCAGGGCGACCGTTTTCGCATCTCGGCGTTGGTTCGGCCGCTCGCGAAGGAAAGGCTCGTGTGCCGGCCCGGTCTGGGCGAAGAAACCGTCGCCTTCAACGTACAGGGCAAAGCCCTGCAGGTCGTTCGCGATCTGAAGGCCGAAGCGAAAAACTGGCAAACGATGGAGGAGGCTCTCGCGACGCTGGACGACGTGCGCGAGGACGACACCGATTGGAATGCGCCGCTTCGCGAAACGCTCGAGTTTCTCGACGCCGTGCGCGCACATCCGAAGGAAGCGGTCTTGGAGTGGCCCGAAGGCGAAAAGATCGTCGTGCGGCATTCGCCCCTTTCCTTCGACAGCTTTGAACTGAGCCTCACGAGCCTCGGCTCCTGGTTCGAGATGAAGGGCGGCGCCAAGCTTGACGACCGTTCGGTCCTCACGGTCGCCGACCTTTTGAATCGCATCCGTTCGGCCGAAGGCAACTTTATTCGGCTGAGCGACAAGGAGTACGTGGCGTTGACCGACTCCTTCCGCCGCGCGCTCGAGCGCCTTGAAGGCGTGTCGCTCGAGGAAAAGAAGAACGAGGTGAAGGTCTCCGCCTTCCGGGCGGGGCTTCTCGAAGAACTCCGCGAAGAGGGCGTGTCGCTCAAAACGGACAAGGCCTTTCAAACGATCGTGAAGCGCATCGAGGCGGCCGAATCCCTCGTTCCCAAAGTCCCCGAAGGTCTGCGCGCGGAACTTCGCGACTATCAGACGGAAGGTTTCGAGTGGCTCCTGAGGCTCTCATCCTGGGGGGCGGGAGCGCTCCTTGCGGACGACATGGGGCTCGGCAAGACCGTGCAGACGATCGCGCTTCTCCTCGCGCGCGCGAAGGAGGGGCCCGCCCTCATCGTGACGCCCGCGGCGGTCCTCTACAACTGGGTGGAGGAGATCGCGCGCTTTGCGCCGGGATTGAAAGTCACGGTCTTCAACCGCGAGTCGGACCGCGCGGCGGCCGTGAAGAAGGCCGGCAAAAACGAGGTTCTTCTCGTCACTTACGGCGTACTCACGTCGGAAGCGGATCTGCTCGCTTCTCGCACGTGGGCGACGACCGTGCTCGACGAAGCGCACACGATCAAAAACCGCGGCGCGAAGATGTCGAAGGCCGCCATGCGGCTCACGAGCGACGCGCGGGTTCTCTTGACGGGGACGCCGCTCCAAAACCACCTGAGCGAAATCTGGAACCTCTTCGAATTCGCGAATCCGGGGCTTCTGGGGAGTTACGAGGACTTTTCCGAACGCTACATCGTGCCGATCGAAAAGGGGCGGGACCGCGATCGTCAGAGGAAGCTGAAGCGCCTCATTTCGCCCTTCCTCCTTCGCCGCACCAAGGCGGAGGTGCTCGAAGAGCTCCCCGAAAAGACGGAAATCACGCTTCGCGTGACCCTGTCGGACGACGAACGGGCGCTCTACGAAACGCTTCGCAAACGCGCGGCGGACGGCCTCGAAGCGGGGGCCATCACGTCCTTTGAGGCGCTTGCCGAACTCACGAAGCTGCGCCGCGCCGTCTGTCACCCGAAGTTGGTCGACGAGAGTCTCACTTTCGCTTCCTCGAAGTCGGAGGCCTTCCTCGACCTCGTCTCCGACCTGATGTCGGGCGGGCACAGAACGCTCGTCTTCAGTCAGTTTACGAGCCACCTCGCCCTCATCCGGCAGGAGCTCGAAGCGCGCGGCATCGACTACCTCTATCTCGACGGGGCGACGCCCGCGAAGGAGAGAAAGGCCCTCGTCGAAGCCTTTCAGACGGGCACGGCCCCGCTTTTCCTCATCAGCCTCAAGGCGGGCGGAACAGGGCTCAACCTCACGGCTGCCGACTACGTCGTGCACCTCGATCCCTGGTGGAATCCGGCGGTCGAGGATCAGGCCTCGGACCGCGCCTACCGCATCGGGCAGAAGAACCCGGTCACGATCTACCGCCTCATCGCCGAGGACACGATCGAAGAGCGCATTCTGACGCTTCACGAAACGAAGAAGTCGCTTGCCGACGCGCTTCTCGAAGGTTCGGACGTCTCGAGCCGCCTCTCGCGCGACGAAATCCTCGCGCTCCTCGCCCCCTGAGAAAGGAAAGGCCGAAAAAAAACGACGGGCTCGCGCTTCGGCGCGGGCCTTTTCACATCTTTCATGACGAAACGGCCCGGCCGCAGAGGACCGAGCCGCTTCGCTCCGGGACACAACGGAGAAGAGGTTACGCCTTGAGGACGCGGGCCACTTCGTCGGCGAAGGCCTTGCGGCCGCGCGACGAAAGGATGCCGTAGAGGCGCATCGCGGTGAGGTTCGCGAGAACGTAGTTGCGAACCGCGTTGAAGGTCTTGTCGTCCTTGACGCCGTAGACTTCGCTCGCAAGGGTCTTCAGGGCTTCCACGGACCACTTGCAGGCGGACGACGAAATCACCCAGTCATGGTCGGCGAGGTGCACGACCCAGCCTTCCATGCGGCGCGGCAGCGGAATCGTCTTGCGGTCGGGAGCAAGGTAGCCCGAAGCCACGGGATCGCGGCCGGCGATGACGGCGGCGGCTTCAATCCAGCCGACGACGAGCTTTTCGCCTTCCTTCGAGGCGGGGTGTTCGTGGGCGCAGGCCTGCGCGACGACGAGGGTCGCGGGGAGATTGCGCTTCATCGATTCGGCGATCGAGAGGACGTGGTGTTCGCCCGTGGCGGCGAGCGTTTCTTCCTTGCGGCATTCGCCTGATTCGAGCCACTGGAAGACCCAGGGCTTGTGCAGGTCGTGCAGGATTTCGCCGCCCACGGCGTCGTCGTAGGAGAGCTCGAGCCCGTTGACGTCCACGTAGCTGCGGTAGAGGTTTTCGGCCGAGAGAACGTTGAGCGCCGTGTGAGTCACGAGACCGCCCGGATAGGCGTGGTGGGAGGCGAAGCCCGAACCCGGGGCCGACCAGAAGGGCTGCGGCGAGGCCGAGGCGTTGCCGTTTTCGGGGAAGACCTTCGTGCGCTTCGCGTCAAGGAGTCCCTTTTCAACGAGGACGGCGCGGATCGTGGATTCGTCGCCGTTGACGATCGTGGGGGCGGGATTTTCGAGAATCTTGAGCACGGCGGCGCGCGTTTCGGCGTTCTGCAGCTTCTTCGCGCTCTCAAGGATCATCTTCCAGGCCGTCTGCACGACGTCGCTTTCCTGCGCGACCTCGATCGGGCTCATCGAGAGCACGTCGCCGATCGAACGGGCGGTTTTGGGCGCCGCGGCGGCGTGCGCGATCGGCGCGGTGCCGAAGAGCGTGAAGGTGCCGAGCGCGGCGGCGGTCGTGAGGAAGTTGCGGCGGTTGAGGGTGTTCATTCAAAAGTCTCCTGTCGTGTGTCTTTGTGGATGGACGGGAGGGATTGTGCCCAAGCCTTGTGACATTCCGATCTCAGGAGGGTGACATCTCGGTGAAGCTTTCGTGACAGGAGGATGACGGGGAAGGCGCCCTTTTCCGTGCGTTTGCGCGCCTGAAGAGAAAAGTCCGCGCGCAAAGAAAAAGACGCGCCCGCCAAAGGCGGACGCGTTTGCAGAGGCCAGGAAGAAAAGCGGTCAGTTGAGCTTCGCCCGGCCCGCGGCGACGGCGGGAAGGAGCGCAAAGAGGGCGCCCGCGGCAAGCGTCGTGAGGATGATTTTTGCTTCCGCTCCCGCAAGGGCGGGCGACATGGCGATCCCAGTTTCGTGCGTGAGCGCGAGGCCCGCGCCGAAGGCGCCCGCCGTGCCGAGAACGAGGCCCGCGAGAGCGCCCGAAGCGGCCACCGTGACGATCAAAAGCCACACCACAAGGGCGACGTAGCGTCTCGGCGCGCCCATGGTGCGAAGCTGCAGAAAGACGGGAAGGCGCAGCCGCCCGAGCACGCCCCCGGTGATCACGGCGGCGGCAAGGGCGATGAGCACCGCCGCGGCCGTGAGGACGTCGAGCGCGACCGAGGCGTTTCCGAGGACGGCGTAGAGGTTGACGAGCACCTCGCCCGTGAAGACGCCCATGAGGTTGACCGGAAGACCCCGTGCGTCCGTGACGTGGGCGGCGTTGGCGGTCTGACGAAGCTTGTAGGCGCCCGCGATCGTGGCGGGCTTCACGACGACCGCGGAAAAGCCGGGGAGTTTCGAGAGGTCGCCCGTCATCCACGATTCAAAGGGCTCTTCGTGCGCGTGTTCTTCGCCGGGCTTGGCGTGCTCGTGCACGGCCCAGACGGCTTCGATCGGAATCAGGACGGCTCGGTCCCAGGGCGTGCCCGTGGGCGGCGCCACGCCGACCACTTCAAAGTGCGTGTCGTGTTCGTGTCCCGCGCCTTCGACGCGACCGTGCACGGGACGGACTTCGTCGCCGATTTGGAAGCCCGAGGAAGCGCCCGCCACGGCTTCGAAGCGCGAGGAGAAGACACGGCCTTCGGAGAGCGGCAGGGTGTCTCCGAAGGTGACGAGCGTGCGGGTGGTGCCGACGAGGGGCGCTTCGCCCGCGCGGTCGCCGAAGGCGACGGGCGCGGCCCAGCGCACGTCCTTTTGGTTTTGAAAGAGCTTGAGCGTTTCGGCGGGGACGATCGGAAGGGCTTCGTCTCTGAGATACACCGTCCCGAAGAGAAGCGCCGTGGGACTTGCCTTCGCGCCCACGAGCAGGTCGAAGCGCTCCGCCGCCGCGGCGCTCGCGGTGCGGAGCATGCTCCTCGTTTCCGACGCGGCGACGGCCAAGGCCACGGCAAGCGTCAGAAGAAGCGAGAGGCCGATCAGGACGCCCCGGTTGACGCGAAGTTCGTTTTTCCAAAAGAGCAGAACGTTCATGACGCCTCCTTCAGGCGGCCTTCTTCGATGGCGCTGACGCGCGGGAGTGTCGCGAGCATTTCCGGGTCGTGCGTCACGACGATGAGGGTGCTTCGGAGTTCCTCGGCGGTTTCCATGAGCGCCGCCATCACGGCGCGCGCATTGAGTTTGTCAAGACTCGCCGTCGGTTCGTCGGCGAGGATCACGGCGGGGGCCTGCAGAAGCACCCGCACGAGGGCCGTCCGCTGCATTTCGCCTCGCGAAAGGCGCGACGCTTCCGTCTGCGGACGAACGCCGAAGCGCGCGAGAAGTTCGCCTCCCCTCCGGCGGTCGGCGTCCGTGATCGAGCGAGTGAAGGTGACGGGAAGGAGCACGTTTTCGAGTGCGTTGAGGCCGTCGAAGAGCCGGAAGTCCTGAAAGAGAAAACCGACGTTGCGACCGCGCCAGGCATCGCGCTCGGCTTCCGAAAGGCGCGAAAGGTCCGTGTCGTCCCAAAGGACCGAGCCTTCGGCGCGCAGAATTCCGGAGATCGTCTTGAGAAAGGTCGTTTTGCCGGACCCCGATGCGCCCTTGAGGCCGAGACGTTCGCCCGAGGCGAGGGTGAAGCGGTCGACGGAAAGGAGCGTTCTTTCGGCGGTGCCGTCGGCCGCGCGCACGCGCACGTTTTCGAGAAGAAGGCGCATCACACGACCTCGAACGTTGCGTCGACGATCCGAACGAGGCTCACGAATCCCGTTTCCTCGTCCGTGAAGGAGCCCACCTGAAGCGTCCCCCGCACTTCGATCAGGCGGTTGTTCTGTACGAATTCGGTCTTTTCACTCAGGTACACCACGATGATGTTGTCGGGCCAGTCCTGATCTGAATTGCAGAAGGGGCAAAGGCTGACGGGTTCCTTCGTCAGGACGAGGAACTTGGCGTCCGCCTTCAGGGGCGGCGCCATAAAGCCCCGCACGGCGACGGGACCGCCCGCGAGGCTCTTGAGCTTGTCGGAGAACTGCAGGCCCAGGACGCTCACGCCCGAATACATTTCGTCGAAGGAAAGCGAGGGATGCGAAGCCGCGGACGCGGGGCCGGAGAGGGCGGCAAGGGCGCCGCAAAGCGCCGCGGAAAGAAAGGTTCTTCGGTTCATACGGGTCGATGTGAAAGGGGACCCCGGCAGGAAACGGTGCTCCGGGGAGCCCGGTTCCGCCGCGTCGGGAAGAAAAAACCGGGCGCTCTCCGCCTCTCACGAAGGACGGGAGAAACGCCCGCGCAAGGGGCGCCCGGCGAAGGGCGCCCTGGATCGCCCAAGAGGGACTTAACGGCCGAGCGCGAGGGCTTCGGCCATGACTCGGAAGATTTCCGTCGAATTCATGAAGCCGCGGATCGCTTCGGCATTGGGGCCGCGGGCCGTGACGACGAGGTCGTCGACCGTGTGCACGCCCTGGCTTTCGCTGCGCGGGAGGTTGCCTTCGACGAAGTGAGCGCCGGGCTCGTTCTTGTAGGCTTCGTTGGCGACGTACTCGCCCTTTTCGTTCTTCACCGCCGGCGTAAAGGTCTTGTCGGGGTGGGGACGATAGGTTTCGTAGTAGTCGGGGTGCGCACCGAAGAAGACCGCAAGGCGCTTCGAGGGAGCGAAGTCGTCGGGGAAGCCGTCGCCGTTTTCATCCTTGTAGTTGGGATAGCCCGCGGCCGCGTAGACGCCCACCTTTTCACGCATGTCGCGCCCCTCCTTGTTGTCGTCAACCGTGCCCGCGACCGAAATCGAGTGCGTGTGGTCGCCCGTGACGATCAAGAGCGTGTCGGGGTGTTCGTCGCAGTACTTCTGTGCGGCTTCCACGACCTTGTCGAAGGCGATCGTTTCGGCGACCGAGCGCGTCCAGTCCAGGGGATGCGACATCTTGTCGACGAGACCGGCTTCGAGCATCAGGAAGAAGCCTTCGGGATTCTTTTCGAGCACCTTGATCGCGGCGTCGAAGCTTTCGGTGAGGTCGGGCTGCTTGGGGAACTTCTTCACGGTGTTGCCCTTCCACTGATGGCGGTCGATCCAGCCGTCCATGTTGCCCGTGTGGAAGAGCCCGAGAAGCTTCGTGGCGTCGCCCGCCTGGGCGAGCGCTTCGCGATCGGTGACGAGCTTGTAACCCGCCTGCTGGAACATGTCGATGTAGTTTTTGTCGTCCTTGCGCTTCGAACCCGGGGTCGACTTCGGGAGGAAGTAGGCCGAACCGCCGCCCATGAGGACGTCGGGCTTCACGTTGTAGAACATCCCGACGATGTCGGCCTTGTCGTCGCGCTTTCGCGTGTGGGCGACGACCGAGGCGGGCGTCGCGTCTTCCACTTCAGCGTCGCTCACGATGCCGATGGCTTTGCCGGTCTTGCGGCGAAGCAGTTCGGCGATCGTTTCCTGACGCGGATCGTCCTGGCTCGCCTTCGTGCGGTCGGCGTAGACGCCGAGCGCGTTCACGCTCGACTTGTGACCCGTCATGTAGGCCGAAGCCGTGTTCGCGCTGTCGGCCGCGATCGTGTCGACGGAGCTCGTGCCGAGAAGCGCCATGTGCGGCATGTCGTCCATCGCGAGCGGGGCGTTGTACATGCCGTTCGTGACGCCCTTCGACATAATGCGGGCGGCCGTGCGGTGGCCGACCGAAAGACCGTCGGCGAGAAGAATGATGACGTTTTTGGCAACGGCCTTTTCGGGCGTCGTGTAGAGGTCCCAGCGAACGGTCTTTTCGCCTTCGGGGCTCTTCACCGTCACTTCATACTTGCCGGGCTTCTTGATCTCGACGTCGCGGATCATGAGGGCCGACCCTTCGGCATCCGCTTCCTTGGGCGTCCAGAGTTCGTTCCCCGTAAAGGTCTTCGCGAAGTCGTCGCCGTTGATCTGAATCGTGACGTCCTTGCGGTCGACGACGGTGTCGAATTCGACCTTGAAGTCGAATTTGGCGTTCGTCATGAAACGGGCGGCGTCCACGGGATAGATCTCGGTCGCCTGGGCGTTCGTGCCCGCGATGCACAGAAGGGCCGACGCGAGTGCGGCGGCGAAGTGTTTCTTGGTGGTCATGAGGACTCTCAAAAAGTTTGTTCACTGGCGGGACGGTCGCGTCCCGGCTCGAAGTGGAGTCTAGGGAAGCCTTGTGACAAGACCTTGACAGTCGTGTGACGGTTGCGTGACAAAGGACTCGTCCCTCATGACGTTTTTGTGACGAGCCGGCGAACGCATTCGAACGCCGCCGTCGGAAAATAAAGACGTCGGCGAACGATTGGAAAAGCAAAACGTCCCCGGATCTCCGTACAATGGTTTCCTTTCCTTTTCCGACGCTCGAGCATGCTTGAAATCCTTTCGGCCAATTTGTTGACGCGCCTTCTGGCGCTCGCCGCTGCGACCTGGCTCACCTTCGGGTGGTGCCGCCGCTTCGGGAACGCCTTCGTGCCGCTCGCCTGCGGGTTGCTGTTGAGCGTTGCGCTCGGGCATCTTCTCCCCGAAGCCTTCTCGTCGGGGGCTGATCCCGAACGGGTGGGGCAGAGTGCCTTGGCGGTCGTTGTCTTTTTCGTTCTCTTTGAAGGGCTTCTTCACGCCTGGGGCGGTCATGCCGCGCACGGCGCTCATCGCCCCCATGGAAACGACCGCGGGGTGGAAGCCTTCGCGCTTCTTTTCGGCTGTTCGCTTCACGGCTTTGTCGACGGGATCGTCGTGGCGGGGGCCTTCCAAGTGAGCGGCTCGCTCGGGTGGCTTGCCGCAGGAGCGGTGCTCCTTCATGAAATTCCTCAGGAGGCGGGGTCCATGGCACTCGTCAAGTCGCTTGGGTGGCCTCGCGGCCGCACGATCGCGGTCTTTCTCATTCCCGCGGCGTCGACCCTTGCGGGCGGTGCGGCTGGCAGCCTTTTTCTTTCGCACTCGGCCTACCTTCCCCACGTCCTCGCCGCCTCGGCCGCGTCCTTCCTCTTTATCACGCTTCGCAGTTTCCTTCCTGAAGTAATGAGCGCGGAGCGCTCGAGACGGGGCGTCGTCGCGGACATTCTGCTCTTTCTCGCGGGCGTGGGCCTGAGCTTCGTGCTTCTCGGACACATTCATCCCGAAGGAGAGGGGCACGCGCATTTCGAACACGCCGAAGTCTCTCAATCCGTCGACGCGCACGCTCACTGACTTCCTTTGCTTTTGCAAAGAAGCGTCGGTCCAAAAACCTGCGGGGCGGGGGAAGGCGAGCGGCTATAATCAGAAATCAGCTTTGCTTGAAAAGGTGACTTTTCAAGGCATCTTTCATTTAACGGAAGAAGAGAATCTGTCTTCCTTCACCTGCAGTAGGTCGCGCATGTCGAATCCCGGCGAAAAAACGGAACGCCCCATCGAAGAGCTTTCCTTTGAGGAAGCGCTCGAAGAGCTTGAAGCCCTCACCACGCGCATGACGACGGGCGAGATCACGCTTCGCGAAAGCGTGGCCGGGTACGAACGCGGCCGCGCGCTTCTGGATCACTGTCAGGCCGAACTCCACCGCGCGCAGGAAGTCATCGAACGGCTTCGTCCCAAGACGCCGGCCAACTGATTCTCCTCCTCCCTCATCCCCGAAAGTTTCCGATATGACCCAAACCTCCGCTTCGAGTGCCTTCGCGACTTGGCAGCGCGAACGTCAACGCCATTTCGAATGGTTCGCTCAGTCTCTGAGTCCCGTGCCCGGGCGCGAGCCCAAGCGCCTTGCGGGTGCCATGCGCTACGCGCTTCTCGGTGGCGGCAAGCGCATCCGGCCGCTTCTCTGCTACGCGGCGGGTAGCGTGACGGGCGCCCCTGAGGCGATGCTCGACCGTGCGGCCCTGGCGCTTGAGATGATCCACAGCTACTCGCTCGTGCACGACGACATGCCCGCGATGGACAACGATCAGTTGCGCCGCGGCAAGCCCACGGTGCACGTGCAGTACGGCGAAGCCCTTGCGATGTTGGCGGGCGACGCTCTGCAGACGGAAGCCTTCAGCGTGCTTTCGGGCGCGGATGCGCCCGCGGAAACGGTGTTGCGTCTTGTGCGCACGCTCTCGCACGCGTCGGGTTTCTACGGCATGGCGGGCGGGCAGGCGTTGGATCTCGCGATGGTGGGAGGCCATCCCACGGAAGCGGAGCTTCTTCGCATGCAGACGATGAAGACGGGGGCGCTCATTCGCGCCGCGGTGCTCATGGGCGCGCAGGCGGGTGACTGGACGAATCTCCCCGACGAAGGGCGAAGCGGTCTCGCCGTCTATTCGCAGGCTTTGGGCCTTGCCTTCCAGGTGATCGACGACATTCTCGACTGCACGCAGGAAACGGCCGTCTTGGGCAAAACTGCGGGGAAGGACGAAAAGGACGACAAGCCCACCTGGGTATCGATTCTGGGGCTCGAAGGCGCCAAGAAGAAAGCTGAAGAACTTCGCGCCGAAGCGCAGTTCGGGCTCGATCTTGTCGCGAAGACCGAAGGGCTCGCTCCCGACGCGACGAAGCGCCTCGCTGAAATCGCCGACTATGTCCTCAACCGCTCGTTCTGAGGAGAATGCATGGAAAAACCGAACACGCCGATTTTGGACGGCATTGATTCTCCGGAAGACGTACGGGTCCTGAGTGACGGAAGCCTCGCGATTCTTGCGAAGGAAATCCGCGACTTCATGGTGTGGTCCGTCTCGCAGACGGGCGGGCACCTCTCGAGCTCCTTGGGCGCCGTGGAGCTTGCGATTGCGCTTCACGCCGTCTTCAACACGCCTGACGACAAGATCATCTGGGACGTGGGTCACCAGGCCTACGCCCACAAAATGCTCACCGGACGTCGCGACCGCATGGGGACGCTGCGTCAGTACCACGGGATTTCCGGCTTTCCAAAGCGTTGCGAAAGCGAGTACGACGCCTTCGGGACTGCGCACTCGTCGACCTCGATTTCGGCCGCTCTCGGGATGGCGGTGGCGGACGCGCTTCTCGGAGTCAAAGACCGCTGGCACGTCGCCGTGATCGGCGACGGGGCGCTTACCGGCGGCATGGCGCTCGAGGCGCTCAACGACGCGGGGGTCTACAAGAAGGGCCTGAAGCTTCTCATCATCCTGAACGACAACGACTGCTCGATTTCGCCGCCCGTGGGCGCACTTTCCTCGCATTTGGCGAAGATTGTCTCGACGCGCACCTTCATGAACGCGCGCGAACTGAGCAAGAAGGTCCTCAAGCCCGTTCCCGGCCTCTGGGAAGTCGCCAAACGCATGGAAAAGCAGGCGATCAACTTCGTTTCGCCTCCGTCGGGCATCTTCTCGGCGTACGACCTCAACTACTTCGGACCGGTGGACGGCCACAGCCTCCCCGAACTTCTCGAAGTGCTCCGAAACCTTCGCAAGCTCGACGGTCCCTGTGTCCTGCACGTCGTGACGAAGAAGGGAAAGGGCTATCCCCCCGCGGAAGCCGATCCGACGACCTATCACGGCGTCGGCAAGTTCGATCCCGACGTCGGCATTCTGCCGAGCGCGAAACCGGCCAAGCCCACCTACACGCAGGTCTTCGGACGGTGGATTTGCGACCGCGCAGAAAAGGATCCGATGCTCTACGGGATCACTCCCGCCATGCGCGAGGGTTCGGGGCTCGTCGAATTCGCGAAGCGCTTTCCGACCCGCTACCGCGACGTGGCGATTGCGGAGCAGCACGCCGTCACCTATGCGGCCGGGTTGGCGACGACGCCGATCCGACCGGTCCTCGCCATCTATTCGAGTTTCCTGCAGCGTGCGATCGATCAGGTGATTCACGACGTGGCGCTCCAGAACCTCCCCGTGCTCTTTGCGATCGACCGCGGCGGCCTCGTGGGCGCCGACGGGGCGACGCACCACGGGGTCTTCGACATCGCGCAGTTGCGCGGGATCCCGAACATGGTCGTGATGACGCCTTCGGACGAAAACGAATGCCGTCTGATGCTCAATACCGGCTATGAGTGCCGACTTCCCGCGGCGGTTCGCTATCCTCGCGGACGCGGCCCGGGCGTCGAAGTGACGGCGGGCGACGAAACGATCCCGATCGGAAAGTCGAGAAAGCTCCTGGAAGGAAAGCGCGTCGCGTTCCTGGGCTTCGGCTCGATGACGAACGTTCTGCGCCCAGTCGCCGAACACTTGGGCGGAACGCTCATCGACATGCGTTTTGTGAAGCCCTTGGACCGGGAAGCGGTGCTCGAAGCCGCGCGCACGCACGAGCTCATCGTCGCCGCGGAAGAGGGACAGCTCGCGGGCGGCGCCTGCGACGCGGTTCTCGAGGTGCTCGCCGACGAGGGCCTCACGGTTCCCGTGATGCGCTTCGGTCTGCCCGACCGCTTCGTCGATCACGGCACGCAGGCGGAGCTTCTCGCCGAAGTGGGCTTGACGAGCGAAGCGATCGAAAAGAAGGTCCTCGAGCGGCTCGGGGCCTGAGAAAAACGGATCTACAAAGTGAATGGGGGCGCCCGGTCGGGTGCCCCCATTGCCATCAGACTTACGTTTCAGTAGTTTATTGGCATTCGAGGCCGAGGTAGTCGACCGCCATCTGGGCGTGCAGGAGCGCGCCCTTCACGAGCATCGCTTCGTCGACCTGATAGCAGTTGTGGTGCTGCGCGTAGACGGCGCCGCAGGCTTCGTTGCGAACGCCGAGGAAGCACATGGCGCCCGGAACCTTTTCCTGATAGTACGCGAAGTCTTCGCCGCCCATGCTCGGCGGGTAGTCGTAGAGGGCGTTTTCGCCCAAGAGCTTCTTCGCCGCGACGCGCACGCGTTCGGCCATGTCGGCGTCGTTGAAGGTGGGCGGAATGAGGGCGTTGTAGGTGAGCTTCGCGTCGCCGTTCATCGCGCGGGCGGTTTCCTTGGCGATGCGTTCGAGCTGTTCGGGGAAGCGCGCGCGGATTTCGGGCTTGAAGCAGCGCGTCGTGCCGATCAACTTCGCGTAGCCGCTGATGACGTTGAAGCGCGTGCCCGAGTTGAGCATCCCGACCGTCACGACGGCGGTGTCGATCGGATCGGTTTCGCGCGAGACGATCGTCTGCAGGTTGAGCGCAATCGCGCTCGCCATGAGGGTCGCGTCGGAGCAGCAGTGCGGCATGGCGCCGTGGCCGGCCTTCCCGAAGACTTCGATTTCGAATTCGTCGCCCGCGGCCATCATCGGGCCCGTGCGCACGGCGACGTGGCCCGTCGGAACGTCGGACCAGACGTGAATGCCAAAAGCCGCGTCGACGCCTTCGAGCGCACCGTCGGCAATCATGGCCGCAGCGCCCTTGCCCACTTCTTCGGCGGGCTGGAAGCAGAGCACCACGGTGCCCGAGAGACGGTCGCGCAGGTCGTTCAGAATCTTCCCGGCCGTCAAAAGCATGGAGATGTGGCAGTCGTGACCGCAGGCGTGCATGAAGCCTTCGTTCTTGCTCGCATATTCGAGGCCCGTCTGTTCCGTCACTTCAAGGCCGTCGATGTCGCCGCGAAGGAGAATCGTGCGGCCCGGACGGGCGCCCTTGATCGTCGCGAGCGTGCCCGTGGGCATGCCGCATTCGCGCCAGGGAATGCCCATCTTGTCGAGTTCCGCGCGGATGAGCTTGGCGGTTTGGAATTCCTTGGTGCTCGCTTCGGGGCAGGTATGGAAGAGCCGGCGCATCGCAATCTGATAGTCGGCGTACTTCGGCTCGAGATCGAGAAGATTCATTTTTTTGTCCTTTGCAAAAGACGGGGACGAACGGAGACGTGCGTCCCGCAAGAGAAAACGTCAGAAGAGGTTCACGAAGAGGCCCGCGATGATGACGGACGTGATCGTGACGGTCGAGAAGCCGCCCACGATCATCGAGGGGAACATGTGGGCCATGAGGTATTCGCGTTCGTCTTCGGTCGCGGCCATTTCCTTGCACATCGATTCGGTGATGATGGCGTTGAAGGGGAAGCCGTAGAGGGCCGTGAGGCAGTTGCCGAAGCCGAGCCAGATCGAAATCTTGAGGGCGCGCGCGACGAAGTAGGCGACGACGAACATGCCGATCAGACCGATGATGATCAGAACGAACATCGGGACGATGATCGAGACGAGCATTTCGGGCGTGCAGGCCTTCAGACCGTCGAAGATGAACATCATGAGTGCAAAGAGCATGATCTGGTAGGAATTCGCCTTCGTAAGGATGTTGGGTTCGAGGAACCCGAGTCGGCAGAAGACGACGCCCAGAACCAGACACCAGATGGCGCCCGAAATGCCGGTCCAGCCGCCCACGAGCATGGCGAGCCACGTGACGATGCCGAGCTTCATGAGCATGACGACGGGACTGTTCCAGGATTCGGGGAGATGAAGAATGCCGTGCGTCTGTTCGTCGGGGAGTTTCGTCACGTCGAGCATCGGGCCGTTGGCGGCGTGGGTCTTGCTGCTGCGATACTTTTCAAGAAGCAGGGCGCCTTCGCGCTTGAGCACAATGGCGGTGAGGGGATAGCCCGCGAAACCCTGGATGCAGTACATGGAAATCGCAAAGACGGCGGCCGTGGTGAGGCCCGCCTCCTGAGCGGCCGTCTGCATCATCGTGGCGGCGACGATCCCGCCCGTGAGCGGCGGCAGACCCGCGATGATGAGTTCGCGTTCCATGAAGAAGGGGCACACGAAGTAGGCGAGGCCGCACATGCCAGCGAGCCCGAGGACGCACAAGACGACGGTGCGCCACTGGGCGAGAAGCGTTTCGAGACTGATCATCGTCCCCATGTGGGTGATGATGAGCATCATCGCGAGGGTGTTGCCGAACGGCATCAGGTGGGCTTCGGTGACGAGTTCCTTGGGGATGACCGTCCAGTAGCCGATGAGGAGGACGACGGCGGAAACGAAGACGGACGGCACCCACGCCTTTGTGAGTTTCGCTACGATTTCGCCGATGAGGACGACGGCGCCGCAGATGATGAATGCGGCCATGAAGTTGTACATGATGGGAAGTCCTTGAGGGGTGAGTCGGACGCGCTCTTATTCGACCTCTCCGACGAAGAGGAGAAAACGGCGCGTATTTCCTCACTATAGGGCGCCCCGATTTTCTTGACCTAGTGCGAATGCCTTACGTCTCTTGCGTTCGGATTGGAGAAGCGAAATTTTCTTTTTTGCAGACAGAGACCGACTGCGGGAGGAATCGATTTTCTCCTTGCCTGAGAGGAGGGAAGGTCGGATCCGGGCGGATCTTGAGCGAGACGAAGAAAACAAACGGCACCCGTTCGAAACCGGGTGCCGAAGGAGGCCGCACTGTGGCAGGACTGCATGTCGGAAGGCCGGACCTTCCGACATGATCAATTGCGGAAGTTCCCGAAGGAGAGCGGAGCCTCTTCGATTTCCTTTCGCAAAAGGGCGATGCATTCCTGCAGGGCGTCGCGCTTGGCGCCCGAGACGCGCACGACGTCGCCCTGAAGCGAAGCGGAGAGCTTCAAGGCTTTGGCGTTCTTGACCGTCGTCTGGATCTTCTTGCCGAGGTCTTTGTCGATCCCGGACTTCACTACGATCGTCTGCTTCAACTTGTCGCCGCCGATTTTCTCCACGGCTTTCGATTCATCGAGGAAACGCACGTCGACGCCGCGCTTGGCGAGTTTGCCGATCAGAACGTCGCGGACCTGGCGGAGTTGAAAGTCCGACTCGGCGATGAGCGTGAGTTCGAGATCCTTCTGCTCGACGGCCGCGGCTGTGCCGCGGAAGTCGTAGCGCGTGCCGATTTCCTTCTGAGCCTGATCGACGGCGTTCTTGAGTTCGACCGCATCGACCTTGAGTTCCACGTCAAAGCTGGGCATGTCTTTTCCTTTTCCGTATGTTGCGGGAAGCCCTGATTGTAGCGAAAGCCTCCCTATAATGGTTTTTTGAAGAAACAGAATTCGGAGCGGCCGGGCCGCTCGCACGGCTGGAGGCCATATGGCACTGGAAATTTTCCGCGACTATGACTTGACGCATTCCTCGACCTTTCAGACGAAGGCCGCGGCGGAACGGTTCGTTCGGGTGGAAAACGAAGGGGAACTGCGCGAAGCGCTCGAAAGCGCGAAGGCGGAAAACCTCCCCGTCACGATTCTCGGGGGCGGCTCCAACACGATCTTCCTCTCGAAGGTTCCGGGACTCGTCGTGAAGCTCGATCTGCGCGGCTTTCTTCTGACGCGCGACGAAGCGACGGGCGACACGCTCCTCGAAGCGGGAGCGGGGGAGACCCTTGACGACGTGATCGACGCGCTCCTTGACGCGGGCGTCGGGGGCTTGGAAAACCTCGCCGCCATTCCCGGAACGGTCGGGGGCGCCGTCGTACAGAACGCGGGCGCCTACGGGCTCGAAATGGCCGAACGAATCGAATCCGTCCGCGTACTCCGTCCCGACGGAAGCGTCGTCGACTACGGAGTCGCCGACTGCGACTTCGGCTACCGCCACTCGCGCTTCAAGACCGAGGCGGGGAAGGGCGAAGTGATCCTCTCGGCGGTGCTTCGCTTCCCGAAGGAATGGGTGGCGCGCGTCGACTACAAGGACCTCGAAGCCTACCGCAAGACGCGTCTCGAACCCACGACGCCGCAGACGGTGGCCGCCGCCGTGCGCGCGGTGCGCGCGGCCAAGCTTCCCGACCCGAAGGAAATCGGCAACGCGGGGTCCTTCTTCAAGAACCCCGTCGCGGAGAAACTCCTCTGGCACCACATCCTCACGGAACACCCCGGGATTCCTTCCTATCCCCTCGGCGGGGGGCGCCGCAAGCTAGCCGCCGCTTGGCTCATCGAAGCCGCGGGCTGGAAGGGAGCCGAGCGGGGCTCGGTGGGCGTCTACAAGCGCCACGCCCTCATTCTCGTGAATCTCGGCGGCGCGACGGGTGAGGACGTCCTGCGCGTGGCCGAAGACATCCGCTCGGACGTCGAGGATCGCTTCGGCCTCCGGCTCGAACTCGAACCCGTCGTGGTCGGCGAAAAGACCTGAGAACGGAACGCTAAGACGCAAAAAACCCCGCTCGTCTCGCAACGGCGGGGTTTTTCTTCGCCCGGGGACTCTCGCGTCCCCGAACGCAAAGCATCTCGCAATTAGGCCATGGCCTTGATCGAGGCGCTCAGACGGCTCTTGTGACGAGCGGCGGCGTTGGCGTGGAGAACGCCCTTGCGAGCCATCGCATCGATCACGGATTCGGCCTTCTTGAAGGCTTCCTGAGCGGCAGCCTTGTCGCCGGCGACGATGAGCTTGCGCACGGCCTTGATGGCGGTGCGGAACTGGCTGCGCTGAGCCGAGAGGTGCAGGTTACGCGCAACGATCTGACGGGCGCGCTTACGAGCTTGCTTGGTATTAGCCATTTGTGAATGTCCTTAGCAAATGGAGTCGGTCGGCAGAAGAGACTCGTCAACCGCCGAGAGCTCCTTACACGCGAGCGGGGCTCGCTTGAAGTGAAGTCTTTTTTTCGAAAAAAATCTTATTCGGGTCCGTCAAAGGCTCCGGACGGGCTGAAAACCAAACCGAGGCGGGCGTTCGCGAGAGTTACGCCCATAGTTGCCCAAGACACGTTGGCCGAGTTTTGCAAATCCCGCAGGACCGTCTTCCGTAGAAGCGTCCGGACGCGTTACACTTTGCGGATTCCGAAAAGTCCTAAACTATAACAATTTTCCGATCAAAAAACAAACGGAAGGCAGGAAAAATTGTGCGCTTCGGCGACGAAGCCGCGATTCGTCCGGACGGCAGGGGATTGAGCCCGGCCGCTTTCGCCTCCGACCGCTCCCAAGGGATGCCGCACCGATGTCTTTACTCCGCTCCGCGCTCACCGTCTCCGGCCTCACGCTCGTGAGCCGCATCACGGGCGTGATCCGCGACATGCTGATCGCCCGCTACTTCGGCGCGACCGCCGCGACGGACGCCTTCTACGTGGCCTTTCGTCTGCCGAACATGCTGCGCCGTCTCTTTGCCGAAGGCGCCTTTCAGCAGGCCTTCGTTCCGATGCTCTCGGACGTGCGCGAGCGAAACGCTCCCGAGCGCACGCAGAGCTTTTTGGAGCACGTCTTCACGATCCTCGGCGTCGCCGTCTTCGCGGCGAGCGTGCTCGGCGTCCTCGCCGCGCCCTTGCTCGTCCTCGCGATCGCGGGCGGCATGCGCTCCGACCCCGAAGCCTTCGATCTCGCCGTGGCGCTTACGCGATGGATGTTCCCCTACATCGCGTTCATGAGTCTCGTGGCGCTCGCCGCGTCGATCCTGAACACGATGAAACGCTTCGCGATCCCCGCGGCGACGCCGATTTTGCTGAACTTGAGTTTCATCGGCGCGACGATTTTGCTCACCCCGTACTTTGACGAGCCCATCTGGGCCTTGGCCGCTGCCGTCTTGATTGGAGGCGTTTTGCAGTTGGGCGCCCAGATTGCGGCGCTCGCGAAGCTCGGCTGCGTCCTGCGCCCGCGGGGAATCCGTGCTTCGCTTGCCGACGCGGACGTGCGGAAGGTTTTGTCCCTCATGCTTCCCGCGCTCTTTGGGGTGGGCGTGGCGCAGCTCTCCATTCTCATCAACACGAACATCGCCTCGCATTTGGGACACGGGGCCGTGACCTGGCTCAACTACGCCGACCGCCTCATGGAATTTCCGACGGCGCTCTTGGGCGTCGCGCTCGGAACGGTTCTTTTGCCGGGTCTTTCCGCCGCGCACGCAAGGGGCGATGCCCAGCGCTACAACGCACTGCTCGATCACGGGCTTCGCCTCGTCGTTCTCGTCGGGATTCCCGCGGCGCTCGGGCTCTGGCTCACGTCCGAAGCGCTCGTCGCTTTCCTATTTCAGGGAAAGAACTTTTCGGCCGCCGACGTCGCTGAGACGGCGAGGGCAGTGGTGGGATACGCCGTCGGGCTCATCGGGCTCATCACCCTCAAGATCGCGGCGCCCGCCTTCTACGCGAGAAAGGACATCCGCACGCCCGTGCGCATCGCTTTTCTGAGCCTCGTCGTCGTGCAGCTTCTGAACCTCGCGACCGTGCCGCTCTTCGATCAGGCGGGTTTGGCGCTCTCGGTGGGCTTGGGTAGTTGCGTCAACGCGGGGTCGCTTCTTCTCATTCTCGGGCGCCGCGGGATCTATCGTCCCCGTGCGGGCTGGGGAAAGTTCCTTTTGCAGGTGGCGGCGGGGTCGCTCGTCATGGCGGCGGGCCTCTGGTTTGCTCAGCGGGGCGTCTCCTGGACGGCGCTCGCCTGGCCCGTGCGCGCGGCCGGAACGCTCGGACTCGTTGCGGGCGCCGCGGTCGTCTACTTCCTTGTCATGACGCTTTTCGGCTGGCGCCTGCGCGATCTGCGTCCCGCGCCCGAAGCCAAGGACTGACCGAAACCTCTGGTCGGGAACGCCGAAACGACGACGCCCGCGCGCGGCCTTCGGGGCCGCTCACGCGGGCGTTTGCTTTCGGAAAAAGCGGTTTTCTTCAGTTCTTCGGTTCAAAGTCGACCATGGCTTCGAGTTCGTCCAGCGTCGCAAAAGGCATGATTTCGGGCCAGGCGATGAGCTCGTCCTCGGTGAGCGCTTCGAGCGCAAGCGGTCCGAGTTCGCGGGTGTTGACCGCGTAGTTGAGTTTCGCGTAGACGTGCACGAGGTCGTGAGTGACGATATGCTCTGCGTCTTTTTCTCCGCCGTCCGTCTCCAGACGGTCGATCGCGCGCTGCAGTTCTTCCGCGGCGTCCGCAAGCGTGGCTTTGAGCCATTCGATGTCGATGTTGCCCATCTTGTCCGTGTCCTGAAAAAAAAGCGTGTTGTCAAAAACGAGCCGTTTCCGTAAGTGTAGCGCACGGCAAGTCATTGTCGCACTTGCTTTCGAGACGGGAGGGCCTCGGGAAGCGGTAAAAACCGACAATTCGCGCGTCCCCTCCCGAGGAACCGGCGCAAAGTCTGCTATTGTTCTTCCTCCTCATCCTTTTTCGCGGTTTCGTTCGACGACCGTCCGAACGTTGCCGCGTTTTTGTCTTTCCCTATCCTGCAGTTCACAATAAGAACGAAACCTCATGCAAGAAATCTCCTCCCTGCGTTTTTCCCAGCGGCTCCTCGTCGGCCTGACGCTTTTTTCCATGTTCTTCGGAGCAGGGAACCTCATTTTCCCGCCTTTTCTCGGCGTGCAGGCGGGTGTCGACATGCCCGCGGCGCTTGCGGGCTTTCTCGTCACCGCCGTCGGCTTTCCCATCCTCGGCGTCATGGCGGTGGCGGAGTCGGGGGGACTCACGGCGCTCGCCTCCCGCGTTAACGCGCGCTTTGCGTTTCTCTTTACGCTCCTCATCTATCTTTCGATCGGACCGTGCCTGGCAATTCCCCGCACGGCGAGCACGTCCTTTGAGATGGTGATGCGCCCGGCGCTCGAGGGCGCCGGACTTCTGGATGCGGCGTTCGGGGGCTTTTCCGCCCTGGGCCTCGCACAGTTTGTCTACTCGATTCTCTTTTTCGCGCTCGCCTACGCGGTGGCGCTCAACCCGGAAAAACTCACGCAGCGGCTCGGAAAGTTCCTCTGTCCGACGCTCATCGTCCTCATTGCGCTTCTTTTTCTCGGCATTTGCCTTCATCCTCTCGGCGACGCGGCGGCACCGACGGGCGCTTACGCGCAGGGCGCCTTTGCGACGGGCTTCATCGAGGGCTATCAGACGATGGACACGATCGCGGCGCTCAATTTCGGTCTCGTGATCGCCATGAACATCCGCGCATTCGGGATCCGCTCCGAAGGCACGGTCGTGAAGGAAACGGTCTTTGCGGGGGCGATTGCCGCCTGCGTCTTCTTCGCGGTCTACGGCGCGCTCGCCGTGATCGGAGCGGAGGCGGGCGGGGCATACTCGTCCATGGAAAACGGCGCGCAGACGCTCACGCTCGTCGCTTCCGACCTCTTCGGGCCCGTCGGGACGGTCCTCATGGGACTCATCTTTTTCATCGCCTGCTTCAACACCTGCGTAGGATTGATTTCCTGTTGCGCCAACTACTTCTCCGAGACCTTTCCGGTCCTCGGCTACCGCGGTTGGGCCAAGGTCTTCGCGTTTGCGAGCATGGTGATCGCCAACGCGGGACTCACGCTCATCCTCAAATTCTCGGTGCCGCTTCTCGTCGCGATCTACCCCGTCGCGATCGTCCTCATCGTGCTCGGCCTTCTGTCGCTCGCCTCAAAGCGCCTTCTCACGCTGAAGGCCCTCTATCCCGCGGCCGTCGTCGCAACGGGGATCTTTTCGGTCCTCGCGGGCGTCGAAGCCTTCGGCGTGCGCGTGCCGGGACTCTCGGATTTTGCCGACGAGCTTCCCTTCGCGGCGAACGGGCTCGAGTGGATCGTGCCGGCCCTCGTCGGCGCGGCGCTCGGCGTCCTTCTTTCGGTTTTCGGCGCGAAGCGCGCGTAAGGTCGAGGGCCGGCGCACCCCTGCGGGGACGCCCTCCAACCCGCTTTCCGCAAAGGGGCGGCGTCTTGATGGGCGCCGCCCCTTTGTCCTTCGGGAGAAGGGCAAACAATCGGAAATCTCGGCTTAAGGTTGCCGCTCTACACTTCTTAAGTTCAACCTAAGGCCACGTGCCCGGCAACGCAAAATAAGGACCATCATGCCGCAGAGCAAAACCAATCCCGACCGCGCGCGCAAACTGAAGAAGCGCCGCGCCCGCAACGAAGCCAAGACGGGCTACACCTACATGCTCGACGTCCTTCGCGAGTCGCTCAACAACCGTTTCTACGAAGAACAGGGCTTCCCGCACCTCGAAATCCTCGCGCAGAACATGCAGGGCTGCGAAGTGCAGCATCAGGACCTCTCCGACTACATGCAGCTCCAGGACATGTTCATCGGGTTCTCCTACGCGCTCTCCAATGCGATTTCGCGCTCGAGCCGTCTCTCGATGATCGAGCGGGAAGACCACGTCGCGGGCGTCGCGTATGCGCTTGCCGCGACGCTTCTCGACATGCGCGCGGATCTGCGGGACGACTCGGGCTGGATGGGCTCGGGCGTCGTCGAGGCGATCCGCGACAACTGGGCGCGCGCCAAATTCACGCAGGCGGGCATCCCCGAACAGGTGGCGATTCTCGGACGCCGCGACCTGTGCTGTCTCTTCGCGATCGACTTCGTGATGAGCTTCCTCGACATGACGGGCGAAATCGCCCAATATGGTCCGGAAAACCTCATTTCGGTCACGAACTGCAAGGACGCCCTCATCACCGCCTACACGGGCTTCGTTACGTCGAACCTGTCGCTCGTCAACAAGGAGCTTCTTGATTTCGACAAGGTGTTGGCCGACAACGCCGTGACGGAAGAATTCCTGCGCGACTATCCCGACTGGAAGCCCGAAGCGGCCGACGCCTTCAACATGAACCTCGTCGGCTTCAATTCGGTCGACGAAGCCGACGCAGCCTTCATGCAGGAACTCCTCAACAACGCCCACTTCATGAGCGACATGCGCACGCTCTACCTCGCCGACGGTGCCGACGCCGTGCCGCAGGGCCTGCGTGAGGAAACCGTGATGGGCTACGTCCTTCGCGACGGTCGCCGCTGCAAGAAGGCCTTCGCCGAAGGGCGCGATCCGACGGAAGAGGAAATGGACCGGGACGCCGAAGTCGCCAACGCCATCATCATGCAGATGGTGCAGGCGGCGCAGCGCGAATTCAAGGAAGCCGCGCCCGAAACGCCCGCCGAAGAAAAATCGGAAGCGAAGAACTGAGGTTCGGAAAAACTGAAGCCGATGCGCCTTGCGGGACCTCCCATGCGCATCGGTCGGTGGAGTATCCTTAAAGACGAAGGCCGTCTCGAAAGGGCGGCGCTTCGTTTTCTTTTATTCGAGGGGAGTGCCGGAATGTCGGAACAAAAACTGCCTACTTTGGACATGGAATCGGTGCGTCTCTTCGTTACTCTCTTTGAGACGCTCAATCTTTCGCAGACGGCGGAACGCTGCATGACGAGCGTCGCGTCGGCGAGCCGCGTGCTCTCGAAACTGCGCCTCATCTTCGGCGACGAACTCTTCACGCGCTACCACCTTGGGATGCTTCCGACCGCGAGGGCGCGCGAAATCGAACCGACCCTGCGGAGCATGCTCCTCGACTATCAGCAACTTCTCTCGGGCGCCGGACGCAGCTTCAATCCGGCCGAGCTCACGCGCACCTTCCGCGTGGGTGCGGTCGACTACGGCGTCTACAACTATCTCGTACCCGCTCTTCCCGCGATCGTCGCGGCGGCGCCGCTCGCTTCGGTCGACTTTCGTCCGCTTGACGTCAACATCGGGATGCAGCTCAAATCCGGGGCGCTCGACCTCGCCGTCTATCCGACGCACGAAAACGATCCCGACATCCGCTCGCAGCCCATCTGCCGGGACGCGGTCGCCTACGTGGTGCACGCTTCGCACCCGCTCGTCGAACTCGCGCGCACCAGAACGCTGCACGAATCCGACATTCTGCGCTACCGCTTCGTGAAGACGAGCCTCATTCCCTCGCAGAATGTCCAGCCCGAAGATCCCTTCATGCCGAATCAGTCCGACATTCCCTACCGGTCGCTCGAAACAGCCGTCTGGGTGCCGTACTTCACGCAGGCCTTCGAGTGCCTGCACGGCACGGGCCTCGTCGCCATGACGGGCCTGCAGCTCGCCGCGCGCCGCATCGCCGAGGGAGGCGACTACGTGATTCTCGGCAAGCCCTCGCGCATTTCGGACTACACGCCCCACTTCCTCTGGCACGTCCGCGTCGACAAGGATCCGGCCGTGCAGTGGCTGCGCGGGATGTTCCTGAGCGAAAAGGGCCGCTTCGTCGATCCCGACGACTATCAGTCGCTCGAACCCTGACATCCTCATTTCGGAATGAGAAACGCCGCCTGGAAGCGCTTGGCTTCGGGCGGCGTTGCTTTCTTCGGGGTCGGGACAATTAAAGGTCGATCGTCGGACAGACGAGGAAGGGCGCTTCGGGGTAGAAGCGCGCAAGGGCGGTTCGGAGATATTCCTTCGTGTCTCTTGCGATCACCTCGTCGTGCGAAGGACAGAAGTCGTTGAAAATCAGGCCGGCAAGCGGCATGTCACGGCGCTTCATCGCCTCGAGCGACAAAAGGGTGTGGTTGACGGAGCCCAGCTTTCCCGACGTCACGAACCAGACGGGCCAGCCTTTTTCGGCCACGTAGTCGATCGTGAGGAGCTCGCGCGTGAGCGGCACCATGAGGCCGCCCGCCCCTTCGACGAGCACCGTCTCGTACTCGGCGTCAAGCGAAGCGAGCGCGCCCTCGATCTTTGCAAAATCCACCGCCCGTCCGTCGAGTTCGGCCGCGAGATGGGGCGAGGCCGGATAGCGGAAGGTTTCGGGCATCGTGCGCCCGTCGCGGTCGGCGGGAAGAAGCCCCGTCCCCATGAGGCGGCGGTGCGTCAGGATGTCGGGCGAGAGTTCGTCCGAGCCCGTCTGCACGAGCTTGGCGGTGACGACCTTTCGCCCTTCTTCCATCAGGCGTGCGGCGAGCCAGCCCGTCGCGACGGTCTTGCCGGCATCCGTGTCGATGCCGCTTACAAACTGCAGGGTCATGAGGGTTTCTCCAAAAGCAGGATGACGGGATGATACGTGAGATGCACGCTCTCTTCGCCGTCGTCCGCGGCGAAACGCGCCCGATACGCCTCTTCAAAGGCGAAAAGACTTCTTTTCGTCCACCGGAAACCGTCGTGCGTCCCCGTGACGCCCGTCGCACGCAGGTGGCGAAGCACCGCGCGGGGCGTAGCAAAACGTTCGCGACGAATCTCTTCCGAGCGGTGATGCACCCGAAAGTCCGCGGCGGAGCGTAAGAGCGTCTCCGCGTCGGGATAGGCGAGCCCCCTTCCGGTCAAGGCCTTCACTTCCCGACAGTTTTCGGGACCGTAGGTGACGACGGCGGCGAGTCCTCCGGGACGAAGACGCCGCCGAAGGTTTTCGAAGAACGCTTCCGGCCGCGAAAACCACTGCAGCACCGAGCCCGCAAGCACGAGGTCGAGCCCGTCGGGCCAGACGACGCGCTCGGCGTCGCCCGGGACCACGTCGGTCTTTTCGCGAACCGCGTCGGGGAAACGCTTTCGGGCTTCGAGGGCGAGTGCGGGCGAGAGGTCGTTCAACCACAGGGCTTCAATGTCCGCCCGGGCGGCGAGCGTCCGGCTCCAGCGTCCCGTTCCGCAGCCCACTTCGAAGACCCGTCCGAAGGACGTGCGAAGCGAGAGAAGACGTTCCGTCAAGTGGTCGGCCGCCTCCCGCTGCACGCGGGCGTGCTCTTCGTAGGTCGAAAGGGCGCTCGAGAAGCGCGCGGCGACGGCGTCAGACGTCTCCATGAATCGCCCTTTGCAGTGCTGCGGGACACCAGTGCGGTTCATCGGTGCACACGGGCGTCACGTCCAAAATTCCCCAAGCGCGCAGCTGCGCCGCGGCGGGAACGATCCGGTCGGCTTGCGGAATGAAGGCGCAGAGCTCTTCGACGCGCGTGCGAAGGTCTCCTTCGAAGGGCGCCTCGCGGTAGGTGTCGCGCAGAAGCCGCAGTTCGCGTCCCAAAGAGTCGAGCGTGCGCTCCGTGCCGCGAAGCGTCCGCGCTGCTTCGACGGAACCCGTCATGTTGAGGAGAAACCCTTCGAGCGTGGCTTCTCCGAAACGGTCCGTGGTACGGTCGAACACCGTCGGAGGAATGCCGAGACGCCGGTCGATCGGCGAGAGCGTTCCCGCGACCGCCGTGAAGCGCCGCACGGGAACGGGGCTTTCCATCACCCAGTCGGCCGCGATGCGCACGCCCAGGGACCAGCCGACGACGTCGACCGTTTCGTAGCGGGAGAGGTCGGGGAGCGCTCCGACGGCGCCGTCAAAATCCCAGAGCAAAAAGAGATCCTGTCCGCCCGCGGGGCGAAGATCCCGGAAACGTTCGGGAGACGACCCCCAGCCCGCAAAGAAAATCGTGAGGCTTTGCGCGTCGGGATCGTGTGCGAGGAATCGGTGTTTCACAAGGAGAACTCCATCTTGAGGCGCGTGAGCGCCAGGCAAAAGGCGTCGATCTCGTCGTCGGTGAGGCTGCTGGCGAGCGAAATGCGAAGCCGCGACGTTCCTTCGGGGACCGTGGGCGGCCGCACGGCCGAGACGAGGAAGCCCGCTTCTTCGAGGCGCTTCGCCGCTTCCAGGGTGCGGGCGTTGTCGCCGAGGATCCAGGGAAGGATCGGCGCATCGTTTGCGCAGGCTCCGGTGCCGAGCGCATCCCGAACCCGCGCTTCGAGCGTGCGAAGTCTCGCCCGTCGGTCCGACCATGACGGCACGTGCGAGAGCACGAAAGCCGTCCATGCGGCTTGGAGCGGCGACTCCGCTGTTGTGAAGATGAGGGGACGCGCGTGGTTCGTGACGAGCGCAAGCCAATCGGGATCGGCCAGAAGCGCCGCGCCCGAAGAGGCCGCGGCCTTGCCGAAAGTGAGGATGCGAAAGTCGATCTCGGCTTCCGCGCCCGCCTCTTCGGCGGGCCCCCGACCGTTCGCCCCCGAAATTCCGAGGCCGTGCGCGTCGTCGACGGCAAGAAGGACGTTGCGCCAACGCTTCTTGAGCGCGACGAGCCGGGCAAGATCTGCGCGGTCGCCGTCCATGCTGAAGACGCTTTCCGTCAGGATCACGACGATCCCGTGCTTGGGGGCGGTGCGCTCGAGAAGCCGCCCTAGAGCCGCACAGTCGTTGTGCGGATACCGAAGAAACCCTGCGCCGTGGCGCTTTGAGGCGAGGAGTCCGTCGATCATGCTCGCGTGCACGAGACGGTCGGCAAGAAAGAGGACATCTCGCCCGAAGGCCGCGCCCAAGGCCGCAATGAAGCCCGTGTTGAGCTGCCACCCGGAGGGAAAGAGGAGACTATCGCGTTCGTATTGACGGCGAAGCGTTTCGCGAAGGCTCTCGTGCGCTTCGCTCTCGCCGAAAAGGAGTGCGGACGAACCGCTTGCGAGCCCGAAGCGCGAGAGGGGACTCTCAAAGAAGGCCTCACGAAGCGCTCTGTCGGTCCCCGCGCCCAGGTAGTCGTTGCCCGCGAGCGAAATCACCCCTTCGGGGCGGCGCCGGATCGTGCGAAGCGAACGGGTTTCCCGGAGATTGGCGAGCGCAGCCTGCAGTCGGTCGGTCACGCTCATGCGGCGATCCCGTGCGCGCGAAGGCCCGCTCGGAAGCCCGCGGTGAGGCGTTCGAGTTCTTCCTCCGTCATGACAAAGGGCGGCATCAGATAGGCGATGCGTCCGAAGGGACGCGCCCAGACGCCCGCGTCGACGAAGGCCTTCGTCACGGACCGATCGGGCGCGCGTTCGAGCTCCACGACGCCCAAGGCGCCGAGCACGCGCACGTCGACGACCCCGGCCTTGCCGCGCAGGGGTTCGAGTCCGCGCCGGAGGGCCGCTTCGACGCGCGCGACGTCCGAGCGCCAGTCGGTTTTTTCGAGAAGTTCCAGGCTCGCGATCCCCGCCGCACAGGCGAGGGGGTTCGCCATGAAGGTGGGGCCGTGCATGAGGGCGTGCGGGGCCGCGCGCGAAATCGTGTCGGCCACGTCGTTCGTCGTAAGAACGGCCGAGAGCGTGAGCATTCCGCCCGTGAGGCCCTTGCCGATCGTCATCAGGTCGGGCGAGACGCCCGCCCATTCGGACGCGTAGTATCGGCCCGTGCGCCCGAAGCCCGTGGCGATTTCGTCACAAATCAGGAGAATGCCGAATTCGTCGCAGAGACGACGCGCCGCCCGCAGGTATTCGGGGTGGTAGAACCACATGGCGCTCGCCCCCTGCACGATCGGCTCGAGAATGAAGGCCGCGATTCTGTCGGCGTGCGTTGCAAAGAGCGCGCGAAGCGCGGCTTCGTCCTCGGGGTGCCAGTCGCCGTCAAAGCGCGAGACGGGGGCGGGCGCGAAGAAGCGCCCGGGCAAAGCGTCGCCGAAGACCGTGTGCATGCCCGAGACGGGGTCGCACACCGACATGGCGTTCCAGGTGTCGCCGTGGTAGCCCTGCCGCGGCGTCGCAAAGTTCGTGCGCGTGGTGCGCCCCAAGGCCATCTGGTACTGCACGGCCGCCTTCATGGCGACCTCGACCGCGACCGATCCGCTGTCGGCGTAGAAGATCTTCTCGAGCCCCGCGGGGGCGTGCTTGAGAATGAGTCGCCCGAGCTTTACGGCGGGTTCGTGGGTGAGGCCCCCGAACATGACGTGGGACATCGTTTCGATCTGCTCGTGCATGGCGCGCTTCAGTTCTTCGCGTCCGTAGCCGTGGAGCGCACACCACCAGGAGCAAGTGCCGTCCAAAAGACGGCGCCCGTCGGCGAGCACGATCTCGCAGCCTTCGGTCTTCGCGACCTTGAGGACCGGCGTCGGATCGATCGTGCCCGTATAGGGGTGCCAGAGGTGAGCGCGGTCAAAGGCGAGGTCCTCGTCCAATTCGTAGCCCGCTTCGCGAACGCGTTTTTTGTCTTCTTCGACGCTTGAGCCCACGGTCGTCAGAAGGTCGCCCGCGATGGCGCTCGTGATTCCGATCTCAAGCGCCCGCCGGACCGTTTCCTCGGAAAGCCTGGCGCGCCCGCCCGCAAAGCGAAGGTGCGCCTTGGGAAGGAGAAAGCGAAAGACGGCGACGGTGCGCAAAAAATCTTCTTCGGAGAGAAGCGGCGTCGCTTCCAGGGGCGTCCCCGGAATCGGAGCGAGGAGATTGAGGGGCACCGACGGCAGGTCAAGCTCCCGCAGCGTAAGCGCCAGATCGATGCGGTCGGCGGGCGTTTCGCCCATCCCGACGATCCCGCCCGAGCAGAGGTCGAGCCCCGCTCGACGGGCGGCGAGAAGCGTGTCGATCTTGTCCTTCGTCGTGTGCGACGAGCAGACCTTGGGGAAGTAGTCGGGAGACGCTTCGAGGTTGCAGTGGTAGCGAACGACGCCGGCGTCGCGCAGAAGGCGGAGTTCCTCTTCCTTGAGAAGTCCCGCGGAAACGCAGACTTCGACGCTCGTTTCGCGGCGCACGGCGCGCACGAGTTGAGCGAGGTCTCGCACTTCGCGCGGCGAAAGCTTTCTTCCGCTCGTTACGAACGAGAAGCGCGGAATCCCCGCGGCTTCGGTGCGGCGGGCGGCTTCGAGCGCCGTTTTTTCGTCGATCAGCGGATACTCGGGGGCGTCGGTTCGGAAGTGGCGCGACTGCGCGCACCAGCGGCAGTCTTCGGTGCAGCGGCCCGACTTGGCGTTCACGATCGAACAGAAGTTGAAGGCGCGCGGCGCCATGCGGCGCGTAATTGTGCGCGCGGCGTCGAAGAGTTCTTCGGCGGGCGCGTCCCAGAGCCGGAGGGCGTCGTCGCGGGAAAGCGATTCTCCCGAAAGAACGCGCGAAAGGGCGTCGGAAACGAAGGAAGGCAAAATGTTCTCCTAAATTTGCGCGGCGTCTCGCAACGGTCGCCGGCGGCACGGTCTTGGCGCAACCGACTTCTTTTTCTCGGGTGTTTGCGGTCGGAATGCGGATTAGGGGAAAGCCTAAAGTGTAACGGCCGACGGTTTTCTTTGCCGTCGGCCGTTGAGATGATGCGCGTCAGGAAATCGACTCGATTTCTTCGGAGAGTTCGAGCCACTCGGCTTCGAGCGCTTCGATCTGCGGAACGAGTTCTCCGTGCTCGCGCGTCACGCGCGCGACCTCTTCGGGCGACTCCTCGTAGAAGGCCGGGTCGGCGAGACGGGCGGCGAGAACCGAGAGCGCTTCGTTTTTCTCGGCCATCTTCTTTTCGACGATGGCGAGTTTTTTCTGCAGGGGCTTTCGGAGCGCCGCGATGCGGGCGCGCTCCTGGGCTTCAAGACGCCGCGCCTCCTTCTTGTTGACGTTCGCTTGGCGCGTGTCGTCCGACTTGAGCGCGGCGCGCTCCTGAGCGAGCTGGGTCTTGCGGTGCTCGAGCACGAGCTTCGCGTAGTCGTCGAGGTCGCCGTCGTAGGGCTGCATCGCCCCGTCGTGGACGAGCCAGAGCGAGTCCGTCGCCGCGCGCAGGAGGTGGCGGTCGTGCGAGACGAGGAGCACCGCGCCTTCGAAGGTGGAAAGCGCCATGGTGAGCGCTTCGCGCGTTTCCATGTCGAGGTGGTTCGTCGGTTCGTCAAGCACCAGAAGGTTCGGCTTTTCCCAGGCGAGCAGCGCCAGAGCCAGACGCGCCTTTTCGCCCCCGGACATGGGGCCCACGGGCGACGTTGCGAAGTCGCCCGAGAAGCGGTAGCGCCCGAGGTGGTCGCGAAGCGTCTGCTCGCGCTCGTCGGGCGCAAGGCGGCGCATGTGTTCGAGCGGCGTTTCGTCCATGCGGAGCGCATCCAACTGATGCTGCGCGAAGTAGCCGATCGAGAGGCCCTGACCGCGGCGAAGATCGCCCGCGAGCTTCGGGAGCACCCCCACGATCGTCTTGATGAGGGTGGACTTGCCGGCGCCGTTCACGCCCAAAACGCCGATGCGGTCGCCCGAGCGGATCGAAAACGAGACGTTCCGAAGAACCGTCAGGTCTTCGTAGCCCGCGCAGAGACCCTCGGCGTCGACGAGGTGCTCGGGCAAACGCTCGGGCTTCGGAAATTCAAAGCGCCACTCGCGCTTCGCGCGCACGGGCTCGACCGACTGCAGGCGCTCGAGCATCTTGATGCGCGACTGCGCCTGACGGGCTTTTGAGGCCTTGTAGCGGAAGCGCTCGATGAAGGCCGTGAGGTGAGAGGCTTCGCGCTCGAAGGCTTTGGCGGCCGCGTCCTGAAGACGGAGCTTTTCGATGCGCTGCGCTTCGAATTTCGTGAAGTTCCCGGCATAGCGCACGATCGTGCCGTCTTCGATCGACCAGATCGTCTCGACCGAGCGGTCGAGAAACTCACGGTCGTGCGAGATGATGAGAACGGTCGCTTCGACGTGGCGAAGCCAGTTTTCGAGCCAGATCAGACTGTCGATGTCGAGGTGGTTCGTCGGTTCGTCGAGGAGCAGAAGGTCGGCCGGACACATCAGCGCGCGGGCAAGCGCCACGCGGTTTCGCCAACCGCCCGAGAAGTCGTAGACGAGGCGCGTCGCGTCGGAATCGCGAAAGCCGAGACCCGCGAGAATCGTTCGCGCCTGTGCTTCGATCGCGCCTTCGTTCAATTCGGCGAGTTCCGCGTGCGCGGCGGCAAGTGCCAGTTCGTCCGTGGAGTTTTCGAGTTCGGCGAGGCGCTTTTTGGCCGCGACGAGCGGCGCGTGGCCCGAGAGAACGAAGTCGAGGACCGGCACGTTTTCCGTCACGAAGGACTGCGCGACGTGGGCGACGCGCTCGAGGGGCGGGCGTTCGATGTCGCCCCGCTCCGTCGCGAGTTCTCCGAGGACGGCCGCAAAGAGCGTGGATTTGCCGCAGCCGTTCGGGCCGACAAGTCCGATGCGTTCGCCGGGCGACGCCGTGAGCGTGGCGTTTTCATAGAGCACGCGCGTGCCGCGCGCGAGGGCAAGGTGCAACAGTCGGAGCATGGGAAAAACTCAAAAAGGCCGCGCAGACTCGGCGCGCGGCCTTGATTGAACAAAACGTCGTGGCAAATCAGGCGAAGTAGGCGAGGAGCGCTTCCTTCGTGACCATGAAGACCTGATCGTCGCCGCCCGAGACGGAGAGCCACGTAAGTTCCAGTCCGGGGAAGAGCGCTTCGACCGCTTCAAGGCCGTCTCCCACTTCGACGATGAGGAAGCCTCCGTCGTTCAAGTGCTTCGCGGCTTCGGGGAGCATGCGGCGAACGACGTCCATGCCGTCCGCGCCCGCGGCGAGCGCCAGACTCGGTTCGTGGCGGTATTCGGTGGGAAGTGCTTCCATGCTCGCCGTCGTGACGTAGGGCGGATTCGAGAGAATGATGTCGAAGCTGCGGCCTTCAAGGGCCGAGAAGAGGTCGCCCTGAACGAGTTCGAGCGTCTCTTCCATGCCGTAGTCGCGGCGGTTGATCTTGGCGACCTCGAGGGCGTCGGCGGAAATGTCCGAACCCGTCACGGCGGCGTTCGGGAAGGCGCCCTGCGCGAGAATCGCGAGACACCCCGAGCCCGTGCAGAGATCAAGCACCGAGCCCACTTCGTAGGGGTCCTCGACCCAGGGGGCGAGGTCTTCTTCGAGGAGTTCGGCGATGTAGGAGCGGGGAATCAGGGCGCGTTCGTCGATGTAGAACTGATGGTTCGTAAGCCACGCTTCCTTGAGAAGGTAGGCCGACGGCGTCTTTTCGTGGACGCGGCGGTCGATGAGGTTCACAAGACGCAGGAGTTCGTTGTGCGTGAGCGCCGCGTCGAGGAATTCGTCGAAGTGCTCGAACGGGAGCTTCAAAGCGCGGCAGATGAGAAAGGACGACTCTTCGAAACTGTCGTTGCAGCCGTGACCGAACGAGATTTCGGCCGTTTCCATTTCCGTGATGGCCCAGCGGTAGATGTCCCGGATGGTCTTGAGGTTGTGCAGGGGATCATCGAGAAGAGGCGCGATTTCGTACATGTCGTATTCCGAGAGAAAAATCCAAAGGTGCCGCAATTATAAGGGAGTTCGAAGGGAAGACTTTCCGGCGTACGGACGCCTTGGCGCCGCATTTTCCTTCCGAAAGGGTCTCTTCCTGCGTTCAAAGGCCCGCATCGGTACAATGACGGGTCCCTTCCGAACTTTTTTCCTACCCGACGTGCGTCTTCGACAAATCAAAATCGCCGGCTTCAAAAGCTTCGCCGATCTCACCGTCATCGACATCGACGTTCCCCTCACGGCCATCGTGGGTCCGAACGGCTGCGGCAAGTCGAACATCATCGACGCCGTGCGGTGGGTCCTGGGCGAAGGGCGCGCTTCGGAACTGCGCGGCGAAGCCCGCATGACCGAACTCATCTTCGCGGGCTCCACGGCCCGCGCGGAGCTCGGGCGCGCGAGCGTGGAGCTGATCCTCGAAACGGACGGCACGCTCGAAGGCCCCTGGGGCGCGTATGCGGAACTCTCCGTGAAGCGCGTCATCACGCGCGACGGCGACTCCACGTATTCGATCAACCGCCAGACCGTGCGCCGCCGCGACGTGCAGGAGCTCTTCGCGGGGACGGGACTCGGAACGAAAAGCTACGCCATCATTTCGCAGGGGACGGTGAGTCAGTTCATCCGCGCGCGTCCCGAAGAGCTTCGCAACTACTTTGAAGAGGCGGCGGGCGTGGGGCTCTACCGCGAGCGCCGTCGGGAAACCGAAACGCTCCTGCGGCAAACCCGTGAAAACCTCGAGCGCGCGGCCGACCTGCAGACGGTCAAGAAGGAAACGATGGAGCGCCTGCGCGCCGAAGCTGAAACGGCGGCGCGCTGGGAAAAGCTCGACGAAGAGCGCCGGAGCGCCGAAGCGCGGCTTTTTTGGGGACAGCGCGAAGAAGCCCGCGCCAGCGTGCGCGAGATGGACGTCGTGATCGGAAATCTTTCGCGAGCGGTCGACGAGACGAAGGACCGCTTACGATCGCTCGAAGACGCCGGTCCCGAAGCGGAACGCCGTTTTGAAACCGCCCGCAGCGAAGCGCTCGCCACGGGCGAACGCGTGCGCGAAGCCGAGCGAGAAATCGCGGCGCTCGAAGCCCGTCTCGCGGAAGACCGCCGCCGCAGGGAGGAGGCCGCCGACACCCTGCGCGCGGCAGAAGACGCCGTGCGCGAAAAGGAAGCGGAACGTGCGGAACTCGAGGCGCAGACCCAACAGGACCGGGAACGCCTCGCGCAGCTCGAAGTGGAGGGAAAAGCCCTCGAAGAATCGGTCGCCCGCGCGGCGGACCTTACGATCTCGGCGGAAAAGGCGTTGGCCGAGGAGCGGCGCTCGACCGAGGTCGTCGAGACCGAATGCCGCCGCTGGGAGTCGGCGCTTGAGAGCGCCCGTGCGCAAAAGCGTTCGTTGGAAGACCGTCTTCAGTCGCTCTCGCGCCACCGGATGCTGCAGCGCGACGCGGAACGCCCGGTCGTGCCCGACGCGGCGGAAGAGGAAAAGCTTCGCGACCGAAAGACGCTTGCGCAAAAGGATCTAGAAGAAGCACGGGAAGCTCGGGAACGTCTCGGACGCCGCATGGCGGACGCCGAACGGAGCGTGCGCGAAAAAGCCCGTGAATACGAAAGGGCTTTGGCCGAAGAACGCACTGCGGCCGCCAAATGGGAGGCCGCGCGCGAAGCGCTCGGCCGCGCCGAAAAGGCGGGCGATCTCGATCGATGGCTCGAGCGTCGGGGCCTTTCCGCCAAGCCGCGCCTTTCCTCGCTTGTTACGGTCGATCCCGCCTGGATCACGGCGGCGGACGCCGTGCTCGCCGAAGAAACGGGGGCGCGATGGCTCGATAAGGACGGGGATGCCGCACGCCTCACGGGGGAGCGCGCCCCCGCCAAGACCTCCTTCTGGGGTCCGGGCGCTCCCGAGTCGCCCGAAGGAAAGGCGGCCCTCAGCGCGGGCGGCGTGACGCTTCCCGCTTTTCTTTCCGTCTTCAGCGTGCCCGATCCGACCGTGAAGGACGTTCTTGCCGAACGGCTCGCAGGTCACTACGCCGTCGAGAGTCTTGAGAAGGCGCTCTCCCTCCGAGAGGAACTTCCCGCGGGCGCGACGCTCGTCACGCCCGAAGGGGACCGTGTGACGCGGGGAAGAGTTCGCCTCTGGGCCCGCACGACGGAAGGCGTTCTTACGCTCTCGGAAGCCGTGCGAAAGACCGCGGCGCGGCACGCCGAAGCGAAAGCGTCGTTCGAGCGGATCCGTGCGGAACAAGACGAGGCGCAGAAAAACGAAAGGGCACTTCGCGACGCGCAGCGCGATCTGCAGCGTCAACTGCGCGAGACCGAGGAAGCTCTCAAAAAGGGCGAATGGGCGATCGAGCGTTTTCTCGAACGAAAGCGCGAGGCGATCAAGCGCCTCGAAGAGCTCGAGCGGCGCGAAAAGCTCTGGGCTGAAGAAGAGGCGGCACTTCGAAAGAACCGGAAAGAAAACGACGCAAAGCTTCGCGAACTCGAAGCGCTCGCTCCGGAGCGGGCGAAGCGCCGGGACGAGGCGCGCACTCAAACGGAACGGGCCCGCTCAGCGCTCGAGCACGCCCGAAGCCAACAAAAGGCGCTCGACTACCGCGCCAAACTGATGGCGCTCGAAGCCGGGGAGTGCCGCAAGGCGCTGTCCGCCGCGCGGGTGCGCTTTGAACGCGTGGAAACCGACGTGAAGCGCGAACGTGATCGGGCCGAAAAGGCCAGGGCCCTCCTTGAGGATAAAGGCGAGGGGCTCGCCGAGGCGCTCGAGACCCGCCGCGCCGCCCTGGGGGAAGTTCGCCGCCTTGCCGACGAAGCGCGGGGCCGAGAAGAGGCGGCGCTTCGCGAACTCACGGGCTTGCGCGAAGAGGAAAGAAGACTTCGCGGAGAATTGCTGCCGCTTACCGAAACGATCGGTCGCAGGCAGACCGACCGGCAGGCGAAGTTCGTTCTCTATGAACAGTTCGCCGAGCGTTTTCGCGAGACGGGATTCGACGAAGGCGTCGTGGCGGGTTTGGCTGAACGGGATCCCGCTCGCGTCCCCGTGCTCAAGGTGCGGCTCCAAAAGCTCGCGGGCGAGCAGCAGCGCTTGGGCGAAGTGAATCACGCGGCGCTCGCGGGGCTGCGCAAGGCCGAAGAAGAGTACGAAACGGCGAGGCGGACGATGGAAGACCTCGAAGAGGCTGCTAAAACGCTGGAAACCGCCATCCGCAAGATCGACGCCGAAACGAGGGTGCGCATCCGCACGACCTTCGAAGCCGTCGCCCGGGCCTTTGAAGAGACCTTTACGGAGCTCTTCGGCGGGGGCGAAGCGAAGCTCGTTCTGCGCGGCGACGACGTTCTCGAGGCCGGCGTCGAGGTAACGGCGAGGCCGCCCGGAAAGAAGAACGCAAGCCTCACCCAACTCTCGGGGGGCGAGCAGTCGCTTGCCGCGACGGCGCTCGTCTTTGCGTTTTTCCGTTTGAATCCCGCGCCTTTCTGTCTCTTGGACGAAGTGGATGCGGCGCTCGACGAAGCGAACCAGGGGCGTTTGGCGTCGCTCTGTCGGCGCTTGTCGGAGAAGACCCAGTTCCTTCTCATCACGCATAACCGCGTGACGATGGAGTACGCCGACGTCCTGATCGGCGTCACGATGAAGGAACCCGGCGTGAGCCGCGTCGTGAGCGTCGACATCGAAGAGGCTTCGGGCTGGGCGCGGACCGCCTGACGGGATCAGCGCGGGAAGCGGTAGTCGGGGCGAAAGTCCTTGTCGATTCGAATCACTTGAAAACCGTGGCGCACCGCCACGTCTGCCATCTTTGCGTGTTCGGCAAGGAGCTCCCCCTTGGCGGGCGGAGGCCCCAACCGTCCTTCCGCCGCTTCGGCGTGGCGAAGGATGTCGTCGTAGTGCGCCTCGATGTAGGCGGGCGTCATGACGAGCGCCGCCGCAAAAATGTGTCGGCGCTCCTCGAATTGGAAGGATTCGGCCCAGTTTCCCGGAATGTAGCCGCCCTCGACGATGAGGCTTCGTCCGTTTTCGATTGCGGTCCGCACCATTTCCCGCACGATCGGCCAGAGTTCTTTGGTGAGCTCGTCGTCGTCATAGGGCGTGAGCGTTGTCTTGCCGCTGCGGATGAGACCCATCTTGAGGAGGTCGAGAGAGAGGACGGGAATGCCGTAGCGCTTCATGAGGCGGTCGGCGAGAAGCGTCTTGCCGGAATGCGTGGCGCCGGTGAGAAAAAGGATGCGGGATGTGTTCGGAACCATGGAAAAATGTTCGCGTGAGGTCGTTCGGACCACCATCCTAGGATCCTTTTGGCGGAAAAACTCGAAAAAGAGGTAAAAAAGGTCGCGGACGCCCGATCTGCGCAGTTCGGGCGCACTTCGAACACGGTACAATGCATCGAATTGGGGCCGCTCGGGAGGCGTAGCGGTCGATCGAATAAAAAATCCTTTCGGACAGGAATCATGCTCGGACAAACGGAAATCGTCCTCTTGGTGTTGGTCGTCCTCGTGGTGGCGGTCTTTTTCATTTGGCGCTCCCGTCAACGCGTGCGCACGGCGAAGAAGACCGGCAAGATTCGCGGAGATTATGCGGTCGAAGACGTCCTGATGAAGTCGGGAGAAAAGGAGGCGCCGCGCAAGACCGAACCCACGCTCGCGCCCGAAGCGGAAGGAAAATCGGTCTCTCCCGCCGCAGCGGCGGACGCCGCGCCCTCGGACATTCCGCCTGTCTACGACGTGATCGAAGAGGAAGAGGAACGCAAGCGCGCCGCCGAAGAGGCGGCCCGCGCGAACGCCGAAGAGGCCGATGCGTCGCCCGTTCCGACCGGGTCCGAATGGCCCGCCGTCGACACGGCGCTCGAATGGGTGCTCGACATTTCCGCGCCGGACAACACCACCTTCAAGATGGGCGGGCTCGACAGTCTGCGCCGCGAACTGCGCGCGCTCAATCTTAAGCTTCCGCTCTTTGTCTGGACGCGGAGCGCCGAAGACGGTCTCTACTACGAGTGTGACCGTCTGCAAAAGAGCGCCGATCACGTCGTGGTCGCCGTGGTGCTCGCCAACCGCGCGGCGCAGCTCGACGAGCTGACGGCGTCTTCGGTGCTGCAGGTCCTTGAAACGGTGGCTACGCAGTACGACATCAACGTGCGTCTTTCGCAGGAAATCCCCGAGGCCGTGGCGAGCGCGAAGACGCTGCGTCAGTTCATCCGGTACTACGACAACCGTCTCGAACTCGAAGTCGTGCCGCTCGATCCGAGCGTCGACTTCACGCTCGACGCCGTGGCGAAGCTTGCCCTCGCGTCGGGATTCGAGCAAAACCGCGGGGGCTTCGAATACCGCGCGTCGGCCGAGAGCCTCGCGCCGGAGATCACGCTTTCGCTCACGGCCGCCGAAACGCGCGGTCTTCGCCTCTCGCTCGACCTTCCGCTTGTGCATGAAGGGCGCGGGGATTTTTCGACCTTCCTGCGCCTTGCAAACCATTTCTGCGGACACCTCCACGCGGCGCTTTCCGACTGCAACGGCAAGCCCATCGGCACGGCCGAGGCGATGTACATCGAAGAGGCTGCGCGAGAGAGAATGCGTGCCATGAAGAAGGCGGGCGTCGTCGCGGGGAGCGAGCGCGCACGGCTCCTCTTCTCGTCGGCGAGCTGACGAATCCGCCTCCCAAACTTCCGACCGGCCGAGAAACGATTTCGGCCGGTTTTTCGACTGCAGGGACACCGAATGCTCAAAACCCTTACGCCCGAAGAAGCTGAAGTCGCCGCGCGCATGCGGGCGATGGAAAAGGATCTCGACCGCTGGGCCTATGAATACTATGTTTTGGATGCGCCCAGCGTGCCCGACGCCGAGTACGACCGGGTCTGGCAGGCCTTGGAAGCGCTCGAAGCCGAACACCCGGAGTTGAAGAGCCCCGTCTCTCCCACGACCCGCGTGGGAGGCGCCGTGCGCGAAGATTTGGGGAAGGTCGTCCACAAGATTCCGATGCTCTCGATTCACACGGAAACGGACGTTACGGCGGCGGGCGCCGCGGCCTTCGATCAGCGCGTACGAAAGGCCCTCAACCTCGCGGACGACGCTCCGCCCGTCGAGTACGACTGCGAACTCAAGTTCGACGGCCTTGCCGTGAACCTCCGCTATGAAAAGGGCTTTTTCGTCTCGGCCGCGACCCGCGGCGACGGGGTGACGGGTGAAGACGTGACGGCGAACGTGCGCACGATCCGCTCGGTTCCCTTGTATCTTCCCGAAGGGGCCCCCGAAGTGCTCGAAGTGCGCGGCGAAGTCATCATGCACAAGAAGGACTTCGAAAAGCTCAATGCGCTACGCGAAGCGCGCGAAGAAAAGACCTTCGTCAATCCGCGAAACGCCGCGGCCGGGTCGCTTCGTCAGCTCGATCCGAGCGTGACGGCCAAGCGGGTGCTCCACTTTTACGCCTACAGTCTCGGCGAAGTGAGCGATCCCGACTTTGCGCCCACGCAGTCGGCGATGCTTGAACGTCTTGAAAAGATGGGCTTTCCCGTCGCGAAGTTCCGCCGCGTTGTAAAGGGCCCCGAAGCGCTCGCAGCCTTTCACGAGGCGGCCCTGGCCGAACGTCCCTCGCTTCCCTTTGAAATCGACGGCGTCGTCTACAAGGTGAACGACTTTGCGCTGCAGCGCGAACTCGGCTTTCTCTCGCGCGAGCCCCGTTGGGCGTGCGCGCACAAATATCCGCCCGAAGAGGCGCTTACGGTTCTCGAGGCGATCGACATTCAGGTGGGCCGCACGGGCAAACTCACGCCCGTCGCGCGTCTTGCGCCCGTCTTCGTAGGCGGCGTCACCGTTTCGAACGCGACGCTTCACAACGAAGACCACATCGCCTCGCTCGATCTCGCGATCGGCGACACCGTCGTCGTGCGCCGCGCGGGAGACGTGATTCCCGAGATCGTGCGCACGGTCCCCGAACGTCGCCCCGAAAACGCCGCTCGCTTCAAGATGCCCGAACGCTGTCCCGTCTGCGGTTCGGCCGTGATCCGGGACGAAGAGGAAAAGGACAGCCGCTGCACCGGGGGGCTTTACTGCGGAGCTCAGGTGAAGCTTAGCCTCGTGCACTACGCCTCGCGCCGCGCGGCGGGGATCGACGGACTCGGTGAAAAGGTGGTCGAGATGTTGGTCGACGAAGGGCTCGTGCGAACGCCCGCCGACCTCTACAAACTCACGGTCGAGGCGCTTACGCAGCCGATGACGACGCTTTCCGAAGGGGGAAAGCCCAAAAAGCGCATGGGTCCGAAGGCCGCGCAGAATCTCGTGGACAGCATCGAGCGCTCCAAGCACACGACGTTTGCGCGCTTTCTCTATTCGCTCGGCTGCCGCCACGTGGGCGAAGCCACGGCACTCGCGCTTGCTCAACACTTCGGTACGCTCGCGAAGCTCGAGTCGGCCGAACTCGAAGAGCTCACCGCGATCGAGGACGTGGGCGGCGTCATCGCAGAGAGCGTCTTCGCGTTCTTTCGCGAACCCCACAACCGCGCCGTGATCGAGGAACTCGTCCGAGCAGGCGTCTCCTGGCCCGCCGTCGAACGGCGAACGAGCGAGCTCGCGGGAAAGACCTTCGTTCTGACGGGCACGCTCCCCACGATGACGCGAGACGAGGCCAAGGATCGTCTTCTCGCCGTGGGTGCCAAGGTTTCGGGTTCGGTGAGCAAAAAGACGGACTTCGTCGTGGCCGGGGCCGAAGCCGGATCCAAACTCACCAAGGCCGAGCAGCTCGGGATCCGCATTCTCGACGAGGCGGGCCTTCTCGCGATGCTCGCAAAGGCCGAGGGCGGGGCGGATCCCGGGCCGGCGGCGCCTGAAGAGACCGAGGTCGCTGCGGCCGAAAAGACGTCGGGGACGGACGAAAAAACTTCGTCCGAAGAACCCGAGCAACTGTCGCTGTTTTCCATTTGAGGAGAGAAGAACATGTACGCACTCATCGGCGGATCGGGATTTGAAGGAAACGACGTGATCCGAGTGACCGAAGAGGTCGAAATGACGACTCCCTACGGGGCGCCCTCGGCGCCGATCGTCTTCGGGACGCTGGGCGGCGTGGAGATCGCCTTTTTGCGCCGCCACGGCGTTCGGCATGAATATGCGCCGCACCGCGTGCCCTATCGGGCGAATCTTTGGGCGCTCTCGAAGCTGAAGCTCTCGGGCGTCATCGCCGTCGGGACGGTGGGCGGCATCGCGCCCGCGCTCGGACCGGGGGCGCTCGCCGTGCCCGATCAGCTGATCGACTACACCTGGGGGCGGGAAGTGACCTACTTCGATTCGCCCGAAACGGGCGTTCGTCACGTCGACATGACCTGGCCCTTCGATCGTTCGCTCTCGCGCCGCCTCGTCATGGCCGCCGGACGCCTCGGCGTCGCCGTGGAGGAAAAGGGCGTCTACGCCGCCACGCAGGGGCCGCGCCTCGAGACCGCGGCCGAAGTCGAGCGCATGCGTCGCGACGGCGCCGACATGATCGGGATGACGCTCTATCCCGAGTGCGCGCTCGCGCGCGAGCTCGGTCTCTCCTACGCGGGGCTCTGCGTGAGCGTCAATCACGCGGCCGGCATGGGCGAGAGCGCCGAGTCGATCGACTTCGAGGGACTCAAGGACGCCGTCGCCAAGGCCGTGCTGCGCGCGGTCGACGTCGTGACGGAAGTCGTGCGCGACTGACCAACGGGTGTTGACCAAAAACGCAAAAAGGGCCCGCGGCGCAGAAGCCGCGGGCCCTTTCACCATTCAAGACCGATCAGGCCTTTTCGACCGGGATGGGAGGCGCCGTGAAGATGTCTTCCTCGTCCACGTGGAAGTCGGCCGTGGGAGCGTTGCGGGCCGCACGGCGGCGGCGCGAGGCCGCGCGGGCCTCCTCCTGTTTGGCGAAGACGCGGGCGTTGAAGGGACGGGTATGGAGCCCTTCGATGAGTTCGAGCATTTCAGGCGTACCCGTGAGGGTCGCGAGCGAATACTTGTTGAGGTGCGCGTAGAAGGCGTCGGTCGCTTCCTGCGAGGCGCGCAGGAAGTTGCAGGCGGGCTTCAGGGCGCATTCGGGGTTGTCGCACTGATTGATGGGGCGGTCTCCTTCGAGCGTGCGCACGATGTCGCCCACGAGGAGTTCATTGGCCGGACGCGCGAGCATCACACCGCCTCCGCGACCGCGGTGCGCGGCGATCCAGCCCTGACGGGACATGAAGTTCACCACCTTGACGACATGGTGGCGCGACCAGTTGAAGCGGTGCGAAAGTTCCGCAACCGTTACCATGTTGCGGGGCTTTTCGTACGTGAGGTACATCAGCACCCGCATGCTCAGATCGGTGAATCGAGTGAATCGCATAAAGTTGCCGTTTAGCAGAATGGATGGAAAAAAGGGTCGGTGCGCGAAGCGCGCAGGGTTTATGACTTTTGTCTCTCTATTGTAAAGGAAAGATTTTTGCGTCAATAGAGGGGATTTCATTGGAAAAATTCTTTTTCCCGCCGTTCGTCTGAAAACTGCCTCCTCAAAAAGTCGGGGGCGCCTGGAAGAGCTGTTTCCCGATGAAAAGGGCGCCCCGGGCGGTTTTTCGGTGATGGTGCGACGGGCTTTGAGCTCGGACGCGGATTTCGGTGCGATAATGATCCGTCTTCCATTCAATCCCCTCAAAAGCGCAACCATGACTCTGAAAAGTGAAATCCTCGCGAAGTTCGTCGTTGAAACGACCTTCGAATCCATTCCCACCGACATGGTGGAAAAGGCCAAGCGCCACATTCTCGATTCCGTCGGCGCCGGGATCGCCGGAGCCCGTTCCGTTGAAGTCGCACGCCTCATGGCGACGCTCGACATGGCGGGCGAAGGCTCGGGCCGCGCGGTGCTCTGGGGCGACGACCGCCGCCGCACGCCGCTCGTCGCGGCGCTCGTGAACGGCACGGCCGCGCACGCCTTCGAACTCGACGACACGGGCGGGTGCGACCACTCGGGCGCCGTCGTCGTGCCGGCCGTCTTCGCGGCCCTTACGCTCGTCGACCGCGTGATCACCGGGAAGGAACTCATCACGGCGGTGCTTCTCGGCTACGACGTGGCGCGTCGTGCGCTCGAAGCCTGCGGCGCCTACGAACCCCACAACGCGGCGGGCTTTCATTCGACGGGGACCTGCGGTCCCTTCGGCGCGGCCGCGGCCGCGGGCCGCATTCTGGGCCTCAACGTCGAACAGATGACGATGGCGTTGGGTCTTGCCTCCTCCTTCTCGGCGGGGCTCTGGGCGTGCGTTCACAACGGGGCGCAGAACAAGCGCCTTCACGCCGGTCATGCCGCGCAGGGCGGCCTCATGAGCGCGCTCCTCGCGAAAAACGGCTTCACGGGGCCCGATCAGATCTTTGAAGAGGTCTGGGGCGGCTTCAACAAGAGCTTCGCGCCCACGTCGAGCGTTCCGGAAGCATGGACCGCCGATCTGGGACACCCCTGGAAACTTCACCGCGTGTCGATCAAGCCGCATGCGAGCTGCCGCTCGACGCACTCCTCGATCGACGCCGTGCACGACATGATGCGCGACTTCCATTTCACGGCAGACGACATCGAAGAGATCGAAGTCGTGATCAACCCCTTCGTCTACGGCATGTGCGGCGCCTACGACCGCAATCCGATGAACGCCGCGCAGCTTTCGATTCCCTACAGCGTCGCAGCCTTCCTTGTCTTCGGCACGGCGCAGCTGCCGAGCTTCTCGCGCACGAGCCGCGAAGATCCGCGCATCGAACCCATGATGAAGCGCATCAAGATGACGGTCGACGACACGCAGAAGGACGACGACGAACCGATCGTGCGCGTGACGCTCAAGGACCGCCGTCTCTTTTCGCTTCGCGTTCCGATGCCGCTCGGCGCCCCGACGAATCCCGTCTCGGACGAAGCGCTCCTGCAGAAGTTCCGCAGCGTCTCGACGATGTCGCTCTCCGCCGACACGGTCGATCGTCTCGCCGAACTCTTCCTCACGCTCGAAGACGTGGACGACGCCTCGGTCTTCCTCCCGCTTCTGGGGGACACGCCCGTCACCCGCGGTACTTTTGACGCCTGATTGCGAGGCTTCCCGTACGAAAAATCCCGGCTTCGGCCGGGATTTTTCGCATTTTTTCCCCTCGAATCGCATCGGGTAAGCAAAATTACCGACTCCAAATCGGACGGAATTCAATACAATTTTCAAAAATCCATAATCCGCGCCGAACAAGGCTTTCCCCTTCGCCCGTTCGACGCCGTATTCTCTCAAAAGGACTCAACGATGGCTGACAAGACCACCGCCAACGCTCCGGCAGCCGATCCGACCGCACTGGAAAAGCCGGGGATCGGGGGCTACATCTCCTTCATTCTCGCCGTTGTCTTCTTCTCCGGGTTGTGTGAAACCAAGGAGTGGTGGGGCATCTTCGACTTCACGGTCGTCAACGGCAGCTTCGGTCAGCTCCTCTCGAGCGTCAAGGATCAGGCGGGCGAACTCATCACCGCCACGTCGAGCTTCCGCGGCAAGGGCGGTTCGGGCGCCATCGACGGCTTCATGTTCGCCCTGACGCTGGTGCCGCCGATCATGTTCTCGGTGGCCATGATCACGGTCTTCGAATACTACGGCGCCATCCGCGCCGCGGGTTACCTCCTCAACTTCGTTCTGCGTCCCCTCATGGGGCTTCCGGGCTACACGGCGCTCGCCCTCGTGGCCTCGCTGCAGTCGACCGACGCCGGCGCCGCGCTTACGCGCTCGCTCAAGGACGAAGGACGCCTCACGGAAACCGAAGTGGAAATCTTCGCCGCCTTCCAGATGACGGCGGGCGCCGCGGTCGGGAACTTCCTCTCCTCGGGCGTCGTGATCTTCACGCTCGTGAACGCCGACAACCTTCCGGCCGTTCCCTCTTCGATCGGCATGTGCCTCGGCGTGATCCTCCTCGGCAAACTCTTCTCGGCCAACCTGATGCGCCTCCTTCTCATCCGCAAGTCCCTGCGTGAAAAGAAGAGCGCCGCCTAAGGCTCTCAGAACACCATCAAAACCGGAAGCCTCCGATCGGAAACTTCCGGTTTTTTTCCGCCTGTTTTTCCTGAAATTCGATCATGACCGCTCCCGCTTCCTCCCGTCCCCTCATCCTCGTTTCGACGGACCTCTTCGGCGACCCCGTGCGCGAAGGCATCCGCCGTCAGTATCTCGACGCCGTGATCGACGCCGGCGGTCTTCCCGTACAGGTCCCCGTGGGGCTCAACGAAGACTCGATCGAGGCGCTCGTCGAAAGCGCCTCGGGCCTCCTTTTGACGGGCGGCGCCGACGTCGACCCGAAGCTCTACGGCGAAGAAAAGTCCGAAAAGTGCGGGGCGATTCTCTCCGAACGCGACGAAGCAGAGTGTGCGCTCACCCGCGCGGCGTTGCGCGAAGGACTTCCCGTCCTCGCGATCTGCCGGGGACTGCAGGTGCTGAACGTCGTCGCGGGCGGTACGCTCATCCAGGACATTCCCGAAGAGCTCGGCCTCCCCCTTACGGCCCACCGTCAGGAGGGCGACTACGTTGAAACCGTGCACGAGGTTGAAATCGTTCCCGGCACGCTTCTCGCCTCGATCGTCGGGGAGGAAAATCTCGCCGTCAACACGAAGCACCATCAGGCCGTGAAAACGCCGGCTTCTTCCCTTCGGGTCGTCGCGAAGAGTCCCGACGGCGTCGTCGAGGCGCTCGAAGACCCCGCCTTTCCCTTCGTGCTCGGCGTGCAGTGGCACCCGGAAATGCTCGCGAAGACGATGTCCCGGCACAGGGCGCTCTTTGAAGCCTTCGTGCGGGCGGCCCGAGAAATTTGAGATCGGAAGAGAAGGCGGAAAAGAGGGCTTCTCCAGGGCGCTGAAAGAGCCTCTTTTCAACCAATCGCAACTGTTTGCGGCATATTGTCGACAAAAGCGATTATTTCTCTAAAGCTTGCGTTTCCTCAAAAAGAGAAGGGTGTTGTATCCGTTGGTAACCGTCAATCCGATTGATAGAATCTCCGTCAATTTGAATTCCGCACTCTTCTGCGGACCCAACCCTCCCTCATCGCCTTCCGGGGCGAAGCTCAATCTTTCTGGATAGACAAAAATGGATCCGATGTTCTGGTTACAGTTCCTCGTCGTGATGTTCTGCGTCGCGGTCGGGGGACGTTTGGGCGGCGTCGGCCTCGGCGCTGCTGGCGGCCTCGGCGTGTGCATCATGGTGCTTGTGCTCGGCGTGCAGCCGGGATCGCCCCCCGTCTCCGTTCTCCTCATCATCACCGCGGTGATCGCGTGTACGTCCGTGCTGCAGGGTGCGGGCGGTCTCGATCTTCTCGTTCGCCTCGCGGAAAAACTCCTTCGCAAGTGGCCGCGCGCGATTACGTTTGTCGGTCCCTTCGTCTGCTCCTTCTTCGTGATGCTCGTCGGCACGGCCTACGTGGCCTTCGCCGTCTATCCGGTCGTCGCCGAAGTGGCCGCCTCCGCCAAGGTTCGTCCGGAGCGCGCCGTTTCGGCTTCGGTCATCTGCGCCGGGATCGGCGTGATGGCTTCTCCGATGTCGGCCGCCATGGCCGCCATGGTCGGGATCATGAGCACGCAGGGCGTCGCTTTCTGGCAGATCCTCGCCGTGTCGGTGCCGACCTTCCTGTGCGCCACCGCCTGTGCGGCGCTCTCCGTCTTCTGGCGCGGCAAGGAACTCGAAGACGATCCCGAATTCCAGCGTCGTCTCGCCAACGGCGACTACCAGTGGCTCGCGGGCGGTGAAATGACCGCGAACTTCAAGCCCGAACCCTATGCCAAGCTCTCCGTCACGATCTTCCTGATCGGCATTCTCTGTTCGATCCTGATCGGTTCCGTTCCGGGCCTGCGCCCCGAATGGACGGTGGGCGAAAAGGTTTCGCAGCTCCCGATCCCGTCGCTCATCCAGATGGTGATGCTCGCGACCGCCTTCGTGATCATTCTTCTGTGCCGCGTGCCCTCGCACAAGTTCGCTTCGGGTTCGGTCTTCCGCTCGGGCCTCATCGGCGTCGTGGGCGTCTTCGGCATCGCTTGGCTCACGGGCACCTTCTTCGATCAGCACACGAAGATGCTTTCCGACGTCTTCTCGTCGGCCGCTCAGGAAGCCCCGTGGCTCTTCTGCATCGTCGCCTTCTGCCTTTCGACCGTGATCTTCTCGCCGACCGTCTCGACGACGATCATGATGCCGATCGGCCTCAAGCTCGGCCTCCCGCCCGAATTCCTCGTGGGCACCTGGGCCTGCTGCTACGGCGACTTCCTCGTCCCGGGCGGCGCGCAGATCGGCTGCACGGCCTTCGACCGTACGGGCACGACGAAGCTCGGTTCCTTCGTGATCAACCACTCCTACCTGCGTCCGGGCCTCGTCTTCGTGGTTTCGGGCACGGTGATCGGCTGGTTCTTCTCGAAGCTCGTCTTCTAATCCGAACGCACAAACCTTCGGTTTTCACGGCGCGGCGCCTCCACGGCTCCGCGCCGTTTCTTTCTTCGGGGGTAAACCCTCGTGGGCAAAAAGTCGAGAAAACCATTCCTATGCAGGCGCTTTTCGGAAAGCTCTTTTCAAGGATCGGAAAACAGAAACATTTAGACACATTTAAATGTGGTGTTTTCGATCTTAGGGTATACCAGATCAGTGAAATGTCCTATATACTTCGTTTTGTCTGTTGAACGGGTTAACCCTTACAGCAGTCACCTCCAAGCATTGTGTTTTTCTCTCCTTTTCACAATGCCGAAGATGGTGGTCATTGGGCGGTGCCGGCTGGTCCCCGGCATTACCTTCCGTCGGAAGTGCTCCAAACTTCGACGGTTCTCCTTTGTGGCAGTCGAGAGGCGCGGAAGTTGGTCACTTCCGGTCTTCTCCCGGTCAAAGAGCGCCTTCGGGTGATAAAAATCAGTCGGTTCCTGATTCTCTTGATTGGGCTCGGTTGCCGGACGACGGCTCCGAAGAGCGGTCGCCCGAGTGTTAGAGTGGGTCCCCTTCTCCCTGGTCCGGAGGAGGGGACTTTTTTTCGTCCTTTTTTCCGCGTCCCCGCCGTCCTTTGTGGCGAGAGCGCGGAAAAAGCGCCGATAATGACGGCGATTCCGATTCGGAGACCGTCATGACTTCCCTTCGTCTGCTTCTTCCGCTCGCGCTCAGCGCCTCGCTCCTTCTTTCGGGGTGCTCCCCCGTGCGCGTGAACGGCTCCTACCGCACCGCCGACGATCAGCTCTGTCTCGTCGTGCCGCGGCACGTGCAGCCCGACATCCATGAAAAGCTCGTCGAACTCCTTCGCAAGAAGAGCTTCGACGTGATCGAGTATCCAAGCGACACCAAGCCGGGCGTCTGCCGGCAGACCCTCATCTACTCCTGGGACACGGAGCAGTACTATCTCCCCGCCTACGTCAAGCAGCACGCGATCAATCTCGACCTCTACGTAGAAGGGCGAAAGTTCGCGAACGCGAGCTTCGATCCGCGTCGTCTCTACACGCCGCAGACGAAATTCATCCGCTTCTCGCGCTACCTCGCTCGGGTTCTCGACCGACTCTTCCCGGGCCGCACGCAGATCGGGGCGTAAAAGGGGGGCCTCCGGTGGGACGGCGGGACATCCAACGGTGGAGCCTTTTGCAAGGCTCGAAAAACTTCGGGATTTTCAGTAAAATTTCACCCTTTCTGCGTTTTTCTCCCTTTCGTCCTCCATGTCTGACACGAAACTCTGCAACCGCGTCGCCGGCGCCATCGCCGGCATGGTTCTGGGCGACGCTTTCGGCGTTCCCGGAGAACTCTGGCCCCGCGCCAAGGTGCGCGAACGCTTCGGCACGATCGACACCTTCCTCGACGGTCCCGAAGACAACATCGTCGCCTGCTACTTCAAGGCGGGCCACTACACGGACGACTCCGCCCAGGCCTTCGTGGTCCTCCATGCGCTACTCGACTATAAAACCGTTCCGCCCGTCCGCGTTCTCGCCGACCGCCTGATCGATTGGGTGAAGTCGATGAACGGATTCGAAATCAATCTCCTGGGACCGAGCTCGAAGGCGAGCCTTCTTGCTCACAGCGAGGGGCGCGATCCGTCGCCGCAGTTGAAGACCGCCCTTACGAACGGAGCCGCCATGCGCATCGCGCCCGTGGGTTGCATCGTGGGCGCCGACGATCCGGAATTCCTCGCCGAGACGGTGGCGCGCATTTCCGTCGTGACCCACGGCACCGACGTGGCGCTGGCGGGTGCCTCGATGGTCGCGCAGGCGGTCTCTTCGGCCGTCGCGGGAAAGACCTGGGACGAGATGGCCTCGGACGCCCTTCGTGCGCACGACTGCGCGCTCGTGAAGGGCGAGCCCACCTGGGCCGCCTCCATCGCGCGCCGCTTTGAACTCGCGCTTCGCGAAATGCCGAATCTCCCCGACGAAGAAAACTTCAGCCGTTGGGTCTACGACGTACTCGGCACGGGGACCATGACGAGCGAATCCGTGAGCGCCGCGCTCGCCATCGCCTGGTACTGCCGAGAACCGATGCGCTGCGCGAAACTCTGCGCAAACCTCGGGGGCGACACCGACACGATCGGCGCGATGGCGACCGCCATCTGCGGCGCCGCGGTCGGGCTCGACGGTTTCGACCAAGACACCGTGCGTTACCTCGAAGAGACGAACGGGCTCGACTTCCGTGCGATGGCCGAGCGCATCGTCGCGCTTCGCGGCGAATTCCGACTCGGAGACGCCTGATGCGCATGCTCTCCGAAATTGTCGCGTCGCTCACTCCGAAGAAGAAGGCCTTTGTGATCGGCTCGGCCTTCGTCGACATGGTGATCAACGTGCACGAAATGCCGCACGCGGGCGCCGACGTCGAGGGCGAATACCGCAAGACCGTCGTAGGCGGCTGCTCGTTCAACGTGGCGGACGTCCTCCACAAGCTCGGTCTTCCCTTTGAGAGCTACATGCCCGTGGGCGAAGGGGAATTCTCCCGCATCGTCGAGCGCGCGCTCACCGAGCGCGGCTACCCCGTGTACCGCGAAACCGGGGCGGGCGACAACGGCTGGTGCCTCTCGATCGCCGACCATACGGGCGAGCGCACTTTCATCTCCATGTTCGGGCTCGAGCGCAAAATGCGCCCCGAGTGGTTCGATCGTTTTTCCTTCGCCGACTGCGACTATCTTTACGTTTCAGGTTATCAGGCCGAGGGCGAGAACGGGGCCGTCCTTCTCGACGTTCTCTCGCGAAAGCGTCTCGACGCCCTCGTCGTCTTCGACCCGGGGCCCCGCGTGACGTCGATTCCCGCGGAGCGCCTCGAAGCCTTCGAGCGTCTCGGGTGCCTCTACACCGTGAACGCCCACGAAGCGCAGATCATGACCGAGACCGACACGCCCGAAGACGCGGCTTTGGCGCTCGCGCGCCGCTCGGGGAACCCCGCCGTCGTGACGGACGGGGCCCGCGGCGCGGTGCTCGCCCGCGCAAAGGACGGGGCCTTCGCGGCCGAACGGATTCCGGGCTTTGCGATCCGCCTCGTCGACACGATCGGCTCGGGCGACGCTCACACGGGCGGCGTCATCGCGGGTCTTCTTTGCGGACTTCCGATCGAAGAGGCCGTGCTTCTCGCGAATGCCGTCGCCGCGCACGTCTCGGCTTCGGAAGGCGCCGCGACGGCGCCCACGCGCGAAGAGCTCGCCCGCTACGAATAAAGAACAACGATTTTTTCCTTCAACAACCCAACGAGAAAATGTCCTCGCAAAATACGACAAGCAAAATCGAGACCAACGGCGTCAATCCGGTGCCCGACAACGAACGCTACGGACGCCCCGTCGATCTCTTTCCGATTTGGTTTTCCTGGAACATTTCCATCTTCGGCATCACCTGCGGCATCTACGTCTTCGGGCTCGGGCTCTCCGTCTGGCAGGCGATGGCGGCGGGCGTGATCGGGTACTTTCTTTCGTGCTCGCTCGTCGGCATCCTCGCCGTGGGCGGCGTGCGCACGGGTCTTCCCACGCTCGTACAGTCGCGCTTTTGCTTCGGCTACCACGCCAACAAGATTCCGACCTTCTTCGGCTACGTCGCCAACATGGGCTGGAAGGTGACGATGCTCTCGATGGCGTCGACGACGCTCGCCGACCTCGTGAGCAAACTCGTTCCCGCCATGCAGACGGCTTCGGGCACGCCCTCGACCGCGTGCCTTTTCGGCAGCTTCGTCGCCGTCATCTTCTTTACGATGATCGGCGCTGTCTACGGTCACGGCGTGATTCTGCGCGTCGAAAAGCTGATCGCCTGGGTGACGGGTCTCTTCACGCTTGTCTACCTCTTCTTCTTCATTCCGCAGATCGACTTCTCGACCCTGAACGACGTTCCGTCGGGCAGCTTCGGGACCTTCTTGGGCGGCATCGTCCTCGCCATGACGATGGTGGGTCTCGGCTTTCTCAACTACGGCGGCGACTACGCGCGCTACCTCCCGAGAAAGACCCCCGCGGGTGGCGTCATTTTCTGGACGACGGTCGGGATCGCGCTTCCGGTGTCGGTTCTCCTCATCCTCGGCGTGATGCTCTCGGCGGGCAACCCGGAACTCCTCGAAAAGGCCTCGCACGAACCGCTCGCCGCGCTCACCGGGATTCTGCCCTTCTGGTTCTACGTGCCCTTCTCGGTCGTGATCATCATCTCGCTCGTTTCGGCCGGGATGACGGGCGTCTACAGCTCGGGCCTCGCGCTCCTCGCCATGGGCGTGCCGATGACGCGCCTCGGGACGACGCTTTTGAACGCCGTCATGATCGCGCTCGGGTCCTTCTACCTCACCTTCGTGTCGGACTCCTTCCTCTCGACCTTCACCTCCTTCCTCGCGGCGATCTCCGTCATCATGGGCTCCTGGGGCGCCATTGAAATGGTCGACCTCGTGCGCCAGAAGCGTCTCGGCTGGGACGTGAAGATGGCGCTTCCGCCCTCCGAAGGCGGTCGCGGCTGCCGTTGGACGGCGGTGGTGTCGCTCTTTGTCGCGAGCGTCGTGGGTCTCGGCACGATCACCTCGTCCGACCCCTACATCGGCTACGTGACGAGCTTCCTCCTCTCGGACGAAGCGAAGACGAGCGTCTTTGCGACCGCCAACATCGGCGTCGTCGCGGCGATGCTCACGGGCGGCATTCTCTACGCCTTCTTCACCTTCGTGCTGCGCTCGGAAAAGTAAAGCGCAACCACTTTCAGAGAGAAAACGGCCGGCAAACCACTGTGTTCGCCGGCCGTTGCCGTTATAGGGACCCCTCAAACGAAAACGCCCTCCCCGGGCGGGAAGGGCGTGGGATCAATGGTTGATGCCGATCAGGCGAGACCCGTGATGCGGTCGTCCACCACGTCGATGTTCATCGCGGCGGGGACCTTCGGAAGGCCGGGCATGCGCATGATGGAGCCCGTCGTCACGACGACGAAGCCCGCGCCCGCGTTCAGGATGAGGCGCTGGACGGGGAGCGCGAAGCCCTTCGGGGCACCGAGCGCCTTCGGGTCGGCCGAAAGCGAGAAGGGGGTCTTGGCGATGCAGACTGGAAGCTTTTCAAAGCCGAGGTCGCAGATGCGCTTGTAGTCCTTCTTCGAAGCGTCAGACCATTCGACGGAACCCGCGCCGTAGACCTTCTTCGCGATCGCCTCGACCTTTTCGAGGACCGTGGCTTCCGGGTCGTAGGTGTGAACGAGGGGCTTGGGATCCTCAGCCGCTTCGACGACGGCCTGAGCGAGTTCCTTGGCGCCTTCGCCGCCCTTCGCAAAGCCGTCGCAGACCGCGAAGCGGCAGCCGAGTTCGGCGACGCGCGCGCGGATCACTTCGATTTCTTCGTCCGTGTCGGTGTGGAAGTGGTTGAGCGAGACGACGACGTTCGGGCCGAAGTTCTTGAGGTTCTCAATGTGGGCGTCGAGGTTGACGAGGCCCTTCTTCAGGGCTTCGACGTTGGGCTTGCCGATTTCGGGGAGCGGCACGCCGCCGTGCCACTTGAGGGCCTTGGTCGAAGTGACGAGCACCACCGCGGCGGGGGCGAGGCCCGCGGCGCGGCACTTGATGTTGAAGAACTTTTCGGCGCCGAGGTCCGAGCCGAAGCCCGCTTCCGTGATGGCGTAGTCGCCGAGCTTGAGCGCGGCGCGCGTGGCGACGACCGAGTTGCAGCCGTGGGCGATGTTCGCAAAGGGGCCCCCGTGCACGAAGGCGGCGTTCCCTTCGATCGACTGCACGAGGTTGGGCTTCATGGCGTCCTTGAGGAGCGCGACGAGGGCGCCCGTGCAGCCGAGTTCCTTCACCGTGCAGGCCGTGCCGTCGCGGCGCAGACCCACGACGATGCGGTCGATGCGGTTGCGAAGGTCCGTGAGGTCGGTCGCGAGGCAGAGGACCGCCATGAGTTCGGAGGCGGCCGTGATGTCAAAGCCCGCTTCGGTCGGAATGCCGTTGGCGGGGCCGCCGAGGCCCGTGACGATGTTGCGCAGCATACGGTCGTTCACGTCCATGACGCGGCGCCAGAAGATTTCGCGCAGTTCCACCTGGCCCTGATGACGGGCGTTGTCGATGATGGCGGCGAGAAGGTTGTTCGCCGACGTGATCGCGTGGAAGTCTCCCGTGAAGTGAAGGTTGATCGCTTCCATCGGGAGGACCTGGCTGTAGCCGCCGCCCGCGGCGCCGCCCTTCATGCCGAAGACGGGGCCGAGCGACGGTTCGCGAAGGGCGAGGACGGCGTTCTTGCCGATTTTCTTCATCCCCTGGGCGAGCGCGATCGAGGTCGTGGTCTTGCCGGAGCCCGCGGGCATGCCGGAGGTGGCCGTCACGAGAATGAGGCGGCCCTTTTCCTTGCGGTCGGCGCCGAGCGCTACCTTGGCCTTGTCGCGGCCGTAGGGCTCGAATTCGGCTTCGGTGAGGCCGATTTCCGCCGCGAGTTCCGAAATGGGCTTGAGAGAAGTTGCCTGAGCAATTTCAATGTCGCTGAGCATGGGAATACTCTCCAAAAAGGTGAAATGACAAAAAGGAAATCGGGACGGGACACCGACCGGGAGCCCGAGGGCTCGACCGGACGCCGGTGCGAAGGGGCGCTGCAGGGCCCCGAAGAGGTGCCGTTAGTATGCCTCAAAGGGGGAGGCGGGGTAGGGAAAAATCCCGATTTTCTGCGGATTTTCCGAGCTCTCTTGCAACAAAAAGAAAGTCCCGCGGCTTGGGGCCGCGGGACCGGAGAGAAGGATGGGAGCCGATCAAGATTCGGCGCGCGCCTTGAGAAGGTCGCGGATCTCGCGCAAAAGCGCAATGTCTTCCGGAGTGGGGGCGGGCGCGGCGGGTTTCGCCGCTTCTTCGGCCGCCTTCTTGTCTTCCTCTTCCTTCAGAAGCTTCGCCGCTTCGCGCTCGAGCTTCACGCGGGCGGTCGTGACCACCTTGATGAGCCAGAAGATGACGAAGGCCAAAAGGAGGAAGTTGACGACCGACGTGAGGAAGGCCCCGTAGCCGAAGACCGTGGCGCCCGCGGCGGTGAGGGCTTCGTAGGTTTCCGGGCCCGTGTAGCCTTCGGGTCGCTTCAGAACCCAAAAGAGGTTCGTGAAGTCCGGCTTTCCGACGAGGAAACCCACGATCGGGTTGACGATGTCCTTGACAAGGCTCGTGACGATGCTGTTGAAGGCGGCGCCGATGATCACGGCGACGGCGAGGTCGAGCACGTTGCCGCGGCTGATGAAGGCCTGAAATTCAGCGAGAAACTTTTTCATAAGAATTCCGTGGGCGGGTCGGATGGAAAATGCAGAGGGCCCGAATTATGGAGAAGAGTCCGCTCTGCGGGAGGCGTCCGACGGCGATATGCGCCTCTTCGCCGTGCAAAAGGCAAAGGGGACGCGCCCGTCCCCTTTGTGCGGTAAACGATCAGATCGGGTCGCCCGACAGGATCAAAAGACGCGCGATTTCGGCGGCGTTGTGGATGTTGAGTTTGCGGTAGGCGCTCCCGCGGTGGACCTGCACGGTCTTTTCCGAAATGCCGAATTCGCGGGCGACCTCCTTGTTGGAGTATCCGTGCGCCACCATGCGGATCACTTCGCGTTCACGTTGCGTGAGCTGTTCGAGGCGCGCGCGGAAGTTCGCGACCTGTTCGTTGTTGCGGCGGTGTGCGAGGTTGCGCGAAACGGCCGTTTCGATCGCTTCGAGGAGCCGCTGATCACTCACGGGCTTCGTGAGAAAGTCCATTGCCCCGTGCTTGAGCGTGTGCACGGCCATGTCGATGTCGCCGTGGCCCGAGATGAAGATGATCGGCAGGTCGCACCCGATCTCGCGGAGCTTGAACTGCAGTTCGAGCCCCGACATGTGCGGCATGCGCACGTCGAGCAGAATGCAGCCCGGGCGCTGCCAGTTGCCCATCGAGAGGAAAGTGAGGGCGTCGGGATAGGTCGCGACGTCCCATCCTTCGCCTTCGATGATGAAGGACCAGGAGTTGCGCATCGCGTCGTCGTCGTCGATGACGCGAACGAGGGGCTTATTGGAATTTCTTGCGTCGAACATGATTGAGGGTCGAATCGAGGGGGTTGAATCGAATTTTAGGGGAGTGCGGCGCCGAAGAACGAAAGCCTGCGGGCCGGACCCGGGGCAGTCGTCCTGAGAAGGGCGCGCATCCCGTACAATAACGTCCATTCTATCCAAAAAAACTCGGACATCTGCCGTGCAAAACCTCAGAATGCGACGTCTTTCGCTTCTTTTTCCCCTTCTTTTCTCCGCGCTCTGGCTTTCGGGCTGCGCGCTCGTCGAGAGGGAACCCTCGCTTCCCGCTTCGATCGAGGCGCGCGTGGGGGCCCCCGCGCCCGTGAAGCACGCCCTCGACTACAAGGAAGTGTGCCTCCTCCCCGTAAAGGCCGACGACAAGGATCCGCTTCTCGCGGCGATCCGCCGCGGCGCCGAAAATGCGGGGGCGAAGGTGACGACGCTCGCACCCGACGCGGGAACCCGCGCCTGTCCCTTCGTTCTCATGTGGGAAGTGAACGCCCGGGGACGCCGCGTAGAGGCCGTGCGCTTCCTCCCCTTCGAGTGGGGCGTCCCCAAGGGCGGCGCCAAGATCACCGGAACGCCCGAAAAGGGACTCACGATCGACGTGGTCGAACTCAACACGGCTTCCTACTTCACCTATCTGCAGCGCAAGGCCAGCGAAGCCCGCGGAAACGCCGAGCAAAAGAACGCCTCCTTCACGAAGGAATAAGGCCGCAAACGCTACAATTCACCCTATACAGCAAACACGGAGTCCCTCCCCATGTTGATGAAGCGCGTCATTACCGCGATCGTCCTTCTGATCATCTTTTCCGCCGCCATCGCCTTCGGGCCGCTTTCCTTTGCGGGCGTGATGGCGATCGCCTTCGGCGCGGTTCTCTTCGAGTGGCTCCGCATGGCCGGCCTCGGGCCCCGTCCTGCCCTTCTCGTCGCGGCCGTCGAAATGGTGACGCAGTTCTCGCTCTACTGGGCGGGGGCGCTTCCGCGCATGCAGTGGTTCCTCTTCCTTGTGAACGGCTGCATCATGGTCGCCTGGTTCGTGATCTTTTTTGCCGAGCTCTTCCACCGCGAAACCGGTTTCAAGGTGAAGGTCGCGCCCTGCCTCTGGGCCGCGGTCACCTTCGTTCCCGCCGCCTATCTCTCGCTTCTCTACCTCTATGAAGTGGGCGACTGGGTGATGGTGCTCTCGGTCTTCCTCATCGTCTGGGGCGCCGACATCTCGGCCTACTTCTGCGGCCGCGCCTGGGGCAAGCACAAGATGGCCCCGGCGATTTCGCCCAACAAGACGATCGAAGGCGCGGTCGGCGCCTACGTGATCGTGATCGTCTTCTTCCTTCTCACGTATTGGTTCTGCGTGCAGGAAAACGTCTTCACGAACCTCGTCTTCGACTACATCGGCTTCTTCTGGGGCGTCATCATCCTCGCGGGCCTCGTTGCGCTCTCGATCGCCGGGGACTTGTGGGAATCGATGCTGAAGCGACTGGTCGGGATCAAGGACTCTTCGAATCTGCTCCCGGGCCACGGCGGGTTCTTCGACCGGCTCGACGCGTCGCTTCCGGTTCTCCCCGCCGCCTGTTGGATCGTGCTTTGGGTGCAGCTCTTGCACTGATCTCCGAGGGGAGGCGAAAGGGCGGCTTCGGCCGCCTTTTTCATCTCGATTTATCTGAACCGCAACACGGAAACTGACGCATGGGTGAAGGCTATCTCGTACCCGATCTGGCGCCGGGCGAAATCCACCGTGTGGAGGACGTCATCCGGCGCTCGCGCTTCATCGCGACCTTTGCGCGCGTCTCTTCGACCGAGGAGGCAAGGGATTTTCTCGAACGCATCCGCGCCGAGCACGCGCAGGCGACGCACAACTGCTGGGCCTTCGTCGCCGGGGAGCCCGGCTCGACCGCCCAGGTGGGCGCAAGCGACGACGGCGAACCCAAGGGAACGGCCGGTCGTCCGATGCTCACGGCGCTCCTTCACAGCGGCGTGGGCGAGGTGGCGGTCGTCGTGACGCGCTACTTCGGCGGGATTCTTCTCGGAACGGGCGGGCTCGTGCGCGCCTATCAGGGAAGCGTTAAGTTGGGACTTGAAACCCTGCCGACCGTGAAGAAGGAGGAGGGCGTTCGCTACCTCTTTTCGCTCGACCCCTCCTTTGCCGGGTGGTTTGAGCACGCCGCGGGCGAGGCGGGCGTGCGGGTTCTCTCTTCGGACTTCCGCTGGGACGCAAGCTTTGAAGTGAGCGTGCCCGCGAAAAACGAAGCCGCCTTCGTCGCCTCGGTGACGGACGTCACGTCGGGCGAGGCGATCGTCGAGAAGCTCGACGATTAGAAACGGGCTATTTCCCATAACTGGTAGGCACAGCCCACCGGTTCGATAGCCCAGCCTCAGCAGTGGGCGGTCTGAGCTTGCTCATTCCTCTCATTGCTACGTTGACGACATGCAACAAGACTCACTCCGGGGTGCTTCCTCAGCTCCGGACCCTGAAAGCACAGACGCAGACAAGCTTGTGGGAAAGCACGAAACGGTCTGTCGCTGGAAACGCTGGTCGTTGACATTGGCGAGGGGAACATTTCGATTTGGCACGGCCCGCTCCGCAAGGAGTTCGTCAGTAACCGTAAGGTAAACAAACATGATGAAAGTCTTTGTCCTGGACAAGGACCACAAACCGCTGATGCCCTGCGGGCCCGCAAGAGCGAGAAAGCTCCTGAAGGCCGGCAGGGCCCGCGTACACAAACTGCAACCCTTCACGATCCGCATCGTCGACCGGTCGCTTGCCGATTCGGTCGTGCAGAAGGTCGTCGTGAAGGTCGATCCGGGCTCGAAGGAGACCGGCATCGCGGTCGTTCGAGAGGATGAGGAAGAAACGCATCATGCGCTCTACTTCATTAACCTTAAGCACCGCGGAGCCGCGATCCGCGATGCCCTGACGTCTCGGCGTCAGTTGCGGCGCGGCCGCAGGAGCCGTAATCTCCGCTATCGCGCTCCCCGGTTCCTGAACCGAAGTAAACCGAAGGGATGGCTGCCGCCTTCTCTTCAACACCGCGTCGACACCACGCTCTCCTGGGTCAACCGTCTTCGCAGGCTCGCGCCCGTGAGCGGGATTGCTCAGGAACTCGTGAAGTTCGACACGCAGCTGATGCAGAACCCGGACATCTCCGGCGTCGAGTACCAGCAGGGCGAACTTGCCGGCTATGAACTCAAGGAGTACCTCCTGGAGAAGTTCGGACGCAGGTGCGTCTACTGCGCAAAGAGCGACGTGCCGCTCAACGTGGAGCACATCGTTCCGAAGGCAAGAGGCGGTTCCAACCGTCTTTCCAATCTGGCGATCGCCTGCGTCGAATGCAACCAAAAGAAGGGAGCCAAGCCGATTGAGGAGTTTCTCAAGGGTAAGCCCGAGCTTCTGGCACGTGTTCGAAAGCAACTGAAGACGCCGCTCCGCGACGCCGCGTCGGTCAACGCCACCCGGTGGGCGCTTTTTCACGCCCTGAGTGCAACGGGCCTGCCGGTTCGGACCGGCTCCGGCGCTCTGACCAAGTACAATCGTCACTGCTTCGGCGTGCCGAAGGAACACTGGTTCGATGCGCTCTGCGTCGGTCGAATCAACGGCGTGTCGTACGATTCGTGCATGAAGGTGCTGAACGTGTCCTGCACGGGACGCGGGCAGTACAAGCGGACGAGAACCGACAAGTTCGGTTTCCCGATCTGCCACTTCATGCGGACGAAGCGTCCGCACGGCGTCGGATTGGGAGACTTGGTGCGTATGACTGTTCAAAAAGGGAAGCATCCCGGCATTTGGACGGGCAGAGCATTTCCGTCCAACGACGGAAGAGTCGTACTGATCCTTCCGGAATTCCGCATCTGGGGACGAGCAAGGAATTGCTCAATCCTATCCCTAAGCGATGGCTATGGATACCGTTTGACTGATAGCGAGACTACAAAACCTACCAGTTTTGGGAAATAGCCTAGAAACCTTTGTTGCAAAAGCGTACGGCGGTTTGCCGCTTCGTTTTCGCTACAATCGAAATCCCGTCCGACTCTTCTTTCCCGCTACCACGAGCATGTACACGCCATCGACCGCGGTTCTGCGCTTTTCGCTCTTTCTCTTCGCGATATCGCTCTATCTCTTCTTGCGCTTCGTGTGGCCCGCGCGTCTTCCCCTTTGGAGCAAGGCGCTCCTCACGGTCTTCGTCTTTTCGGGGGCGACCTATCCGATGCTCACGGAAGCCTTCTGGGGAGGTTTTGTCGCGTCGAATTCGCCGCGCTGGGCCGGGATCTGGATGAATTTTCACTCGGGCGTCTTGACGCTCCTCACGATCGTCACGCTTCTGCGTGACGTTGCGTTGCTCGCCTGCTGGATCGTGCGGCGCTTCACCTGGCGGGACGTGCGGCGCGTGTCGGGGAGCCGCCGCGCGGCGCTCACGCTTCTCACCGCCTCGGCGGGCCTCGCCTTCGTCGGGATCGTCGAGGGGACGCGCGTTCCCGACATCGTAAAGCGTACGGTGACGCTTCCCGAACTCCCGCCCGAGTGGGAGGGCTTTCGGATCGCGCACCTCTCCGACATTCACGTCTCCTCCATTTTCCGGCACGAACACTTCGAGGAGCTCGTCGCCCGCACGAACGCCTTGAAGGCCGACCTCGTCCTCATCACGGGGGACTTCGTCGACGGGCGCGTGCCCGTGCGCTATGTCGACGCCCAACCCCTCGCGAAGCTCACGGCTCCCTACGGGGTGTGGGGCTGCGAAGGGAATCACGAACACTATTCGGGTCTCGAAGAGTGGCTCGAAGTCTTCCCGACGCTCGGGATCCGGCTCCTTCGCAACGAACACACGCTTCTCCAACGCAACGGCAAGGCCCTTGCGCTCGTGGGGCTCACCGACAGCATGGCCGCGCGCTTCGGGCGCGAGACGCCCGATATGCGAAAGGCCGTCTCCGGCATCCCCGAAGGGGTTCCGCACATTCTTCTCGTGCACCGTCCGGGCGAAGCCCGCCGCTGGGCCGAGGAGGATCCCGCGGCGATTCTGCAGCTCTCGGGTCACACGCACGGCGGTCAGATTCTCGGGATGAACCTCGTGGTCGCGATGCAAAACGGAGGCTTTGTCTCGGGCTTTTACGACGTCGCGCGAAAGGCGGGGAATGCCATGCGCCTCTTCGTGCATCCGGGCTCGGGGCTTTGGAACGGCTTTGCGATGCGCCTCGGGGTCCCTTCGGAAATTACGCTTTTGACTTTGACGGCGGGCGGCAGCTCCTCCCGCTAAAGGAATGATCATGGAACGTTTGGCTCTTTTGGGCGCCACGGGTTCGATCGGCAAGTCGACCCTCGACGTCCTCTCTCGGCATGAAGACCGCTTTTCGCTCTACGGCGCGAGCGCCCACTCGAACGTCGCGAAGCTCGTCGACATCGCGCGGCGTTTCCACCCCGAAGTCGTCGTGATTTCGGACGAGTCGCGCTACGGCGAACTGAAGGACGCCCTGCATGCCGCGGGCCTTTCGACCCGCGCCGAAGCGGGCGCGGCGGCCCTTGAAGCGCTCGCGGGCGCGCCCGAGGTCGACAGCGTCATGCAGGCTGTGGTGGGCGCGGCCGGACTTCGTCCGACCTTCCGTGCGGTCGAAAGCGGCAAGCGCCTGCTTCTCGCCAACAAGGAAAGCGTTGTCTGCGGGGCCGAACTCCTCATGCGCCGCGTCAAGGAATGCGGCGCGACGCTTCTTCCCGTCGACAGCGAACACAGCGCCGTCTTTCAGTGCCTTCAGGGCGTTCCCGCAACGGAACGCGCCCGCGTGAAGCTCTGGCTCACCGCTTCGGGCGGTCCCTTCCGCGGCCGCAAGGACCTCTCGGGGATCACCCCCGCGCAGGCGGTCGCGCACCCCAACTGGTCGATGGGCCGAAAGATCAGCGTCGACAGCGCGTCGCTCATGAACAAGGGCCTCGAAGTGATCGAGGCGCGTCACCTCTTCGACGTCCCGCCCGAACGCATCGAAGTGGTCGTTCACCCCGAGTCGGTCGTGCACTCGATGATCGAATTGGCCGACGGGGCGTTTCTCGCGCAACTGGGCTCGGCCGACATGCGCGAGCCGATCGGCTACGCCATGGGCTATCCCGACCGTCTGCCCGCGGGCATCCGTCCGCTTCGCCTTGCCGAAATCGGACGTCTCACCTTTGAGGAACCCGACCGCGAAACCTTCCCGCTTCTTGACGCCGCCTACAAGGCGCTGGCCATGGGTGCGGGTTCGACCGTCGTTCTGAACGCCGCCAACGAAATCGCGGTCGAAGCCTTCCTCAACGAACGGATCGGCTTCACCGACATCTTCTCGACCGTTCTCGAACGTCTCGAGAAGGACCGTCCGGCAGCGCCCGAGAGCGTCGACGACATCCTCGCGATCGATCGCGAAACGCGCGCGAAGACGCGCGAAGCGCTCGGTCTCGCCTAACCTCCCACGCCACAGGAATACGACATGGGTTTTCTTTGGGCCCTATTGGGTTTTGCCGTCACGATCGGGATCATCGTCCTCGTTCACGAGGCGGGGCACCTCCTCGCCGCCAAGAGTCTGAACGTCGAGGTGCGGCGTTTTTCAATCGGTTTCGGTCCGGTTCTCTGGAAGAGAAAGTGGGGCGAAACCGAGTATGCGGTCTCGCTTGTGCCCCTGGGCGGCTATGTGCAGATGACGGGGGAAAACGGCACGGCCGAGCCTGTCACGCCCGAAGAACGGGCGAGAAGCTACGACGCGCAGTCGAAGCCCCGCCGGGCGCTCATTCTCGCGGCGGGCCCCCTCATGAATTTCGTGCTGGCCTTCTTCTGCTACGTGCTCCTCGGCGCGATCGGCGTCGAGGACCTTCCCGTGCGGCTTCTCGAGCCGCCCGCCAAGACCGCGGCGGCTCAGGCCGGCGTCGTCGGGGGCGACCTCGTCACCGAAGTGGACGGCGTCGAGATCCGCGGCTACACGGACCTCAATCTCTCGCTTCTCGGGCGAATCGGCGAAGAGACCGTTCCCGTGACCTTGAAGCGCGGGGAGGGGAGTTTCGAAACCCAGCTTGACCTCTCGACTCTGCGTCTCACGGACGCCGCGCAGACGATCGTCGCCGCCAAGCTCGGCTTCATTCCGCAGATGACGGGACCTCTTGTGATCGCGAACGTTATGAAGGACGGTCCCGGTGAAAAGGCGGGTTTGCGCGCCGGAGACAAGGTTCTCACGATGGCGGGACGTCCCGTCGCGACCGTAGAGGATTTCCGCGCGATCGTCGCCGAATACGCGGACCGCGACTTCCCGATCGAAGTCGAGTCGCTCGCGGACGGCTCGCGCCGCACGCTCACGCTGCACCCTGAAATGATGACGCTCGACAAGGCCGAGGGGGCGCAGCCCAAGCCCGCCGTGGCGGTTTCGATCGGTCGCCTTCCCGAAACCATCGTCGTGCATTACGGTCCGATCGACTCGGTGCGCATGGGGGCCGTGAAGCTTGTCGAAATGCTGCGCCTTCAGGTGATGAGCGTCGGACAGCTCGCCCAGGGCGAAGGCGCTGATCAGATCGCCGGTCCCGTCGGGATCGCGCAGTCGGCGGGCACCGCCGTGCGCGCGGGTCTTCGCGCCATGGTCGACTTCGTTGCGCTCATCAGCGTCGCCGTGGGCTTCATGAACCTCATCCCGATTCCCGGACTCGACGGCGGACACCTCTTCGTGATGAGTCTTGAAGCTCTGCGCCGCAAAGACTTCGCTCCCCAAACCAAGGAGAAGATTATGAAGGGAGGACTCTTCGTCGTCCTTCTCATCATGGTCTTTGCGCTCAACAACGATTTGACGCGACTTTTCTCGTGACATTTTCGAAGGAAAGCGCTCTTTCGCCCTGTGTCCGCCGATTTGCGGCGCAAGGCGTTCGAATTCGGACGGAGAGCCTGCGCACCGTTGGGTGCAAATTTGGTATTCTCTCCCTACCCATGCCCGCCGCGATACGGACCTTTTTCGGCGGGCTTTGCCGTGACAATCATCTCAGAGAGTTTTCGTCGTGACGATTACAAAACTCACCAAGTTCAGTACCGCGTTCTTCGCGGCCCTTACCCTGGCGGGCACCGCTTCGGCCTTCACGATCTCGGACATCCGCGTCGAAGGCGTGGTGCGAACCGAGCCTGGCACCGTGTTCTCGCACCTCCCCTTCCGCGTAGGGGACGAATTCACGACCGAAAAGGGCACGCGCGCCATCCATTCGCTCTATTCCTCGGGTCTTTTCCGCGACGTCTCGCTCGCGCAGGACGGCGACGTCCTCGTCGTGCGCATCGTCGAACGTCCGGCCGTGGCCGCGATCGAAACGCACGGGATCAAGGCCTTCGACAGCGAAGCCGTGGAAACGAGTCTGCGCGACGTCGGCATGGCCGAAGGGCGCATCTTCGACCAGGCGACGCTTGACCGTGCCGACCAGGAACTGCGCCGCCAGTATCTCGCGCAGGGCTATTACGGCGTCGACATCAAAACGACCGTGACGCCGCTTGAGCGAAACCGCGTGCGCATCACGATCAACGTCGACGAAGGGAAGGCCTCCTCGATCGCGGAAATCCGCATGGTCGGCAACGAGACCTTCGAAACGGAAGACCTGCTCGATCTGATGCAGCTCGGCACCCCGAACTGGATTTCGTGGTACACGAAGCGCGACCTCTACTCGCGCGAAAAGCTTGCGGCGGACATGGAATCGATCCGTTCCTTCTATTTGAACCAGGGCTACCTGGACTTCCGCATCGACTCGGTTCAGGTCTCGATCGCACCGAACAAGTCCGACGTCTACGTCGCGATCAACATGACGGAAGGCGAGCAGTACACGATCAACGACGTGCGCCTCACGGGCGACCTTCTCGGGATCGACGAAGAGCTCCAGAAGCTCGTGACGCTGCAGAAGGGGACGCTCTACAACGCCGAAGAGGTGAAGAACGTCTCGACGGCCATTCAGGACAAGCTCTCGACTCTTGGCTACGCCTTCGCGACGGCGAACGCCAATCCCGTTTCCGACCGCGACGCCCGTACGGTGGACATCGTCTACACGGTCGACCCGGGCCGCCGCGCCTACGTGCGCCGCGTGAACATCACCGGCAACAGCCGCACGAAGGACGAAGTGATCCGTCGAGAAGTCCGTCAGTACGAGTCGGCCTGGTTCGACAGCGACAAGGTGAAGCTTTCGCGCGACCGCATCGACCGACTCGGCTATTTCGACTCGGTGACGGCCGATCCGGTGCCGGTGCCGGGCACGCGCGACCAGGTCGACCTGGAAATCAAGGTGAAGGAACGTCCGACGGGCTCGATCTCGCTCGGTGCGGGCTACTCCACCTCCGAAGGCATCATTCTTTCGGCGGGCTTCGCGCAGAACAATGTCTTCGGTACCGGGAACTCGATCTCGGTCGACGTAAACACCTCGAAGTCGCAGCGCACCTACGCGCTCTCGGTCGTGGAACCCTACATCACGCCGGAAGGCCTCTCGCGCTCCTATGACCTCTATACCCGCCGCGTCGACCTGGAAGAACTCGACGTTGCGGACGTCGAATACGAAACGACCGGTGCGGGTATTGCCTGGGGCATTCCGTTCACCGAAACGGACCGCGTGTTCCTGGGCGGCCGCATCGAACGCACGAAGGTGATGACGAACGCCAATTCGCCGCAGCGCTATCAGACCTACCGCAACGAGTTTGGCAAGGACCCGCTCTCCTTTGCGTTGACGCTCGGTTGGTCGCGTGACTCGCGAGACAACTCGCTCGCTCCGACGCGCGGCGTCTATCAGCGCGTGAACGGAGAATTCGCTCTGCCGGGTCTCGACATCGAATACTACAAGTTCACGTATCAGTATCAGCAGTACATCCCGCTCTCGAAGACGTGGACGCTCGCCTTCAATACCGAAATCGGTTGGGGCGACACCTACGGCAGCACTTCGATGTTCCCGTTCTTCAAGAACTACTACGCGGGCGGCATCGGCTCGGTGCGCGGCTTCGAATCGGGCTCCATCGGTCCTCAAGATACGAACGGCGACAACCTGGGCGGCGACCGCAAGTGGACGGGTTCGGTCGAACTTCTCGCTCCGCTCCCGGGCGGAGACCGCACTCTGCGAATCTTCGGCTTCCTCGACTTCGGTTCGGTCTGGGGCTACGAGGGCGTGCCGGGAGAGTACGGCAAGTACCGCCGTGCCGACATGAGTCTCTCGGATCTTCGTTACTCGACGGGTATCGGCATTGCCTGGATTTCGCCCTTGGGCCCGTTGAAGTTCTCGATTGCCGCGCCGCTCAACGACAAGGAAGGCGACGACATTCAGCGCTTCCAGTTCCAGATCGGCACGGGCTTCTGATCGTTCGGGCGGGAGTCGTTCCCGCCCGTCATTCATTTTGTAAGAACTGTTATGACACGATTTTCCTTCACGCGTGCGGTGCTGACGGGCGCCGTCGCCGCCTCCTTCGCTCTGGCCTGCGCCGGAGCGTTCGCGCAGGACAACCTCAAGATCGGCGTCGTGAGCCTCGAGCGGATTCTTCGCGACGCCAAGGTCGCGCAGATCGCGAGCGACCGACTCAACGCCGAAGGACGTCAGCGTCAGGACGAAATCGAGGCCATGACGCGCCGCTTCAAGCAGCGCCTCGAGCGCTTTGAAAAGGAAGCGCCCTCCATGACCGAATCCGAGCGCGTCGCCGAACGCCGGGCACTCGCCGAAACGGAGCGCGACATCACGCGCCGCAACCGCGAGGCCCGCGACGAATTCAATCAGCGCCGCAACGAAGAGGTAATGCTTCTACAGGGCCGCGCCGCGCGGGTCGTGCAGGACATCGCCAAGGCGGAGAAGTTCGACCTCGTGCTCTACGAATACTTCTACGCGAGCGATCGGGTGGATTTGACGAAGCGCGTGATCGACATCCTCGACAAGGACGTCGCAGACGCTAAGAAAACGACCAAATAACGGTATCTCGCAGGTCCGCTCGGAAGCAACGGCGGACCTTCGCATTTTGGGAGAAGACAATGAAATTTCCGAGCAGCAAACTCGTCAAAATGGTTCTCGAGCGCTCCGGCGGTCGACTGAAGATGAATTTGACGGGCGGCGACCCTGAAGTTTCTCGCTTCATGCCTCCGCAGGCGGCGGGCGAGGGGGACATCAGCTTCCTTACGGACCCCGCCTACGCCGAGGCGATGAAGGCTTCGAAGGCCGCGCTTTTGGTGATGCGCGAAAAGGACGCCGCCTCACTTTGGGGAGACAAGGCCCCCGAACGCGCGGTGCTCTATTGCGACAACCCATACGCCTTCTTCGCGTTTGCTTCGCAGATCTTCTTCCCGGCCGTTTCCGGTGAAACGGGGATTGATCCGCGCGCGGACGTTTCGCCCGAAGCGACCGTTCACCCCGACGCCTTGATCGAAGCCTTCGCCGTCGTGAAGGCGGGCGCCGTGATCGGCGCGCGCACCGTCGTGAAGTCGGGCGCTTACGTCGATTTCGGCGCCCAGGTGGGTGAGGACGTGATCCTGCAACCCCGCGCCTACGTGGGTCCGGGGACCGTGGTGGGCGACCGCTCGATTCTGCAGCCCGGCGCCGTGGTGGGCGCCGACGGCTTCGGTTTTGCCCCCTTCCTCGGCGAATGGGTGAAGATTCCGCAGGTGGGCCGCGTTGTCCTCGGCAGCGACGTTGAAGTGGGCAGCAACACCACGATCGACCGCGGTGCTTTGGCCGACACCGAAGTGGGCGAGGGTACGAAGCTCGACAATCTGATTCAGCTCGGCCACAACGACAAAATCGGCAAGCACTGCGTCATGGCCGCCAACGTCGGCATCGCGGGCTCGACGACCGTGGGCGACCACTGCATGATCGGCGGCGCCGCCATGATCAACGGCCACATCACGATTCCCTCGGGCTCGAACGTGGGGCCCGCCACGGCGATCACGGGGTGGGGGACGGAACCGATGACGAAGACGGGTTTCTATCCGGCCCTTGATCCGAAGAGCTTCGCCCTCACGGCGGCCTCGATTTCGCGTCTTCCCGAAATGCGCAAGCAGCTTCGCGAACTCGCGCGCGCCGTCAAGGCCCTGGAAGAAGCCAAGGCCTGATTCCCGGATTGAACGTGGCGTGAAGGCACGGCGAAACGCGTCCGTGCCGAGCGCGCAAAGAAAGAGAGGCCGCCCGATGGGCGGCCTCTTGGCTTATGAGTCAATCACGCTTTAGGGCTGCGCCGGGCCCTTCGTGAGTGACTTGTGGATCATGCCGATGATGAAGCCCACCAAGGCGAAGGGAATCCAGCCGAGACCGTAGGTGTGCAGCGGCACCCAGTTCGCAAGGATGGCTTCGAGTCCGCCCATGGCGATCTTGGCCGTCTGCAGTCCGTTGTAGGTCGCCATCACGAAGGTGAAGCCGATCGTCCAAGCCCACACGCAACGGCGTCCGCCGATCTTGTTGTGGAGGAGGGAAAGAATGACGAGCGCCACGCAAAGGGGATAGAGGAACATCAGCACGGGGATCGTCGAGACGATGATCGTCTTCAGCCCGAAGAGGCCGATGAGGTAGGAGATCACCGAGAAGATGACGACCCAGACCTTGTAGGGGAGGCGTCCCTTCGCAAGATTGAAGAAGTGCGCCGACGTGCAGCTGATGAGGCCGATGGCGGTCGTCATGCAGGCGAGAATCACCATGACGGAGAGAAGGATCGCGCCGCCGCTGCCGAAAAGAAGCTGCGCACTCAAGGCCAGAATCGGAGCGCCGGTTTCCTGCACGCCGATGGCGGTCACGCTTTCGGCGCCCACCTTGGCGATGAAGATGTAGATGACCGCGAGCAAAGGTCCGGCGACCATGGCCGCCTTGAAGACTTCGCGGGCGATGTCGGACTGCTTCGTGAAGCCCGACTCGCGAACGGCGCCGATGGCGAGGCTGCCGAAGATGAGGGCCGCAATGGCGTCAAGCGTGTTGTAGCCGTCCAGGAAGCCCTGAACCGTCGCCATGAAGGGCGTGGCGTAGGGAGCGGCCGGCGCCTGGGGTTCGCCCATCGGAGCGAGGCAGCTCTGCACGATGAAGATCGCGAGCGAAAGAACGAGGAGCGGCGTCAAAATTTTGCCCACACGGTCGACAAGCCTCGAGGGCGACGCGGAAAGCCAACCCGCCACGACGAAGAAAACGGCGAGGAAGACGGGCATGCCGACTTCGAGCTGCGAGGGATCGAGGAAGGGGGCGATGCCGATTTCCCAGGAAACGGTGCCGGTTCGGGGCACGGCAAAGCAGGGACCGATGGCGAGGATGCAGACGTTGGCATAGAAGGCGCCGAACCAGGGATGCACGCGGCTGCCGATTTCCTGCAGTCCCGGCAGACCGGAGTAACCGACCGCCACCAACGTGAGGAGCGGGAGTCCGACGCCGGTAAGGCAAAAGCCCAACAGCGCCCACCAGACTTCCGTGCCGGAGGCCTGACCCATGGAGGCGGGGAAAATCAGATTGCCCGCGCCGAAAAAGAGCGCAAAGAGCATGAGACCGATGGGGATGAATCTTGTTTTGGATGGGGACTCCATGGATGCACCTTTTGTTTTGTTGCTTTCTTGTTTACCGGTCGGAACGGGCCGAGGAGCACCCGCGCCGACTCCATTCCTCCTGTATACAACAAAGTTCTTTCTGAAATTTCGAAAAATGCCGAAATTTTGTCCTACTAATATGAAGTGCTTAGATTGGAAGAAAACGAACTTTTAATGAATGTCTTTTATAATCTCTTGAACGACAAGGAAAATGGTGGATTAGACTCATCCGAGTGGGTCCGAACGTCGGAATTTCATTTTGCAAAACTCCGAGTGCCTCTCGTAATGACGTCGATATTCAATATCGCCTAAGAGTTTCTGCCTAGAGCGAGGTCTTTCCAATTCCGTGCACTCGGGAGCAGGCGCTGCACACGCTTGCCGGAGATCGGCGGGTGCATGGAGGTCTCTCCCGCCGGGCACGTCTTCGTGTGTACGGACCTGTCGAGATGCCTCTATGGAAGGGTAAAAAGGCCGCAGGCTAATCCGTAGGTCCGAAGCCACTTTTCACACGAAGCCCTTCGTTTCGTGGCACACTAACACCCGAACTCTTCGGGACGAACGCACGGTCGTCCCGAAGCCATTTGAACGATTTCACATTTTCTTTTCGGCATTACGATGACGACCAAGTTTGACATCACCGACATCATGGACATGCTCCCCCACCGCTACCCGTTCCTCCTGATCGACCGGGTGGTGGAGCTTTCCGACGACCTCAACCGCGTCGTGGTGATCAAGAACGTGACGGTGAACGAACCGCAGTTCACGGGCCACTTCCCGCAGGTTCCCGTGATGCCCGGCGTCCTCATCATTGAAGCCATGGCCCAGGCCTGCGCCATCATGGCGCTTGCGCGTCTCCCCGAAGACGTGGACCGCAAGAACAGCCTCTTCTACTTCGCCGGCATCGACAACGCCCGCTTCAAGCGCGTCGTGCAGCCTGGCGACCAGCTCGTGATCGAAGGTCGCTTCATTCGACAGAAGCTCGGTCTCGGCGTCTTCGAAGCCGAAGCCAAGGTCGACGGCAAGGTCGCAGCTTCCGCGACGATGATGTGCGCTTACAGACCTAAGCCTGCGAAAGCAGGAAAGTCGGACGAAAAATAAGTGGGTCCCTTCCAAAAGCCCCTCCGCAGACGATTCTTTGAACTGTCCCCACTTTGCGAGACAGATTTTTAATCGATCGGGCGTTCAAGCCTG
>UQTE01000006.1 GCA_900543805.1 uncultured Sutterella sp.
GCCGGACGCCGACCGCAGCGTCCGACAGCCCGCCTCTTCGGCGGGTTTCGTTTTTTTGTCGCATCCTCCCGCCGTCCCTCCGAATTCTCCCATTCCGATCAGATACATTTTGTTTCAGTTTCTCTTGTTAAACAAAGGGTAAACACGTACTCGCTTACCCTAGACTCATCTCGTTTTCAATATCTTCACGAAAAGAAATGATGCGCCCGTACCTTCTTTTGCCTGCGTCGCTCTGCGCGGCCTTTCTTGCCGGTTGCGCCACGTCGACCGACCTTCCCTCCTCCTCTCCGCAGGACGTCTCCCGCTATCTCCCGGAGCGCTCCTACGCCGCAAACGTCGGCGCGCGCTTCGGCATTCTGCGGTTCTCCGACGACATGACGGCGGCCGAACAACGCAAGGCCGCCGCCGCGAAAACGCACTGGATGCGAAACATCGGCACCACGATTCTTGCCAACAGTCCGCTTCAGGGGAAGACCCTGGCCGAAGCCTCCAAAGGCCCCTTCTCGACGAGCCTCGGGCTCGACTTCATGAACTTGGGGTGGAAACCCGACACCACCGCCTTTGAAGCGTTCGACCACTGGTTCGCCCTCGTAGCGAATTCGGACGCCGCGAACGCCTCGGAAGCCGTCGAACAGTCTCTGATCCTGACGGCCGAAGCCTTCGCCGACACGGCCCGCCGCGCGGGATTCGAAGCCGTGGTGCTTCGGGAAGAGCGAGAAACCTCGCAGCAGGACGAAACCCTCGAGCGCGCCGCGGTCGCGCTTGCGAACGACTCGCTCGGCTGCCCGAAGCCCTCCTCTCCGGAGAAGTCGACCTGCCGCATTCTTTTGCGCGCCGCTCTCACGGACCGGGCCGCGTCGACGGAACCCGACTGGCTCGTTCGGGGCGCGCAGGGAACCGCCTTCTACGACGTGCACCGCACGATCGTGCTTTGGCATCTCTCGGACGAGGCGGAAGCGCTCCTTCGATCGGACGAGGCAATGGCGGAAGTCAGCCGCCGAATGCCCGCGCCCTCCTGGCTTTATGCCGCGCCGCGCAAGACCGAGTCGGAGGATCGTGAAGCGCGGCTGTACGAATCCGGAGCGATTCACCGCTTCGCCTCGCGTTGAGTTGTTTTCTTCGGGCGGGCCTTCGCAGGAGAACCGTCCGAGAAAAAAAGAGGACCGACGCTCCGTCCCCGGAGCCGGTCCTCTTTTTCCATGGCGCCCCCCGACGCCGACTCGAGGATCCTGCGCTTTTTCAGCGGGCGTTCTCGAGAATCGTCTTCACGGCCGCTTCGTCGAGCGGCACGTACTTGCCGAGGAGTCCCTTTCTGACGGCGCCCTTCGCGAGCTTTTCAATCGGGGCCTCGGGAACCTTCAGTTCCGCAAGCGTCACGGGCATGCCGAGCGTGCGGTAGAAGGCCTTGAGGGCTTCAATCCCGCGTGCGACGGTTTCTTCCTGCGTTGCGCCCTTCTCGACGCGCATCACGCGAAGCGCAAAGTCTTCGACGCGGGCGGGACGGGTCTTGGCGACAAAGGCCATCCAGGAAGGAATGATGACGGCGAGCCCCGCACCGTGGGTCACTTCGCCGTTCCAGCCCGAGAGCTCGTGTTCGATCCCGTGACAGGCCCAGTCCTCTTCACGGCCGAGTCCGAAGTAGCCGTTGTGGGCGTACGTACCCACCATGGCGATCTGACACCAGGCGTCCCAGTCGGAGGGATTCGCCACGACCTTCGGTCCGAAGTCGACGGCCGTGCGCATGGCGGCTTCGGCCTGCGCGTCGACGTATTCGCAGTGTTCCGTATTCGTGAAGTAGCGCTCCATGATGTGGGAGATCATGTCGGTGACGCCCGCACCGATCTGCCAGACAGGGAGCGTGAAGAAGAGTTCGGGATTCACGGCCGAGGCCTTCGGACGGATCGCTTCGACGCCGATCCCCGTCTTGATCCCCTCTTCGTTCGAGAGGACCGCGCGGATCGACTGCTCCGACCCCGCGGCGGGGAGCGTCAGGATCGTGTAGACGGGAAGCGCCGACTGCACGATCGCCTTTCCGGCAAAGAAGTCCCAGACGTCGCAGTCGGCTTCGAACCCGACGGCCGCGGCCTTGGCGCTGTCGATCACCGAGCCCCCGCCCACGGCGAGAATCGCGCGGGGCTTCTTTTCGGCGTACTTTTTGATCCAGGTGCGCACGAGCCCGATCTGCGGGTTCGGAACGACGCCGCCCTCTTCGTGCACGGTGAGGCCCGCATCCTTAAGGGCCGCCGTCACGCGGGGAAGCAGTCCCGAGCGGATGACCGAGCCTCCGCCGTAGACGACGAGGACGTCGCCCTCGTGACCGAGGTCGTCGGCGAGACGTCCGACGAGTCCCTTTTCCGCTTCACGGCCGAAAAAGAGGCGCGTGGCGTTCGCGTATTGAAATCCCAGCATGGTTCTCTCCTTTTGAATGACAGTGTTTTGGCCTCTGCGCGCGGTCAACGGCGGGCAAGGCGTCTGCGGCGCACGTCAAAGAGACACACGGCCGCGGCCGCCCCGACGTTGAGGCTTTCGCAGGCTTCTTCGATCGGAATATAAAAGCGGCGCTGCGTTTTGGCGAGGGCTTCCGACGACACGCCCGGGCCTTCCGCGCCGAGAATCCAGCAGACGGGCCCCGACGCATAGTCGTCCGCCGCGAAGAGGTCTTCGCCGCCGCGGGCGTCCGCGGCGAGAATCGTTCCTTCGTAGCGCTCGGCAAAGAGGTCGATCGGGCAGTTTTCGATGAGCTTTGCGCCGAAGTGCGCCCCCATCCCCGCGCGCATCACCTTGGGCGCATAAAAGCCCGCGGTCTTGGGCGAGGCTGCGATCGTGCGGAAGCCCGCCGCCACGGCCGTGCGGATGAGGGTGCCGACGTTGCCCGCGTCCTGCACGCCGTCAAGATACAAAACGTCTTCGCGCGAGAAGTCGACGTCTTCGGTTTTCGGGACGGGGACTTCGAGCATGATCCCGACGCCGTGCTCGACGGGCGACAAAGTCTGCCAGAGACGGTCGGCGACGACGCGCGGGCGAAGGCCCCGCTCGCGCTCATAAGTTTCTACCCAGTGCCGCGCCTCGGCGTTGGCGCTTTGCGCGACGAGCAGATTCGTGACGGGAAGGCCCGTTTGGAAGTAGCACTCGGCAAGATGCGCCCCTTCGAGAAGGGTCGCGCCGGCCTTCTTCACGAAGCGCGGATCGGTCGCAAGACGGCGCCAGCGCTTTACGTTGGGATTGGCGTCGCTCTCGAGAAGTTCGGTTCGGTCGTTTCGGTAGTTCGTCATGATGTTGTCCTGGGATCACTCGTCGCCCGACCTTCCTTGGCGCGCAGAAGCGACTTCACGGGCTCGAAGGTTTTGCGGTGAATGGGCGTGGGACCGAACTTCTCGAGCGCCGCCACGTGCTCCTTCGTCCCGTAGCCCGCGTGACGCTCGAAGCCGTATTCGGGATACTGCTCCGCATATTCGCGCATCTTCGCGTCTCGGGCGGTCTTGGCGAGAATCGACGCGGCCGAGATCGCGGGGACCTTGGCGTCCCCCTTCACGATCGCTTCCGCGGGATACGGCAGGTCGGGGAGACGGTTGCCGTCCACCCAGACGCAGTCGGGCTCGACGCCGAGCCCCTCCACCGCCCTTCGCATCGCGTTCATCGTAGCGCGCAGAATGTTGACACGGTCGATTTCCTCGGGCTCGGCCCAAGCGACGGCCCAGGCGAGCGCGCGCTCGCGGATGAGCGGAGCGAGCGCCTCGCGCTTTTTCGCGGAGAGCTTCTTCGAGTCGGCGAGACCCTCGATCGGACGCTTCGGATCCAGAATCACCGCGGCCGCGCAGACGGGGCCCGCAAGCGGACCGCGTCCGGCTTCGTCGACACCCGCGAGCAGCCCCTCAAAGCGGAGCGCTTCGTAGTCTTCGTCGAAGAGCGAAGGTTCGGTTGTGGCGGGGGAATTTTTCATGCGGAAAAAAAAGAAAACGCCCGCCCGCCGAAAGAGGTCCTTCGGGAGCGAGCGAAGATTCGTGCAAAGAAAGGATGCTCAGCGACGGCGCTTCGCGGCGTCGCAGATCACTTCGGCCACGAGCGACGGCGTGTCGGCGAGGAGGCTTTCGTGCATCTTCGTGAAGCGCTCCTCGAGTTCACGGCGCTTGGCGTCGTTCGTAAGCGCATCTTCGAGGGCGTAGGAAATCCAGTCGGCCTCGCAGAAGTACTGCAGGAATTCCGGCACGACGTTGTCGCCCAAGAGAATGTTCGGGAGCGACACGTGGCGGATGAGGGCCTTCTTCTGCATGATCATGCCCGTGAGCGCGGGCATCTTGTAGCCGACGACCAAAGGCTTCTTGAAGAGCGCGCACTCAAGGGCTGCCGTGCCCGAAGCGCAGAGGACCGCGTCGGCCGCCTCGATCATGCGGTGGCTTTCGCCCACGACGATCTTGATGCGCGACGCCACGCGCGGGAAGAGCCCGGAATTGAAGATGATCTTCGCGCGGGCCTGATCGTTCGCGGCGGGGACGAGCACATGCATGTCGCCCACGCGGTGCATGATCTTTTCGACCGCGCCGAAGAAGGCGTCCGAGCACCCGTCGATTTCGTCGGGGCGCGACCCCGGCATCACCGTGACGACGGGCAGGCCGTCGTCGATTCCGAGAGCCTTGCGCGCGCCCGCGGTGTCGGGCTTCATCGGAATGACGCCTGCGAGCGGATGGCCGACATAGGTCGTGCGTACGCCCGAATTCTTGTAGATCGCCTCCTCAAACGGAAAGACGAGGAGCATGCGGTCGACCGCCTCGCGGATCTTCTGAATGCGTTCGGGACGCCAGGCCCAGATGGCCGGGCTCACGAAGTGGACCGTGGGAATGCCCTTGCGGCGAAGACGCGCTTCGATTCCAAGGTTGAAGTCGGGCGCGTCCACCCCGACGAAGACGCGCGCGTCCGACGCGACGAAGCGTTCGACAAGTTCCGTGCGCAGGCGCAACAGGCGCGGCAGGTGCGCAAGAACCTCGACGTAGCCGCGGACGGAAAGTTCCCGAATGTCGTGCCAGGCGTGAAAGCCCGCGGCGCGCATCTTTTCGCCGCCCACACCGTACTGCGGGACGCCTTCCATGCGGCGAATCGTTTCGGGAAGAACCAGACTTGCAATGAAGTCGCCGCTTGCCTCGCCGGCAAGCCATACGGCGCCGTCACGCTCGGGGGTCGGGGTCGGATGATGGGTTCCCATAAATCGGTCCTTGGAAAAGGGGTTGTTGAAATCGTTCTTGTCAGCGGATCAGTCCGCGCGTGCTCGCGGCGACGAAGTCGCCGAAGTGCGTCAGGACTTCGGCCGCATCGGGGAATTCGGTCTTGAGGGCCTCGATTTTCTCGAGGGCCTCCTTCACCGTGAGGTTTTCACGGTAGAGCGCCCCGTAGGCGCGGCGAAGCGCGCGCATCTGATCGTCGTTGAAGCCCGAGCGGCGCAGACCCACGAGATTGAGCCCGTGCGGCACGCAGGGGTTCCCAGCGCAGATGACGTAGGGCGGCACGTCGCGCGTCACCGCGGCGACGCCCCCGACCATCGCGTGGGCCCCCACGCGGCAGAACTGGTGCACGCCCGTCTGACCGCCCACGATGGCGTAGTCTTCGAGCGTCACGTGACCGGCGAGCGCCACGTTGTTGGCGAGAATCGTGCCGTTGCCGACGCGGCAGTCGTGGGCGACGTGGGCGTTGGCCATGAAGAGGTTGTCGCTTCCCACGCGGGTGATGCCTTCGTCCTGCACCGTCCCGATCGAGAGCGTGCAGTTTTCGCGGATGACGTTTCGGTCGCCCACGACGAGCACCGTGTCTTCGCCGGCGTACTTCTTGTCCTGGGGTTCGCAACCGATGGCGGCGCCGGGATAGACGACGTTGTCGGCGCCGAGCGTCGTGCGGCCTTCGACCGTCACGTGACTGCGCAGCACCGTGCGGTCTCCGATCTTGACGTCGGGGCCGACGTAGCAGAAGGGCCCGACGACGACGTCTTGGCCGATCGTCGCGCGTTCGTCGACAAGCGCGGTGGGATGAATGCGGGCAGTCGGATGAATGTTGACCATGAGTGTCTTTCGGTTGGGGCCGCGGAAGGTTTCCCCAAAGGAAAACAGCCCGCGGCGTTTTATCGGTAAAAGCGTACGGCGCTTCGCTTACGGGAAACTTTCGGGCGCGCAAAACTCAGCGTTTTCCCGCGCGCGACAAATCCCCTCGGGCGCCGCGACGTCAAGGTTCGTGGCAAAGTGTAGCAGGCTGGCGCCCAAGCCTCAATGTTCCAAAACGAGGAGGGCTTCGAGATTGCCCCGTGCGTCAAGGCGCACCGCAAAGCGACGGGGCCGCCCCTGGAGAATGAGGTGGCGGTCGATCGCCGTCTGCAGGCGCTCGACGTCCTTCTCGAGACGCGCGACGACTTCGTCGTGCGCGGCGGCGAGAAGATCGGCGTCCTTCTTGACGTCGCCGAGCGCCTTCAATTCCGCGTCGTTGAGGCCGCGGCTCTCGTTCGTAAGCGCGGTGAGCGCGAGGTTGCGCGCACGGTCGAGAAGCCGGTGCATGTCGGGGAAGTTCTTGACGTTGAGCGCGATGTGGTTCGAGCAGCGCATGCCGTGGCAGTAGTCGTCGCCCACGATCACGCGAAGAAGCGCGATGGCGCGCAGGAAAAGGACCGAGAGCTCCCGCTCGTAGGCGAGCGGAATCGCCTTCGTGAGCGCTTCGTCCGCGTCTTTGGCCGTCTTCATGTTCCCGGCGAGTTCGTCGAGCGTCTTGTCGATCTCGACGTTTTTCGTGCGCATGAACTGCGCGAGCGCTTCGATGCGCGTCACGCGGTCGACGGCGCGCCCTTCTTCGGCGCCCAGACGATTCGCGTCGCGCGCGCAGTCGAAGAGTTCGTCGCGCCGTTCGCTCCACTCGTGGCCGCCGAGCGCCGTCGTCATGAGCTTCACCTTCGGAAGGCGCCGGTCGATCTCTTCGATTTCCGCCTTGAGTTCACCCGCGAGGACGTGTTCGCTCTCGGCGGGATTCATGAGTTCCCAGAGCGTCTGAATGCGTCCGGCGTCGCCCCACTCGTGGTCGGCCACGCCCATGGGGGTGCCGAGCTGCACGCCTGCGTCGCCGAGCGCAATGATCTGCAGGTCCATGGCCGTGGCGTTCACGCGCGGCATGTGCCCCGCCGCCCAGGCGGTCGTGACGACCGGAGAGAAGCTCACGGTGTAGACGTCGTGCGCCCAGTCGTCCTCGGGCGTCCACTCCAGCGTCGAACACCGGGAAAAGAGCGCCGAGACGCCCTTGAGGTCGTGGGGATCGACGTCAAGCTCGCGATAAAAGGGAAGGTCGCCCTCGTGGGCGCGCTGCAGGAAGAGTTCCGCCGCGGTGACGTCGCCCGCCACGGGCGTGACCGCCAGCGTCGTCGGACGAAGAACGCCCGCTTCGGGGGCGCGGACGGGCTCGGGAGACGCGGGACGCTTTTCGGGGCTCGACGCACGGGCCGCCACGCGCTCCACGCGGCGCGGAGCCTTCGCGGGCTTTCTGCGAATCGTCTGCCAGACGGCGCCCGCACCGAAACCGAGCACCCCCGTTCCGAGGAGGGCCCACGTGAGAATGTCATTCTCCATTTGTCAAACTCCGCATCGGGCCTTACGGCCTCTTTCTTGAACGCGCTTGCGCTGCGCAGGTTTTGTCCTTCGCCTTCCTTTTCACGGGCGGCCCGACTCTCCGGGCAAAAGAATTTCCTTCCCGCGTCCGCGGTCCGTCAAGACCGATCGGTGGAAATTCGCCCCGAAAGGAAAGCGAAAAATTTCGGGGAAGTCGACATTATACGCGTAGCCTTACGCTGACAGAACGTTTGCAAAAACTTTTCCACCTTTGCGCTAACGCAAAGTTTTCGGCTTTGCTAACATTGCGCCAATAGAAAAACAAATGGAACTTCATCGTGCTCAATCATCCCCACAGCGGCATTGCGCTCAAGAACGGGACGGGGCTGCCGGGACTGAGTTTCGGCACCTGGCATCTCACGAACCCAGAAGAGGCGAACCGCATCCTCACGACCGCGATCGAAGCGGGGTACCGGTCTTTTGACTCGGCACAGATCTACAACAACGCTTCGTTTCTCGGCGAAGCGATCGCTCACTGCGGCATTCCGCGCAAAGCCTTTTTTCTCACCTCCAAAATCTGGGTGACGCACCACTCGTACGAAGACACGATCGAGGCGGTGAAGACGCTCCTCACGGAATTCCGGACGAGTTACCTCGACGCGCTCCTCATTCACTGGCCCTCGGCCCACGGCGACGCCCTTCTCTGGCAGAGCCGCAACGCCGGGACCTGGCGCGCCTTCGAAGACCTCTACGAATCGGGCGTCGTGCACGCGATCGGCGTCTCGAACTTTCTCCCGCACCACCTCGTGCCGCTCCTCTCTCGCGCCCGCATCGCGCCGATGATCAATCAGCTCGAGATTCACGCGGGCTACCCGCAGGCGCACGCCGTGAACTTCTGCCGCCGCGCCGGCATCGTCGTGCAGTCCTGGGGCCCCTTCGGGCGCGGACAACTCCTCGACAACCCGTTCGTTCGCGAAATCGCCGAACGCCACGGCGCGACCCCGGCGCAGGTTCTCATCCGCTGGTGCCTCGATCAGGGAATCCCCACGATTCCTCGCTCGCACCAGACGCTGCACTTCAAGGAAAACCTCAACGTCTTTCACTTCACGCTTGACGAAGAGGAAATCCGCACGCTCTCGAATCTTCCCGTCACGGGCTTCTCGGGGCTGCACCCCGACACGGTGAGTTTCTGAAGACGAAAGGTTTTCGAAGGCAACAAAAAACTCCGGAAGGGCCGAAACCCGCCGGAGTTTTTTGTGGGTGCCGGGCGTCCCGAAGAACGCCCGTCGGACGAATCCGAAATTACGCCTGCTTGGCGGCGGCGACCTGCGCGGCCACTTCGGCGGCGAAGTCGTCGTTGCGCTTTTCAAGGCCTTCGCCCACGACGTAGAGCGTGTAGGCGTTGGCGACGGCGTCGTTCTGCTTCAAGAGTTCGCCGACCGTCTTCTTGTCGTCCTTGACGAAGGGCTGGTTCAAGAGGGTGACTTCCTTCAAGAACTTCTTGACCGAACCTTCGGCGATGCGTTCGAGCATGGCTTCGGGCTTGCCGGCTTCGCGGGCCTTTTCGATGGCGACGCGGCGTTCCGTTTCGATGGCTTCGGCGGCGATGCCTTCTTCGTTGAGGGCCTTCGGCTTGGAAGCGGCGATGTGCATGGCGATGTCGTGAGCGACTTCGTCGGCACCGCCCGTGACGTCGACGATGACGCCGATCTTGCTGCCGTGGACGTAGGAGGAGAGCAGACCCTTGGCTTCAACGCGCGTGAAGCGGCGGAAGGTCATGTTTTCGCCGATCTTGCCGACGAGAGCCGTACGGACGGCTTCGAGCGTCTTGTCGCCGAGGGCGAGTTCGCCGAGGGCGGCGACGTCGGCCGGGTTCTGTTCGGCGACGAGGCGGACGGCGTCCTTGGCCATCTGAATGAATTCGGGGTTCTTCGCGACGAAGTCCGTTTCGGAGTTCACTTCGAGGATGGCACCGACCTTGCGGTCTTCCGAGATGTAGACGGCGACGACGCCTTCGGCGGTGATGCGCGAAGCGGCCTTCGTGGCCTTGTTGCCGAGCTTGACGCGAAGGATTTCTTCAGCCTTGGCCATGTCGCCGTCGGCTTCCGTAAGGGCCTTCTTGCATTCCATCATCGGCGCGTCGGTCTTCAGACGCAATTCCTTGACCATCGCGGCGGAAATAGCAGCCATTCTTTACTCCTAGAGTAGGTGAAAAACGCGCCCGTCAGAAAAAGTCAACGGGCGTCGATAAAGTTCGAAGCCCTGCGTCCCGATAGGGGCGCAGGGACAGGGGACATTAGGCGGCGGGCGTTTCTTCGGCGGCCACTTCGACGAATTCTTCGTCCTTGGCGGCTTCAACGACTTCTTCGAGGCTGTCGTTGCGGCCGGCGATGACGGCGTCGGCGATGCCCTTGGCGTAGATGGCGACGGCCTTGCTGGCGTCGTCATTGCCCGGGATCACGTAGTCGATGCCGTCGGGCGAGTGGTTCGTGTCGACCACGCCGATGACGGGGATGCCGAGCTTGTTGGCTTCCTGAATGGCGATCTTGTGGTAGCCGACGTCCACGACGAAGAGAGCGTCGGGAAGACCCGTCATTTCCTTGATGCCGCCGATCGACTTGTTGAGCTTTTCGACGTTGCGGGAGAAGTCCAGAGCTTCCTTCTTCGTGAGCGTGGCGGCCGTGCCGTCAGCCAACTGCTGTTCCATGTCCTTCAGACGCTTGATCGTGCCCTTGACCGTCTTGAAGTTCGTGAGCGTGCCGCCGAGCCAGCGCTGGTCAACCCAGGCGCAACCGGCGCGCTGCGCTTCTTCGGCGATGATTTCACGACCACCGCGCTTGGCGTCCACGAAAAGGATCTTGCCGCCGCGGGCCGAAAGTTCGCGGGCGAACTTGCAGGCTTCTTCAAACTTGACGACCGTCTTTTCGAGGTTGATGATGTGAATCTTGTTGCGGGCGCCGAAGATGTACTGGGCCATCTTGGGGTTCCAGAAACGGGTCTGGTGGCCGAAGTGGCAACCGGCTTCGAGCATATCGCGCATGCTGATCATTTGAAATTTCTCCAAGGTTGTGTCTTACGCGTCCGCTGGCTAACGCCGTTCTTCTTAGAAGAGGCGCCACCTCGGGTGCGGGACGCGTGCGATTCGCGGCCGACGAACGCTGTGTCCGGCGTACCGCAGTGATGATTGAAAAGAAAAAAGTCTCGCGAAAGAAAGGACTCCGCGGGACGGCGCAATCATATCAGGGGCGAAGGCCGCACGCAAGTCGAACCCCTTGATTTTTTCGAACTTTCGCGCGGGCCTCTGCCGCAACCCCCGCGGCCCCTTCCGCTCTCCTCCGCCAAACGACCTAGACGGCTGAAAAAACGCAAAAAAGTCGCGGGTTTGCCCACGGATTTTTCCAATTTTTTGGCATTATGTTTGACATAGGTTACGGTTTGCATGCGTCTTTACAAAGAGGAACCGCACGCATACGGTTGGAAAAACTTACTGACTAGGAGAACGACTCATGCCACGTTCGCAACTCGACATTGAAGTCATGCCGAACAGCAAGAAAGCATGGGCCTTGATCGCGGGTCCCGTGTTGGCCTTTCTTACGTATTGGCTCATGCCCGACCAGTTCGTCAACGCCTCGGGCGAGACGGTCGCCTTCGCGCACGCCGGGAAGGCCTGCGCCGCCGTGACGGTCCTCATGGCCGTCTGGTGGTTTACCGAAGCGCTTCCGATCGCCGTGACGGCGATGCTGCCGCTCGTGCTCTATCCGATTCTGGAAATCGCGACGGCGGGGGCAACGATGAAGCACTATGCCTCGGGGACGATCTTCCTCTTCCTCGGGGGCTTCCTCCTTGCCGCGGCCATTCACCGCTGGCGCCTCGACCGACGGATCGCGCTCTACACGATTTCGCTCTTCGGCACGAAGCCCAATCAAATGGTTCTCGGCCTGATGCTCTCGACCGCCTTCATTTCGGCCTGGGTGTCGAACACCGCCACCGCCGCCATGATGGTTCCGATCGCCATCGCCGTGATCGGGGTCGTGCGCTCGACGCAGAATTCGGAAACGCCCTCGAAGGACGAAAACAACTTCGCGATCGCGGTGCTTCTCGCGATCGCCTACGCGGCCTCGATCGGCGGTCTCGCGACCCTCGTGGGTTCACCCCCGAACGGCATCTTCGCGCGCTTCGTGGAAGACCGCTACGGCGAACCCGTCTCCTTCCTCGCCTGGATGCGCGTCTCGCTTCCCGTGACGCTTCTGCTCCTTCCGGCCACCTACTTCGTTCTCACGAAGCTCCTTTTCCGCACGAAGCTCACCGGCATTCCGGGCGGCAAGGAATGGGTGAAGAACGAAATCGCCAAGCTCGGCCCCATGTCGGCGGGCGAAAAGGTCGTCCTCGTGGTCTTCGCCCTTGCGGCCCTCCTCTGGATGTGCGGTCCCTTGGTGCGCGGCTTTGAAATCGACGGCGTCCGTCCCTTCAAGGCCCTCTCCGACGAAGCGATCGCCATGGGCGCGGGGCTCATCCTCTTCATGATCCCGATCGACGTCAAGCGCGGCGTGCACGCCCTCGACTGGGATTCGACGAAGGACGTCGTCGCCTGGGACGTGCTCCTGCTCTTCGGCGGAGGCCTCACGATGGCGGCGGCCATCCAGGCCACGGGTCTTGCCGACCTCATCGGCGCGCAGGCCTCGGTCTTCGCGGGCGCGAGCCGCTTCTCGATGATGCTCGGCGTCTCGGCGCTCACGACCTTCGCCTCGGAAGTCACCTCGAATACGGCGCTCGCCGCCACCATCATGCCGCTCATCGCGGCGGTGTGCGACACGCTCAAGATCAGTGCGGAAGGTCCTCTTTTCGCGACCGTGATCGGCGCGTCGGCCGCCTTCATGATGCCGGTGGGCACGCCTCCGAACGCCATCGTCTTCGGGACGGGGCGCCTCAAGATCTCGGACATGATCAAGGCGGGTTTCATCCTCAACATCTTCGCCATCTTCATCGGCGTGGGCTGCTCCTACTTCCTCGGAAACGGCATCCTCCCCGTCTGACCTTCGGCGAACTCCTCTTCCAGCGGGACGGCGTCTTCGGGCGCCGTCCCGTTTCTTCTCGGCGGCCCCGCTCTGCCGCTTGGCTCCGATGGGCTATCATTGAGACACTTTCTTAACCAGGCACCATTCCATGGCCAAGATCACGATCAAAACACCTGAAGACATCGAGGGACTCCGCCTCGCCGGACGCCTCGCTTCGGAACTTCTCGACTACATCACGCCCTTCGTGAAGCCCGGCGTCACGACGGGCGAGCTCGACGAACTCCTTCACGACTACACCGTGAACGTGCAGCAGTGCATTCCGGCGTGTCTCGGCTATCAGCCGCCCGGCATGACGCCCTACCCCGCCACGAGCTGCATTTCGATCAACCACGTCGTCTGCCACGGCATTCCGTCGAAAACGAAGAAATTGAAGCAGGGCGACATCGTCAACATCGACGTCACGAGCATCAAGAACGGCTACCACGGCGACACCTCCCGCATGTTCGTGGTCGGCAAGCCCACGATTGCCGGCAAGCGCCTCGTCGACCTCGCCTTTGAAGCGATGTGGGCCGGGATCGACGCCGTGCGTCCGGGCGGACACTTCAACGACATCGGCGTCGCCTGCGAAGCCTTTGTTCGAAAGAACGGCGTCTCCGTCGTCCACGACTACGGCGGACACGGGATCGGGAAGAAATTCCACGAAGAACCCTTCGTCTACCACTACGACACGCACAAACCCGGTCCCGAACTGCTTCCGGGCATGGTCTTTACGGTCGAACCCATGGTGAACGCCGGCCGCTACGGCGTCACGATGTTGGGCGACGGCTGGACCGTCGTGACGAAGGACCGCTCGCTCTCCGCCCAGTGGGAGCACATGGTCGTCGTCACCGAAACGGGCTACGACGTCCTCACGGTGAGCGCCGGAACGCGCGAACCGCCCGCCTTCGTGAAGGGTTGGAAGAAGCCCGAACACTTCTGACGAACAATCCGATCAGACAATCCGCAGAGGGCTCCGATTCGTCGGGGCCCTTTTTGCATCGGCGGAAAAACGAGCTTGGGCGGCAAAGTCCATGGCGAGGGGTCCGACGCATTCCAGATTTATGAGAATGCGTTCTTTTCTCAATACAGTAAAACAATCCCTCGCCACCCACCAATAAAATCTTCGACTCTTCAAGAACCAAAACTCGAAATCTATTGAAATTTCCCGCGTAAAAAGAGAAGCGCTTCGCAGGATCACTCCATTCCTTCCTTGACGCATGTTCGACTCGTTTGTTAGATTGAGCACATTTTGTTGCGAACAATTCTCGTTCGCAAACAACAAACACTCAACCGACAACAAAACCATGAAGACTACGCATGCCATCAGCGGCCTCTCCGCAGCCGTCGCTCTCGCACTCTCCGCCGGCACCGTCTCGGCCGAAGACGTCCTCCAGACCGAAACCGTTCACGTGACCGCCTCGCGCGTCGAACAGGAACTCATGGAAGTTCCGATGTCCGTCTCGGTGATCACGAGCAAGGACATTGAAAAGTCGGGCGCCAAGACCGTCGGCGACCTCCTCTCCGACATTCCGGGCGTGGAAATCAAGAACGACGGTGGTCAGGGCATCGACCGCGTGAAGATCCGCGGTGAAGATGCCTTCCGCACGCTCGTCATGATCGACGGTCAGAAGGTGGCCGAACACAAGTCCATGTCGGGCGCCCCCATTCTGATCGATCCCTCGATGATCGAACGAATCGAAGTCATCAAGGGCCCCGCCTCCGTTCTTTATGGTTCCGACGCGATCGGCGGCGCCATCAACATCATCACGAAGAAGGGCGGCACGCGCGCCGTGCAGGGCGAAGTCTCGGCCGGCATGGATACGTCCGCCTCCGGCAAGAACGTCTCCGCGGGCATCTACGGGAACGTCAACGGTTGGGAATACCGCCTGAACGCCGCTACGGAAAGCTACGACAACCTGGAAACGCCGATCGGCGAAGTTCCCTACACCGAATTCGACTCGCGCTCCGCGTCGCTCTATCTTGCCTACAACATCAGCGAAAACATGAAGGTCGGCGGCACGATCGACTACTACAAGCTCGACTTCATGTCGGGTACCCAGGACGGCAGTTACGACGAATTCTTCGTGGACGTGCCCAAGTGGGACCGCACCAAGGGTGCGCTCTTCTTCGAGATGAAAAACGTCAACGACTACCTCGCGCGTCTTCGTATGGACGTCTTTCATCAGCAGTCCAACAAGGACATGCAAAACCACGTAATTCAAGGCACAACCAAAGTGGACAGCTTCGCCGACAACCAACTGGATCAAACCGGTTTTTCGGTGCAGTCCGATTGGCAACTCGGCGAGCATTACCTGATTGCCGGCTACGAATTTTCCTACGACAGTCTTGATGCGGAAACTTACTCCATCACGTCGCCCCTTCCCATCATGACCGTCAGAAACACGCGCGTTTGGGATGCCACTCAGCAACAACACTCGGTGTACGCCAGCATGGAGTCGCCCGTTCTCTCGGATGTCTCTCTCACCTATGGCGTGCGATATACCTGGGTTCGAAGCGAATCGGACTACGAAAAAACGGGCACTACAAGCATGGGGCCGAGCACTCCTGAATCCTGGTCTCGTGATTCTTCGGACGGTCATGCCGTCTTCAACCTCGGAGCCGTCTGGCGCGCCGCCGAAGACGTGTCCTTGCGCGCCAGTTGGGCGCAGGGCTATCGCTTCCCGATCATTCAGGAACTCTTTGTCGACTCCACGATGGGCGGGGCCACGACGCTGAGCAATCCCGACTTGAAGCCGGAAACGTCGGACAACTTTGAAATCGGTCTTCGTTGGACGAACTCGGCCTTCAGCGTCGATTCCGCGGTCTTCTACTCCAAGGCGGACGATTACATCGACTCGCTGTTGACCGCCAAGACCATGATGGGGAAGACCTATCGGTACACGAACGTTAGCGAAGCGACGACCTACGGTCTCGAGACGAGCCTTTCGTTCCATGTGTTCGAAAACTTCGAGCCCTACACCACCTTCACGCTGATGCGCCGCAAGTTCGAGCAAAACGGCATCTCAACCTATGATTCGGGCACGCCGGAAATGACGGCCCGCTACGGCGTGCGCTGGAACGGCGTCGTAGAGGGACTCAACCTTCGTGCGGACGCGTTTGCGATTTCGCGCTCCGAGTCGGTGCAGCACAACTTCGATTACGATCCGACCGACGCCGACAGCAAGAAGGATTCCTTCCACCTTGGCGGCGCCACGACCTTCAACCTGACGGCGGGCGTGAGCTTCGGCAAGGACAGCGCCCACTCGATCGACGTCGGCCTCTACAACATCACTGACAAGCTCTATCAGACGAGCGACGCGATTTATGAAGCCGGCCGTTACTTCACGGTCAAGTGGAACAGCAAATTCTGAGATCGCAGGAAATCTGTAAGCTGACTGAAGGTTGTCCCGCGGCCGAAAGGCCGCGGGCTTCTTTTTGGCTTTTTCCAGCACTCCGGCATTCGGGACCGAACGGATGGAGCCGCGTGTAAGCCTTCCCTATACTTTCTAAAGCTTTCCCCTTTTCTCTCCGTCCGCCGCCATGCGCCAGATCTTCACTTCGCTTCCCTACGTTTTGCCCGCCGATCCGCCGGAAATCGCCGCGCTCTATCGCGCGCAGGGGACGGAACGATCCGTAAAGCGCGGAGAAACGCTGAAGCGCGGCGGCGAAGACGCGAAGCTCTTTTTCATCACCGAAGGGCTTGCCGCCTACTTCATCGCAGAAGAACTCACGGGGCGTCCCAGAGTGCTCGCGCTCCTTCCGCCCGGACGCGCCGCCGGCGACCTCACGGCCGCGATCGGAAACCGCTGCAACGTCCGCACCCGCATGCTCACCGACGGGAAGATCCTCGTTTTGCCCGCTTCCATTCTGACGGAAGCCATGCGCAGCGAAGGGGGCTTCGCGGAAGTGCTCGTACGAAGCGTCATCGCAAAGGAAGAATGTCATATCGAGGGCATGGTCGCGAACTTCACGCTTCCACCCGAACAGCGCCTCAAGGTGTTTTTGCAATCGGCGTTGACGCATGAGAACGGGTGCGTCGAGGGGGAGGCATGGTGGCGGATCCCCTATCGCCTCTCCGCGGAACTCGTGGGCGAGATCGTGAACCTCAACCGCGTGAGCGTCGCAAAAATATTGAGCGGGTGGTTCCGCGAAGGTCTCGCCAAGCGCGAGGGAACGGACCTTTTCGTGCGCCCCGCCCTCTTTGACGACGTTTACGACTGGCTCGCGAGAAACGACCGAGCCGCCAAACCCGTGTGGCCGCAGAATCCGCACGAAGACTGACGCAACAAAAAAGGGCCGGCCCTTCGAAAAGGAAACCGACCCTTCGACATTGTCGACCGGATTCGAATCCGGTCGACCGGAGCGTATTACTTCAGCGTCTTGATGTACTCTTCCGCCGAATCAACCGCGATGCGGCCCGAGTTCACCGCGAAGCCCACGGTGGAACCGGCCATCAGGAGGTCGTAGCTGTCGCCGTACATGCCGCCGACGTCGTTACCCGCGGCGAAGAGACCCGGAATCGGTTCTTCGTCGGGCGTCACAACTTCAAAGCGTTCGTTCGCCTTGATGCCGCCCAAGGTACCGAGCGTGCTCGCGACGGACTTGATCGCGTAGAAGGGGCCCGTCTTCACTTCGCGCAGATACTGCGGATCCTTCGCGAATTCTTCGTCGTGACGGATGGCGCAGAAGCCGTTGTAGGCTTCAACCGTCTTCTTGAGCTTGTCGGGATTCATGCCGGTCGCCTTGGCGAGACCGTCAAGCGTGTCGGCCTTGAAGGCCCAGCCGGCCTTGACGGCGGCGTCCCATTCCTTGTCGAAGTTCGTAAGCTTCGTGCCGACCGGAACCATGACGCCGACGCCGAGGTCAATGCCCGCGTCCTTCACCATATGGTCGAGCGTCGCCTGGTCATAGACGACGAACATCGTGCCGCCGATGCGTTCGAGGGCGTTGCCGGCAAACGGCCATTCGAGCATGATCTTTTCGTCGCAGAAGCGTTCGCCCTTCGGCGTGAGCCAGAGGTGCGGCTGCTTGGCGGTGGCGCTCACGTGATTGGTCGTGCCCACGCCGCGCGGACCCGGACGATAGGAGGCCTGCACTTCGGTGCCTTCCTTGCCGGCGCCCACGGCCCAGGCCATGCGGATGCCGTCGCCCGTCTTACCCGTCTGGGCGAGACCGTCGGCGTTCGGGAAGCGGAGGTATTCCTTGGCCATTTCCTTGTTGGCGAAGAACCCGCCCGTGGCGATGATCGTGGCCTTGGCGTGAATCGTGATCTTGTCGCCCGCCTTGTTCGTGGCTTCCACGCCCACGACGCGGCCGTTTTCCGTCAGAAGCTTTTCACCCCAGGTGTTGAGAAGAAGCTTCTGGCCCTTTTCCGCGTACTTCTTCTGGAAGAGGTTGATCCAGCCCGCACCGCGGCCTTCGTAAATGTGCCAGGTGTAGAGGCCGTTCGGATAGTTCGAGAAGAGCTTTTCGAACTTCACGCCGTTCTTCATCATCCAGTCGATCGTGTCGGCCGACTTGTTGACGAAGGCACGCACCATCTTGGCGTTGCCTCGCCAGTGACCGTAGTTCATGATCTTCTGGAAGGCTTCGTCCTTCGTGAGACCGTAGTTCCAGTCGCGCTGCATCTTGCTTTCGACCGCGAAGATGCCTTCGGAGAACTGGCCCGTGCCGCCCGGCATGGCGGCCTTTTCGAGCGTGATCACGTTGAAGTTCTTTTCGGCGGCGGCCCAGGCGGCGGCCGTGCCCGAAGCGCCGGCACCGATCACGACGATGTCGGTCTTGTATTCCTGATCGGCGGCCCAGACGGGCGACATGGCGAGCGCCACGGCCGCAGCGGTGAGCGTCAGATGCATTTTGCTCATAGTGAACTCCTTTCAGCATTGAGAAGAGCGGGTTGGTTCGATCGTGAGTATCGAACCCCTCGACCCTCCTGTCTGTAGCCGCGACTACACTCGCGGGTTTGTCCCGATTTGCCGTAAAAAGGATGCAGGAATTCTTTTACATTCCGTGCATTCCCTTGCGGATCCTTCCACTCACCTACTCCCTGCACCCTATGCGTTTTCTTTTAGGGAGAAGTTCCGAAGCGCTTGAAGAAGGCGTTTTCTAGAATTTCTCTTGCACAAGGACACCCTGCACCATCCATCAAAGGAGAAAGAACATGCGCATGGGAACCAAACGACTCGCCGCTCTGGCGGTATCCGCCGCCCTCTGCGGCAGCGCCTTCGCCGCCATGACCGACGGCACCTACACGGGGGAAGGCAAGGGCCGCAACGGCACGATCACGGTCGAAGTCACCGTCAAGGCCGGCAAGCTCGACGCCGTCAAGGTGGTGAAGCACACCGAAACGGTCGGCATCTCCGACGCCGCCGTCACCGACTTTCCGAAGGCAATCGTTGCGGCGCAGAGCACCGCGGTCGACGCCGTGGCGGGCGCCACAATGACGTCCGAAGGCATCCGCGCGGCCGTCGCCCAGGCGATTCAGAAGGCGGGCGGCGATCCCGCCCAGTTCGCCACCGCGGTCGTGAAGAAGAAGGCCGCCAAGAAGCTCGTCAAAGAAAAGGCCGACATCGTCGTGGTCGGCGCGGGCGGCTCCGGGATTTCCGCCGCCGTCAAGGCGGAAACCCTCGGCGCCAACGTGATCCTGATCGAAAAGATGCCGGTGATCGGCGGCGCCACGGCCCTGAACGCGGGCACGCTCATCGCCACGGGTTCGAAGTATCAGCGCGAAGTCATGAAGGAAACGAAGGACTCGCCCGAACTCGCCTACAAGGATATCTTCACGGTCGGCAAGAACCGCAACGATCCGACGCTCGTCAAGATGGTGACGGAACGCGTGGGCGGCGTCGTCGACTGGCTCATCTACGACATGAAGATCCCGTACGGCCCGGCCGCCACGCAGTATCCGGACCACTCCGCCAACCGTCAGCTCGGCGTTACGGGCCGTTCCGTCAACTATCTCAACCTCATGCGCGAGAAGTTCCTCGGCATGGGCGGGAAGCTGATGCTGCAGACCCGCGCGCAGGAACTCATCCGTGACGACGCCGGCAAGGTCGTGGGCGTCCGTGCGACGGACAAGGACGGCAACACCGTCGAACTCACCTCGAAGGCCGTCATTCTCGCCTCGGGCGGCTACGGCGCCGTGAAGTCGATGCTCCCGAAGGAAATGAGCAACTACGTCTTCTACGGTCTCGACAGCGAAACGGGCGACGGCTACAAGATGGCCACCGCGATCGGCGCGGGCACGATCAACCTCGACCTCGTCAAGATGTATCCGCAGGGCGTGGAAACGGTTCCGGGCCACGGCCTCGCCGCCACGGCTTCCTCGACCGACACGATGAAGAAGTCGGGCGCGATTTACGTCAACAAGCTCGGCCAGCGCTACGTCGACGAAAACGCCGCGCTCGGCGTCTTGACCGACAAGACGGTCGCTCAGCCCGACCACATCGCCTACATCGTGATGGACGCGAAGGCCTGGAAGGAATACGTCCGGAAGTCGCTTGAAGACAAGCTCGTTCCGAACGAAGAAACGCTCATGACGTGGACGAAGATCGTCAACAACGGCCGTCCCGTGATGGCCGTCTCCGACAATCTTGCCGAAGCCGCCAAGACCATGGGCGTGGACGCCGAAGGTCTTGCGAAGACCGTCGCCCGTTGGAACGACATGGTGAAGGCCGGCGAAGACAAGGACTTCCACCGCAAGATCACGGGCGGTCTGGGTGAAGGCCCCTACTACATCGTCGAACAGAAGGTCCGTTATCAGACGACCCTGGGCGGCCTCAAGGCCGACGCCGACCTGCGCATTCTTGACAAGGCCGGCAAGCCCATCCCGGGTCTCTACGGTGCGGGCTGCGTCGTGGGCGGCGCCAACGGTGCCGACAGCTTGACCGCGATGATGAACTCCTGGGCCATCGTCTCGGGCGTCGTCTCCGCGGAAAGCGCCGTCAAGTCGATCAAGTAATCGCCTGACTTGCGGCAACCGCTGAAGAACCGCGTTCCCCTCTCCGGAGGGGGCGCGGTTTTTTCCTGCGTTGAGCCAAGACTTTCGCCGTGCGACAATGGACAACGCATTTCCACACCGGAGAGAATTTCCATGACCTCGCTTCTCGGCCTCGCGCTCACCGACCCGAACATTCCGACACCCTCCTTCGTAATCGAGGAGGCGCGCCTTGAAAAGAACCTTCGCCGCGCGCTCGACCAAGCCCGACGCCTCGGCGTGAGGTTGCGCCCGCACCTCAAGACCCACAAGTCGATCGGCATTGCGCTGCGCCAGATGGAGACGCCCAAAGGGCCCGCCTGCGTCTCGACGCTTCTCGAAGCCGAATACTTCTTTTCGCACGGCGTCACGGACCTTCTCTACGCCGTCGGGATCGCCCCGCAGAAACTTCCCCAGGTTGCCTCGTTCCGTGAGCGCGGGTGCGACCTCAAGATCATTCTCGACAACGCCGCCGCGGCCGACGCCGTTTCGGCCTTCTGTCGGGAACACGGCGTGTCGATTCCGGTCCTTCTCGAAGTCGACGTCGACGGCCACCGCTCGGGACTTGCCCCCGACTCTTCCGAATTGCTCACCGTGGCCGAACACCTGCAGACCGGCGCCCGCCTCGTCGGCGTGCTCACGCATGCGGGCGCGAGCTACGACGAACCCGACCTCGAGCACGTCCGTAAAGCGGCCGAACGCGAGCGCGACGGGATCGTCCTCGCCGCCCGACGTCTGCGCGAAGCGGGTCACAAGATCGACATCGTGTCGGTGGGCTCCACGCCGACCGTTCTGATGGCCGAGGACGAAACGGGCGTCACCGAAGTGCGCTGCGGCGTCTATTCGCTCTTTGACCTCTTCATGACGAACGTCGGCGTCGCGACGGTCGACGACATCGCGGGTTCGGTCCTTGCGACCGTGATCGGGCACCAGCCCGCGAAGGGCCAGGTAATCGTCGACGCCGGGTGGATGGCGATGTCGCGCGACCGCGGCACCGCGCGCCAGAAGCGCGACTACGGCTACGGACTCGTCTGCGACGTCGAGGGAACCCCGCTTCGCGGCGGGACCGTCCTCATGACGGGGGCGAATCAGGAGCACGGCATCATCGAGGCGCAGGAAGGTCCGGCGCTTCGTCCCGAAGACTTCCCCGTCGGAACGCGCCTTCGGATTCTCCCGAACCACGCCTGTCCCACGGCGGCGCCCTACGAGAAGCTTCTGCTCGTGCGCGACGGAAAGGTCGCGGAAGAACTCCCGCACGTTCGGGGCTGGTAAGAAAAAGAACGGCTGCTTTCCCTTTCCCCGAAGCGGCCGTTCACTCTTCTTTGTCGGATCGTTCTCAGTGCCGAATCTTCCACCCGCGGGTGAGAAGCGTCACGGCAACCGCCGTGACGGCGAGCGCCGTCAATCCCGTTACGGCGAGGCTCGCCCACGGATCCGTGTCGCCGCGGCCGAAAAAGCCCTGACGAAAGCCGTCGACAAGATAGAAGAAGGGATTGAAGCGGCTGATTTCCCGCCAGGCGGGCGGAAGCGAATCCACCGAATAGAAAACACCCGAGAGGAAGGTGAGCGGCATCACGACGAAATTCTGCACCGCTCCCATCTGGTCGTACTTTTCCGCCCAAAGGGCCGTGATGAGCCCGAGCGACGCCATGATCGCGGCGCCGAAGAAGGCGAACGCAATGAGGAGGAAAGGCTCGCGCACGGGCGGCATCGTCCACCAGGCGCAGACGACGTAGAGCCCCGCCCCCACGAGAAAACTCCGCACGAAGCTCGCCCCGATGTAGGCGGCCGCCATCTGCGGCCCCGGAATCGCGGGCATCAGAACGAAGACCAAATGCCCGGCGATCTTTGCCTGAATGAGGGAAGACGCCGTGTTCGCAAAGGCGTTTTGCAGAACCGACATCATGATGAGGCCCGGCACGATGAAGGCCGTGTAACTTACGCCCTCATAGACGGGAAGGTGCTTCGAGAGCGCTTCGCCGAAGACGACGAGATAGAGAAAGCCCGTCAGAACGGGCGCGAGAATCGTGTGAAGTCCCACCTTCCAGAATCGGTGCACTTCTTTCCAAAAAAGCGTACGAAAGGGAATCCACATCACTTCGCTCCCGCGGTCACGGCCAAAAATACGTCTTCCAAGTCGGGCTGTCCGAGCGTGAGGTTTTCCGCCCGAAGGCCCGCGTCGTGGAGGGCTCCGAGAAGTTGGCGGACGTCTTCGGCGTCGCCCGCGCGCAGCACGACGTCGTCGCCGTGCCGACGAAGCACGCGCTCGGCAAGCGGCGCGGGGAGTTCTCCGCCCTCGAGACGGCAACGGAGCACGCGCCCTTCAAAGCGGGAGAGAAGCGTTTCCGTCGAGTCGAGCGCCGCGATGCGGCCTTCCTTCAGGATCGCGACGCGACGGCACAAGGCCTGCGCTTCGGCGAGATAGTGGGTCGTCAGAACGATCGTGTGACCCTTCTTGTGAAGCCCGCCGATGAAGGTCCAGAGATTTTCACGAAGTTCCACGTCGACCCCGGCCGTCGGTTCGTCGAGGACGATCACGGGAGGTTTGTGGACGAGCGCCTGCGCAACGAGCACGCGGCGCTTCATGCCGCCCGAGAGCGCCCGAACGTTCGCCTCGGCCTTGTCGATGAGCCCGAGATTCTCGAGGATTTCGTCGATCCAGTCGTCGTTCTTGGCGATCCCCCAGTAGCCCGACTGATAGCGAAGGGTTTCCCGCACCGTAAGAAAGGGGTCGAAGGTGATTTCCTGCGGCACGATCCCGAGGTTGCGCGCGGCGCCCCGCGGGTCCTTGGCGCGGTCGATCCCGCGCACGAAGATGCGTCCGCCCGTCGGCTTCGTGAGCCCGGCAAGCGACGTGATGAGGGTGGTCTTGCCGGCGCCGTTGGGACCCAAAAGTCCGAAGAATTCGCCCTCCTCCACGTCGAACGTGACGCCCTTGAGGGCGCGCACGCCGTTGGGATAGGTTTTCTCGAGCGACTCAAAGCGCAGTGCGGGTTGCGTCATAAAGAAACTTGGGAAAGAGGAAAGAAAAAGAAGCGCGGGAGGTCTCAAGTTTCCTCCCGCGAAAGTCAGCGCAGTTCAAATCGAACGGGCACCACGATGGTAACCGCCTTTCTGAGCTTTGTGGGACGCCCTTCGAGCGGTTCTGCGGCTTTGAGGGCCGCGCGATTGAGGAGCGCCGAAGCGTGCTTCTTGCGAATCGTCACGCTTACGACGCGTCCGTCGGGACCGATTTCGACCGCGAGCTGCACCTCGCCCTGCTGCCCCGTCTGACGGGCGCGGCGCGGATAGGTTTTGTTCGCTTCGACGACGGCGAGGAGTTCCGCGAGCACCCGGTCGGTGCCGTCGGAGGCGCCCGAGCCGCTTCCGCTCACGCCCTTTCCGACGCCGCCCTCGCGTCCCTGGGCAAGTCCCGCCTGTCCGGCTTGGGCGACCGTCCCTTCCACCGCATCGGGCGACGGGACTACTGCGGGAGCGGGCGCCGGTTTCGGCGCGGGCTTTTCCACGGGCTTCGGCTTTTCCACGCGTTTGGGCTGGGGCTTGGGCTGAGGTTTCGGCTTGACGGGTTCGGGCTTCGGTTCCGGTTTGGTTTCCGGCTCGGGCACGGGCTCGGGAATCGGCTCGGGTTCCGGGATCGGTTCCGGCTCAGGTTCCGGTTCGGGCTCCGGAATCGGTTCGGGTTCGGGAACGGGCTCCAGTTCGGGGCGCGCGGGCACCTCGAAGTCGCTCTCCTCGGTGAGGTGTTCGACGAGGGGCTTTTCGATCGGCGTCTCGGGCGCTCGGCGCAGCGTTTCCTGCGGAACGTCCACGAGGCGCACAGCCGTCTCCTCCCGAAAGAGGGCCGCCGCGATGTTGGGGACCTGAATGACCTTCTGCGTCACCTCCCAGCCCCCGGCCAGGACAAGTCCGACCGCGGCGACCGTCACGACCGTTCGTGCCGCGCGGTCGGCGAATTGACTCTCCCGCACCTCATTCATGAACCGTTCCCCGGGTGGTTTCGGAAGCCGCAGCGGTGTTCGCCGAAGCGGCGGGTTCCGGATCCGTGCTGATCACGAAGCGGCCTTCGCGCTTCACCTTGGCGAGGTCCATCACCTCGACGAACTTCGCAAAGGGCGCCTCGCGATCCATATAGATGTTGAGCGTGCGCTCGGGCGCGGCGTCGAGCGCCGCCGAGAGTCCTTCGATCGTCGTCGCTTCGGAGCCGAGCCAGAGCGAGCCGTCCTTCTTGACGGAAAGAAGCAGATCGTTGCGCTCGCGCGAAACCTCTCCGTGCGCCGCCTGAGGAAGCATTACCTCGAGAACGGGCTTCGAAAAGCTCATCGTCAGAACAAAGAAGATGATGAGCATGAAGAGGCAGTCGATCAGGGGCGTGAGGTCGATCTGGGGCTCTTCGTCGAAATTGCCGAAAAAGTCGCTGTTCATCGCCCGACTCCTCAAAGACCGGGCGTCGCCGCGTCGTCTTCAAAGCGAGAGCCCTTCGCCGACTTCTTCAGACGGCGATAGACCTCGAGCGCGCGGTAGCTGTGCTCGACCGCCTCGATGTGAAAGCTCCGGAACTTGAGCATCAGATAGTAGTAGGCCATGAGCGTCGGAATGGCTACGCACAGGCCCATGATCGTCGTGATGAGGGCCGACCAGATGCCCGACGCGAGAACGCCCGCGTTCGCGTGCGTGACGTCGGCCATCGCCTGAAAGACCCAGACCATCCCCCAGACCGTGCCGAGAAGTCCCATGAGCGGCGCGACGACGGCGATGAGCTTGAGCCAGCAAAGACCGTTCGAGACGCGCTTGAAGTTGCGGTAGAAGAGGTAGCTCACTTCCGCGCGGATGTCGTCCGAGTGGTCGCCGTGCGTCGTCACGATGTCGTAGATGATACGGATCAGGGGATTGGCCTTCTTCGGATCGATGTGCCGAAGACAGCGGTCCTTCCCCTGCTCGATGTCGAGAAAGTCACGCCGGAAATTGCGCCAGACGGCCGTCATGTAGCAGAGCTGCCAGACGATGAGATAGATCGCAAAGAGCGCGACGAACAAAAGCGCCACCCCAGCGGGGCCGATCATGGCGTATACGGCTTCGAATTTCTCCCAGCTCATTGTTTCCCTCATTGCTCCTCAGGACGGCATTCCGGGAAAGCCGCCTTGAAATGTTCTTCCGCCTTCAAAAGGTCCATGCGGTCGGGGTGCGTTTCGGCCGCCTTGCGGCGCGCTTCGCGCTCGGGCGTGACCGCCCCGCCCATCATCTGCGTCATGCGCTCGAAAAGCGCCGGATCGATGCGCCCCTGCACGAGAAGCGACGTGACGGCGACGTTCCCGCACCCGAGCGCGAGGAGTCCCTCCGTCACCTTTTCCATCCAGGCGACGGCGCGCTCGGATTTGGGGTCGCCCCCCATCGTCGCGAAAAAGCCGATCCGCTTTTCGTGAAGCGTCTTCGCGACGGCCTGCATGTCTTCGGGGGCCATGCCGCGGTCGTTCCAGAAGCCGAGCACCACCGGATCGGCGTCGGCGTAGGCCGCGGGGTTTTCGAGATAGGCCTCCGCGCCGACATAGTCGGCTCCGAGGGCGTCCGCCACGGCGTGACCCACGATGCGGGTGTTCCCCGTGCGGGAACTCACGACAACCAAAGCTTTCGTCATGTGTCCTTCCTCTTCGTCGATCAGGCCGTAAGCGCGTCGCGGTCGGCGAAGAACTGCGCCTTGACGCTTTCGATGAGCTGATGGTTTTCTCGGCCCACGTAGACGGAGAAGGCGACGGCACCCAACTTGTTGAAGAACTGCACCGAAAGCGACTCGCGCTTCATGAAGGGAAGCGTCACGAAGGCGATCGCTCCGATTCCGTCGTAGCGAAGGTGACCGCCGATCGTCGCGTCCTTGCCGAGGATGTTGTAGTAGCCCTGGGCGCGCTTGCCCTTGGAGAGTTTCCCTTCGATTTCAAAGACGTGACCGTCGTGGACGATGAAGAGCGTCACCTTTTCCCAGAGGGCGAGACGTTCCCAGACTTCATCGAAGCGCTCCGAGGCGTCGCCCGTCACGAAACGGGCCATCCCTTCGGGGAGAAGCTTCGCCGCTTCCTCTTCCGTCGTTTCGAGGGCCTTCGCGGCGGTGGCGAGCGTCACGGGATAGGGCGCCGTGAGGAGCTCCTCGATCTTGGCCTTCTGGGCTTCGGTCGGCTGAATGTTCGTCATGATGGGTTGTCCTTATGAGTCAGTTGTTGAAAATCGGTCATGTCGAGCGCCCGATCGCAGGCGTCGAGCAGTTCGAGGTCGTGCGTGATCAAAAACACGGCGCGGCCCTTGTCGGCCTCTTCGCGGAGAATCCCGGCGATCGAGGCGAGGTTCGCCCCGTCGAGACCGCTCGTAGGTTCGTCGAGAATCAAAATGCTCGGGTCCTTGGCGAGCGCGCAGGCGATGACGACGCGCTGCTTTTCGCCCCCCGAAAGAGACTGCGGGTGACGTCCCCGCAGAGGCGCGAGACGAAGCGAAGTGAGAAGAGCCTCGAGACGCGCCTTTTCCGCGTCGGTCGGCGCAAAGTGCCCGAGGTCGCCCGACCAGCCCGAGCGGCTTTCCTTGGCCCAGCGGCCCGCGAGCATCGCGGCGATGATTTCCTCTTCGACCGTGCGCATCGTGAGCTGATGGTCGGCGTTCTGAAGAACCAAACCGGCGGAAGGCATGAGCCCTTCCTTCCCGATCGCACGGCCGTCGAGGGCGAAGCGCCCTTCTGCCTTGAGTAGTCCCGTCAGAATCTGGGCGAGCGTGGTTTTCCCCGTGCCGTTGTCGCCGATCAGCGCCGTGATGCCGGCGGGAACCGCGAAGGCCGCGTCCGCAAAGATCGCGCTGCGTCCGGGGTAGCCGAAGCTAAGCTTTTCGGCCGTGAAGACCGCCCCCGCCTTTTCTTCTTCGCAGAGCCCCTCTTCCACCTTCACGCGGGGAAGCGTCGCTCTGGGGTCCGACACGGTGTCGCGGCGCAGGCCCCAGCGGGCCCGCAACGCCTCGTCCTCGAGAATCGAGAAGGGACCGCGTTCGCGGATCTCACCCGCCTGCATTACGAAGACTTCGTCGGCGGTGTCGCGAAGCCAGTAAAGACGGTGGTCGACAACGAGGATGGCGGAACCCGCGCGCTTGAGTTCGTCGAGAATTTGCGCGAGCTGTTCGGTCGCCTCCGGATCGAGGTTCGCGCTCGGTTCGTCGAGCACCAGGACCTTGGGGCCGAGCGCGAGAATGCCGGCGAGCCCCACCTTCTGCTTCTGGCCTTCCGAGAGCGAATGAATGTCGGCGTCGAGTAGATGCGTGATCCCGAGCGTTTCCGCGGCACGCTCGAGACGAGCGTCGACGTCCTCGGGCTTCATCCCGCGGCTTTTGAGCGCAAAGCTGATTTCGTCTCCGACGTTGAGGGCGAAGAACTGTTCTTCCGGGTCCTGAAAGAGCGTCCCCACCTTCTCGGCGAGATCCGCGACGGGCGTCTCCGACACGTCGCAGTCGTCGATTCTCACGGTCCCCGTCACGTCGCCCCCGAGAATCTGCGCGGCGATGCCGTTTGCGAGCCGCATGAGGGTCGTCTTGCCGCAGCCCGAGGCACCCGTCACGACCTTGAGTTCGCCCGGTTCCACCCGAAAGCTCAGGTTTCGGACCGCCTCGCCTTCGGTGTTCGGATATCGGTAGGAAACTTCTTCAAATGCAATCATCGCTTAGGGCATGTAGGTGTTCGTCATGAAAAGGTCGGCAAAGAGGATTTCCCCCGTCACCGCCGCCGCGGTCGTCAAAACGAGCGCGGAGAGAATGCGCGCGTCGAGCGTCGTCATCGTCCGCAGGTCCGGCATGAGCGTGCGCTCGGCCGTGCCGAGGCCCTTCAATTCCGAGGCCGTCCCGAGGGTTTCGGCGGACTTCAGGGCGCGAAAGAGAATCGGCGCGAGCAAAAGGCGCGACGAGAGAATCGGGTGGCGCGTAAGCATCCCCACACCCATGGGCCAGCCGCGGATCTTGAGCGTCTCCCAGACCTGACGGATGTCGTTCGTGAAGGTCGGGATGAAGCGCAGCATCACGGCCGCGGGCAAAAAGAGGCAGAAGGGAAGACGCATGCGCTCGAGCGTCGTGAGAAGGTCTTCGACGCGGGTCGTCATCGCAAGCACCATCACGACGTTCATCATCGAGAGACCGCGAAGGAAGGGAATGACGAGCGACTTCACGGATAGCCCCCCGAGCCCCGGCGCAAAGACCTCGATCACCGACGCGCACCCCGCCGCGATCGCCATCATGACGGCCATCGCGCCGTAAAGGACGGCAAGCAGTCCAGGGCGCTTCAGAAGCAGCACGTAGAAAAGCGTCGCGGCAAAGAGCACGCCCTGCGCCACCACGCCCGAGCACGCCACCGCCAGAATCGCCGTCGTGAGCGTTACGGCGAGCTTCGTGCGGGCGTCCAAGCGCCGCATCATGTTCGTGTCGTCCGTTTTAGCGAACAAAGCCCGCATGTTTGAGTTCTCCCACCGTTTTCCAACCGAACCAAAGACCCGCCAAAGAGCCCGCGTAGCCAAGAAGCACGATCGGCACCACCATCGTCATGAGGGCCGGGCTCTCACGCATGAACAAAAACGAAACGCCGAGCGACAGGGCCTTCGACGCGAAGTCATAGACGCCCGCGGCGACCCAGGGCGCCCACTTTTTGCCGGCGCCGCCCGTCAAAAAGACCGCGGCTTCGCCCGCCAGGGCGCCGACCAACGCGGCGGGCAAAAGCGTGAGGCTTCCGCCCAGAAGAAGGACGCTGATCATCATGCTCACCGCCGTGAAAAGGAGGAGCGTCCAGCGCTTGGGGATCTTCGTGAGAAGAACGATCAAAAGCGTCGTGAAGACGAGGTTCTTGGCGACGAGCGAGACGGGATTCATACCCCCGCCCGCCAGAGCGATGAGAAGGCTCGAGAGTTTGGCGGCCGCGGCGAAGACGCCGATCAGCACCAGTTCTCGTGCGGGCCAGTGTCGGGGAAGACGTTCTTTCATGAATTTCCGTGAGGAGAGTGATGCGAATCCGCGGGTTGCGCCCTCTCGGACGCGGCCCGCGGATTCGGCCGGAGGATTTCGTGCCGGGTTTGCGCGATCCGTGGCAAACCTCAGGCCGCGTGCGAATGCGCAGCGTGCATCTTTCGGGCGATTTCCGCGGGATCCGCGCCTTCCATGGCGGGATGGGCGGCCTTGGGATGTCCCATCCCGCGGGCGGCCATCATCGCATGCGGATGCATGGGATGTCCCGCACGGGCCTCGGCGGGCATGAGCTGCTGCGTAAGCCAGTTGACGAGAAGCTGCGCGAGCGTAACGTGCCAGTACTGACCCGCGACCGTCTGAACGAAGCCGTTTCCGACCGGGATGAGCAGTCCCGCCTCCACCCACTGGTTGATGACCGGGGCGGCGAGCTTGTCGACGGGGACGTTGAACTTGCGGGCGATCGCCGTGAGGTCGATCGAACCCGATTCCATTTCGGAAGAAATCGTGCGCAGAAGATGCCAGTGGGGCGTCGGGCGCATGAGCATGCCGACGGGCTTTTTGCCGGCCTCAAGCTGCGCGTACCAGGCGTCGAGCTTGCGTTCCATCATGAAGCTGTGGCCGTGGAGACGCCCGCCCGCGCCGCACCCGAAGGCGAGGCAGTCGGAAGCGCCCTTTCCGAGGGCGTTGTAAATGTTTCGTTCGCGCGTGCCGTTCCCCCAGTGGTTGTTCGAGAGACGGCGCCAGTGGGCGTTCGTCAGGAGTTCCACGCTCATCGCGAACATGTCGGCCTTCTGCGCCGTGTCCGCGGCGGGCGGAAGCTTTCCGTTCGCGACGTACTTCGCGAGGGGCGAGCGCTCAAAGACGTTCAGCTGATAGCAGTCGATCCCGTCCAGGGGTAGCGACGCGGCCGTCTTCACGTCGTCCTCCCAGACGTCCATCGTCTGGCCGGGGAAGCCGTAGATGAGGTCCATCACGACGGACGAATTGTCGTAGGAGCAGAGCTTGTCGAGACGCGCAAGAATCGTGTCCCGATCGTCGACGCGCATCATCGAGCGGCGCACGTCCGTGTTGAAGGTCTGCACGCCGAGCGAGAAGCGGTTCGCGCCCGCTTCGAGCGCCGCTTCGATCTTCTCGTCGGTAAAGCCGTGAATGCGGCCCTCTACCGTGATTTCGCAGTCGTTCGCAAGCGGCAGATACTTCTTCACGGCGCCGATCACGAGCTTCAGATCGTCGGGCGAGAAGGCCGTGGGCGTGCCGCCCCCGAAGTAGACCGCGTGCACCGGGTGCGAGGTCACGGCCGCGCGGTCGCTCCAGAGCTGAATTTCCTTGACGAGCGCCTCGGCGTAGCGCGAGACGGCCTCCTCCTTGTAGGGATTCTGATAGAAGAGACAGTAGAGGCAGCGCGTTTCGCAGAAGGGAACGTGCAGATAGGCAAGGGTCTTGCCCTTGCGGGGCGTATCAAGTAGTCCGTCGAGCGTGCGTTCCGCGTCGGGCCCCATCAGGGGCATGCCGCCCGGTCCCGAATGAACGACCGCCTTCGCGGTAAAAGCCGCGTGAAGGGGATCCTCGGCATTCGCCCGGCAAGCGTCGAGCGTGTTGGCCTTGAGGGCTTCTGCCATGCGGCGGGAGTTTTCTTCAAACGTGCCCTCTTTCTGACGTTCGGGCGCCTGCGACATTTCTTTCACGAGTCTCTCCGTTTCTGAGGAATAGAGGCCTCTCGGCTCCTCTTCTTTGAGAACGATTTTCATTAAAAGTGACTCCCAACTCTATCCGCAGACCGCCGAAAACGCAAGGGCAAGATGAGAAAATTCTTGCCTGTCGAGGCTCCAAAACTCGTTGATGATAATGATTCGCGGTTAAGGAAGAACTAGAAGTCATCCAATAAATCTCTTTACTGTCAATGGAGAGACAGAGTCATGTCGAACAAGACCGTCTTTTTTACCCTCTTCGGTCACAATAGCTTTCAATTGTTATTGATTCTCATTTCGTTTGTTTTGATTGTTCTTGCCTATCGAACTCGCCCGAGTCTTTCTTTTCTCTTTGCGATCGAAGTCAAACCCCAAGGGACTTCATTGAAAATCGCGTCTCTTCAGCAGATGAAATCGAGACCGTACTCTCAATAAAATCGAGAGTACGGTTCTGTGGCGATGCCACGTTGCCGACTGATGCATCCCGTCCCGAACGTCGATCCCTCCCTTTTCGGAGTCCTTCGATGAGTTCCCTCCATTCATTGAACCCCAACGATTTTCCGAGAACCTTGGAGAAGGTCCTCAACCAAATCAACGCCTGTCACCAGAGCCTTCTGATCACCGGCATGCGAAGGGTAGGAAAGAAGATGCTCCTTCAGCGCCTTGCGGGCGAACGCCGGCACGTCAGCCTCGATCACTTTCAAGCGCTCGACCTCGCGCAGGACGACCCCGACACGTTTTTCCGGCAATACGCTCCACCCGTTTGGATCGACGAATTTGAGCGGGCACCGAAGCTGGGACCGGCACTCCGTGCCCTCCTTGACGGAACCGACGAACGCGGACTCGTTTGGCTCACCGCATCGCAGACCCGCATGCTACGGCAGCCCCTTGCCGAAGCCCTCCCGGCAAATGTGACCGCATTGGAGCTCTTTCCCCTGAGTCTCTATGAACGACAAGGGAAAGGGCGGGAGCAAAAGCCTTTTCTCCCGACGGGATCCCTGGAGAGGGGACCCCTGAATCCCGTCACGCAAGACGAACTCTGGCGGATCATCTGGCAGGGCGCCTGGCCGGAGGTCGTTCAAAGCGACGCAAAGGGACGAGACGGCTTCTTCGAGCGTTTCCTACAAATCCTCCTCGACCGGGACGTCTTCGCCGCGGGCGTTCGCCGACTTCCGGAATTCGCGAAGTTTCTTTCGATACTTGCCGGCCGCATCGGCCGGGAATTCGTCGTCGGCGAAGTGCAAGCGGAAGCGGGCATCGCCCGGGAAACCGCCCGCGACTGGCTCGACATCGCGGTGGCGACGGGCGTCGTGTACCTTCTTCCCGCCTTCTGCGAAGACGTCGGGAAGACGCTCATCAAAAAGCCCAAGCTCTACTTCACGGACACCGGCTTTGCCGCCTGGCTTTGCCGATCCCCGAGTCCTGCAGCGCTCCGAAGCGCTCACAACGCCGAGGCTTTTTTCGAAAACTTCGTCGTCATGGAAATTCTGAAGAGCTGGCGCCACAACGGAAGGACGGCGCACTTCTATTTCTATCGCGACGCACAACGGCGTGAGATCGATTTGCTCATCCGCAAGGACGACGTCTACCATCCGATCGCAATAGAATCGTCTGACACACCAAACCGAAGCGTGCTCAAAGCCTTCGACGTTCTCCAGGGACACGTTCGAAGAGGCCCGGGTGCCCTCGTCTGCACGGCACCGCAGGCGCGTTACCTCACGAGCGACGTCATCGCGCTCCCCGTGTGGGACCTGTAGTCGGCTTTGTTACCAGAAATCTCAAAGAGCGTCGCCACAACCGAACCGCAACGAATTCATCCAAACCTTCAACATGTCCACCAACTTTCACGACCTCATCCAAGGTTTCCACAACTTCAAGGCGAACACCCTTCTTCAGGAAGCCGAGTTCTTTGACCGACTCGCCCACGGCCAGAATCCCAAGACCCTCGTCATCGCGTGCTGCGACTCGCGCGCCGATCCGGCGATCCTGATGGGCTGCAAGCCGGGCGACCTCTTCGTCGTGCGAAACGTCGCCGCGCTCGTTCCTTCGGAAGAGGAAGCCGGGAGCCCCGACGCCGTGCTCGCCGCCGTCGAATACGCCGTCAAGCACCTCGACATCCACCACGTGATCGTGATGGGCCACTCCAACTGCGGCGGCATTCAGGGCCTCCTTCACAAAGAGAAGATTGCAAACGAGCGCCACACCTCGGGCTGGGTGTCGCTTGCGCAGCCCGTTCTCGACGAGCTTGAAGCGGAAAATCCCTACGAGCCCCTCGCGCTTCGCTGCCGGCGCTGCGAAGAGGGCGCCGTGCTCCTTTCCATTGAAAACCTTCTCTCCTACGGGTGGATCCGCGAGCGCGTCGACGAAGGCTCTCTTTCGCTTCACGCCCTTTACTACGACATGGCTGCGAAAAATCTCTGTCTGTGGGACGCCGAAAAGGAAGACTTCGTCGCGACCGTCGCACACTGACCGGACATCCTCTAGAAAATTTCAGCCCGCGGCGGCGGACTCGCCGCCGCGCAATCGTTCCGGGCGATCTTCCCGCCCAAGCCGACGTTTTCCGTCAAAGGGCGCCGCGATTCCCGCCCTCTTTTCCTCTCGGTATTTGCGAGCGATTGTGCAAAAAGGCGAATGATTCTTCCGTACGACGGCAGGAAAGTCTGCTACCTTTCTTCCTGCCGCACATCCCGGTCGGATGTTTTTTCCTTTGACTCCCATGGATTTTCTTTTTGATCCCTCCCTCTGGGCGGGACTGATCACTCTCATCGTTCTGGAGATCGTCCTCGGCATTGACAATCTCGTATTCGTCGCCATCCTTGCCAAAAAGCTCCCCGCCGCGCAACAGGACCGTGCGCTCTACACCGGACTCGGGCTCGCGCTCGTGATGCGGCTCGGACTCCTTTCCATCATGTCCTGGCTCGTGTCGCTCACGACGCCGGTCTTTACGGTCTTCGGACATCCGTTTTCCTGGCGTGACCTCATTTTGCTCGCCGGCGGCGTCTTTCTTCTCTTCAAAGCGACGTCGGAGCTGCACGAACGTCTCGAAGCGCTCCCCCACACCGAGTCGAAGAACCGGGGCACGGCGGGCTTCTGGACGGTCATCGCGCAGATTCTCCTTCTGGACGCCGTCTTCTCCGTCGACTCGATCATCACCGCGGTGGGCATGGTCGACAACCTCGGCATCATGTGCACGGCCGTCGTAGTGGCGATGATCGTCATGGTGGCGGCGAGCCGTCCCCTCACGGCATTCGTGAACGATCACCCGACCGTGGTCGTCCTGTGTCTCTCCTTCCTTCTGATGATCGGCCTCTCCCTCCTGGCCGAAGGCCTCGGTTTTCACATCCCGAAGGGCTACCTCTATGCCGCGATCGCGTTCTCGATCCTCATCGAAACCTTCAACCAGATCGCCACGCGCAACCGCGTCAAACACGAGCTGCGCCTTCCCTTCCGAGAACGGACCACCCGAGCCGTCCTGCGGCTTTTGGAAAAGAAGACCGAAGAGCCCGTCACCGAAACCGAAGCCATGCTCCCCGCCACCGCGAAGCCCTTTGCCGCGGACGAACGCGAGATGGTGGAAGGCGTGCTGAGTCTGGCCGACCGGTCGGTGCGCATGATCATGACGCCGCGCGCCGAAATCGGCTGGCTCGACTTGGAAAAAGACTTCGAAACGCTTTGCGCGGACGTCAAAGACCTGCACCACAGCCTATTCCCCGTAGGGGAAGGATCACTCGACAATCTCGTGGGCTTCGTCAAGGCGAAAGACTTGATCGACTGCCGCGACACTCCTTCTCTCAGAGCGCTCGCGCTAAAACGTCGGCCCTTCCTCGTGCCCGAAACCATCAGCCTCATCCGCCTCGTGCGGGATCTGCGCAAGAACCGTGCGACGCTCGTGCTCGTTACCGATGAATTCGGAGTCCTGCAGGGCCTCGTGACGATGCACGACATTCTCGAAGCCATTGCCGGCGAGTTCCCCGACGAAGGAGAAGCGCCGCTTCTGCAAAAGGATGAAGCCGACGGCTCATGGTTGGCGGACGGCTCCGTCGACCTCGTGTCGATGAGTCACGCCTTGGGCGCACCCGGCCTCTTTGAGAAGTCGAGCGACTTCGTGACTTTGGCGGGCCTGCTGCTGCAGCGCTTCGGCCGCCTGCCGCAGGAAGGCGAGACGGTGGAAATCGAGAACCGCAGCTTCGAAGTCGTCAAGCTTGAGAAAAACCGCATCGCGCTTGTCCGCATCCGCGACAAAACGACGACGGACCGAATGGTCGCCTCGTAAGCTTCTGCGACCTTGAGGGCGGTTTGCCGCGGGCAAACCGCCCTCCCGTCTCTTCGCCGAAACCGAAGAAACACCGGGCATTGAGAGTATTCTTCGCAAGCACCTTGCTTTTTTCGGACTTTTCCAGTAAAATCTCTAACTCCTCGGATGCGGGTGTCGTATAACGGCTATTACCCTAGCCTTCCAAGCTAGAGACGAGGGTTCGACTCCCTTCACCCGCTCCATCTTTCGAAAAGTTCCCGCCGGGAACTTTTTTCGTATCTGCCCCCCGCATTTTCCTCCCTCCCCTCTTCCCGCCGCCTATACTTCTTCGAACAAGGCAGAGCTTCGCCCGCCGGGACGTTTTGCTCTCGTACGCAAGGAGAATCACATGGATCTTCATTTTCGTCCGATGCGCCTTCATTCGCGCATCCAGGAGACGCCCGACACCTTCACCCAGAATTTCGTTCCGCTCGACGGCAAACCCTTCGTAAACCGTCCCGGACAGTTCACGGTCGTCAAGGTGGGAGAGACCGGCGTCTGCCGCCCCTATACGGTCTCGAGCACCCACGGCATTTCCGAATTCGTGACGACCACCGTCTGCCGCGTGCCCGGCGGCTGCGCCTCGAACTGGATCACGACGGTTCCCGTGGGAAGCACGGTGCATCTCGCCGAGCCCATGGGGGACTTCACTTGCGACGACGATCCGATGGAAAAATTCCTTCTCATGGCGAGCGGCTCCGGGATCACGCCGATTCTCTCGATGACGCGGTGGCTGCTCGTTCACAAGCCCCGCGTCGACATCGAAGTCGTCTACACGACGAAGTCGCCCGCGCACATCGTTCAGCGGGACTGGTGGCGGGTCATGACGGAGTGCCGCCCGGAACTGAAGACCCGCATCTTCACGAAGGAAAACGCCTGCACCCCCTATCTCACGGGACGTCTTACGGCCGAGCGCCTTGCCGAACTCGTCCCCGACTATGCCGAGCGGCGGCTTTACGCCTGTGCTTCTCCCGGATTCATGAAGCACCTCGACGCCTGGCGCCGAACCCTCGGGATTGACGACGAGCACTTCCGCACCGAAGCCTTCGGCTGCTGACGAAGACGCGAAAGGCCGGAAAAATCCGGCCTTTCTCACGTTTGACGACAGCGCTTCAGTCTTCCTTCCCGCCGAAGACGATTCCCGCCCGGGCGAGGGTCTGCTTGAGAAGCACCAGATCCTCCCAGGCCTTCGCCTTTTCTTCGGGGCGGCGAAGGAGGTAGGAGGGATGATAGGTCGTGACGGCGGGCACCATCTTCGCGCCCACGCGCACTTCGTAGATCGTTCCGCGCGTGCGGCCGATGCTCGATTCGGGCGGCAGGTTCAGCAACGACGTCACGGCAAAACGCCCCATGAGAAAGAGGACGTCGGGCTGCAGAATCTCGAGCTGACGGCGCAGGAACACCGAGCAAGCCGCGACTTCGTCGGGCTTGGGATTGCGGTTTCCGGGCGGACGGCACTTGAGGACGTTCAAAATCGTCACGTCCTTGCGCCGTTCGACACCGAGGACGTTGAGCATCGCGGTGAGAAGCTGGCCGCTCTTTCCCACAAACGGAATCCCCTGAAAGTCTTCTTCGCCGCCCGGCGCTTCGCCGACGATCACGAAGCGCGCTTCTCGCCCTTCTTCGGCAAAGACCATGTGTTGCCGGGTCGCCCCCATGGGACAGGCGCGGCAGGCGTCGGCGAGGCCTCGGAGCGTCTCCCAGTCGGCCGTCTTGGCGGCCGCGGCCGTGGCTTCGGGCATCGTGACGATGGGAATGACGGTGTCCGCGGCGCGGGCGCTCGTGCCCTCAACCGGATGCGTAGCGGCACCTGCTCGAGGAGCACGGTGCGTAACGGGAGCCCGGGACGGAGCCACGCGCGAAGCGGGCGCTGGCGCGGCGGTCCGCACGGAAGCGGGCGCCTCTGCGGGCGTTTCGCCCACGGGAGCGGGGGCGAGACGCTTTTTCGTCATCTCGTCCAAAAGCGGATCTTCAGTGTCGCGCAGCAACCACTGCGGACCGATCTGCATCGCCTCCCAAATCCGGCTTCGCGCGGTGTCGAGCATCAGTCTTCCTTCCAGCGATTGGTCATGAGGAGCGCGTCCTCACGGCGCCCGTCGTAGAAATAGTAGCCTTTTCGCAGGCCCACGATGGCAAAGCCCGAAGTTTCGTAGAGCTTCGCGGCCGGATCGTTTCCGGCGCGCACCTCCAAGTGCATCGCGACGATCCCGCGGCCTTCGGCCTCGGCCAGGGCATCCTTAAGGAGCGCCCGGGCGAAGCCCTTGCGCTGGGCGTTTTTCGCCGTGCCGATCAGAAGGAGTTCGGATTCGTCGAGAATCGTGCGCCAGACGATCCACGAGAGGACTTGTCCCTCGTCGTCGGTCAGCACGCGGGCGACGTAGTCGGGACCGAGCGCGTCTTCGAGCGCGCGCTCGCTCCAGGGCGTCACTTCAACCTCGGCCTCGAGCGCCGCCACGAGCGGCACGTCTTCCCGGGTCATCGGGCGAATCGTCGTCACAGTTTCTCTCCGCGGCGGCGTTCTTCAGACGTGAGCGCCACACGGTCGCGCACGTAGAGGGGCGCCGCCAAGGCGGGCGGCACGGTCTTGCCGTTTTGGTACGCGGCAAAGGCGATCTCGAGCATGTCGACCGCGTCGGCCGTCTCGGGATAGAGGCGCACGTCGTCGGGAAGCTTCAGCTCTTCGGGATAGGCCGCCGCGGCGCTGCCGGCAACGACCGCCGCACCGTTTTCGCGCACCCAGTCGGGCGCGTCGGCGGGCTTCACGAGTTTGGCTTCCTCGATCGTCACGGGGAGTCCTTCGGGATCGGCTTCATAAAGCGCCGCATAGCATTCGTTCATGCGCGCGTCGTTCAGAACCGCAATGCGCGTCCCCTTGGTAAGCGCCAGCTCCTTCTGCGCGCGGCAAGCGAGCGCTTCGAGGTTGCTCACCGGCACCGTGTCGATCTGGAGCGCCCAGGCGACACCCTGGGCCGTACCGCAGGCGACGCGAAGGCCCGTGAAGGACCCCGGACCCGCCCCGAAGGCGACGAGACCGATTTCGCGGCGAGAACACCCGGCCTCCCGGAGAAGCGCCGCCACCTGGTCGAGCAGACGCTCGGCATGACGATTTCCGACCCGTTCGACGGTTTCAAAAACGCGGCCGTCGGGCAAACGGAGCGCGGCGGAAGAGCGTTCGCCCGCCGTATCGAGAGCAAGCAAAAGGGGTGCGTTGCGGTTCATTTCGGGATCTTTGTGATGGGAAGCGTTTCATTATAGCGGTCCCGCGCTCTCGACCCCGGAAAAGAAAAGGGACGCCGAGCGTCCCCTCTCAGGAAAAATCGATTGTCAGGGCGCCACCGCTTCCGCTGCGGGGCGGTCCGCCCGATGGGAGCGGCGAAACTGCATGTGCACTTCCATCACCTGGCGGCGCAGTTCCGAGCGCTTTTCGTCGCACATGCCGCCCAAGCGACGGCCCGCGCGGCGCTCCCCTTCGTGCTTCACGCTGTAGCGGTTTCGCAACTGCTCGCGCTCGGCGCTCGAGAGGTGCTTGCGCAACTCGCGCCGGTCATCGCCCGACATCTGGCGCCAATACGAGGTTTTGGCGACTTCGTCGAGGAAGGGCCACAGACGCGCACGCTCCGCGGCGCTCATTTGCTCCCACAGTCGAACGCAGGGGACCTTTTCGGTCACGCACTCGGCCATGCGGCTGCCTTCCGCGCCATCGGCCACGGGGCCTTCCCAGGCGGCGTAGACGGCTCCGCAGCCGCAGAGCAAAACGACGAGACAAACATTCTTTCGCATAGGCAAACTTGAAACATCCCAGCATCCCCTCTCCGGGGACACTTTGACTATAGCAGTGCGAAGCGCACCAAAAAGTTCGAATCCGTAACAAGCGGTCACGCGTTCGTCACGGCGGCCCGCAGGCCGCCTGACGGTACGATGCGATATTAGCGGGGGAAGTCCGAATCAAGGCGTAAGGAAGTCCCGAAGAGTTTCAAATTTCGCGTAAGTTTGTAACACGGTGTTGACGACTTCCAACACGAAACGCCCGAAAAGGCGACAATGTTACAAATTACGCGGCCGTATTCTGAGAACGGCCCATTCACCCTACCGAAGGAGAACTTCCGTGGAACGCACTCCCAAGATTCTCGTCGTGGACGACGATCCGAGACTTCGCGATTTGCTGCGCCGCTATCTCGGTGAAAACGGTTTTCAGGTGTTCGTGAGCGAAAACGGCGCCGCCATGAACCGCATCTGGATGCGCGAACATTTCGACGCCCTGATTCTCGACCTCATGATGCCGGGTGAAGACGGTCTGCAGATCTTGCGCCGTCTGCGCGCCGCCAAGGACATGACGCCGATCATCATGCTCACGGCCCGCGGCGAAGACGTCGACCGAATCGTCGGTCTCGAACTCGGCGCCGACGACTACATCGCCAAGCCCTTCAATCCGCGCGAACTCCTCGCCCGCATTCACGCGGTGTTGCGCCGCCGTCCGGCCGCGGACGCCCCGGGCGCTCCCTCGCGCGAAAACGAAGTGGTTTCCTTCGGCGCCTTCACGCTCGACCTCGGCACCCGCGTTCTGAAGAAAAACGGCGAACCCGTGCCTCTGACGACGGGCGAATTTGCGGTTCTCAAGGCCTTCGCGCGTCACCCGCGCACGCCGCTCTCGCGCGACAAGCTCATGGAAATGGCCCGCGGCCGCGAATACGAAGCCTTCGACCGCTCGCTCGACGTCCAGGTCTCGCGTCTGCGCAAGCTGATCGAACCCGATCCTTCGAAGCCCCGCTATCTGCAGACCGTCTGGGGTCTCGGCTACGTCTTCATTCCGGACGATCCCGCGCCCGAAGAAGGCGAAAAGAAGGACGCGGCGAAGTAACGCGCCCCGCATTTCGATCGGGTGCCGGGCACCCGATCGGATGGAAAAAACACGATTCTCCGGGGCCCGTCCGTGCGGGCCCCTTTTCTTCCGATGATTGCCATTCCTCCGAATCACCGCCCGAGTCTTTTCTGGCGCACCTTTCTGCTTTTGTGCAGCCTCATCTTCTTCAGCGTGGTGGGGTGGCTGCAAAGCTTTCGCGTCTTAAGCGAACTCCCCTATTCCCAAGGGGTGGCGCAGCACATCGTCTCGACGGCGAACCTGACGCGCTACGCCCTCGTCACGGCCGATCCGCTCTACCGCAAGGATCTCCTCACGGTGCTCGCCGCCCGCGAAGAGCTCCTCATCAGTCCGCGCGAAAATACGGACCGCGTGCGGCCCCTTCCGAACGACGGCTTCAATTCGCTCATCGAACAGCTCGTCAAGGCGAACCTCGGCCAGTCGACCGTCCTCGCGGCGGAAGTGAACGGCATCAAGGGCCTCTGGGTGTCGGTCGACATCGACGGCGACGCCTATTGGCTGCAGACCTCCGACGAGCTTCTCGATCCGCCCTACGGCACGAGCTGGGTCTGGTGGGCGGTGGCCGCGTGCCTGGCGTCGCTTTTCGGCGCCACGCTCCTTGCGCGCCACGTCATCAAGCCGCTCGAAGCGCTTTCGGCCGCATCGAAACAGCTCGGACAGGGGCAGGTCCCCGATCCCTTGCCCGAAAATTCCGGAACGGCCGAAATCCAGGCGGTCAACATCAGCTTCAACCGCATGGTGCAGGATCTGCGCCGCATGGACGCGGACCGGGAGCTTCTCCTTGCGGGGGTCTCGCATGACCTTCGCACGCCGATCACGCGTCTGCGGCTCGAAGTGGAACTTGCGAACCTCTCGGAGGAATCCCGCAACGCCATGGTGAGCGACCTCGAACAGATGGAAAACATCGTCACGCAGTTCCTCGCCTATGCGCGCCGCAACAAGTCCGAACAGGTCGAAGTGGATCTCGGCGAAGCCGTGAAGGCCGCGATGGACAACGCGCGTCTCAAGAGCGACTCGACGATCGAAACCGAAGTGTCGTTGGAGACCGGGCACCTCGTCATGGCGCACCCGATCGAACTCTCGCGCGCGATCCAGAATCTCTTTACGAACGCCTCGCGCTACGGGCGAAGCGAAGACGGGAATCTCCGCCTCAAGGTCTTCGTGCGCAAGGTCGGGAAGAACGCCGAACTCGTCGTGGAGGATCAGGGGGAGGGCCTTCCCGAAGATCAGCGCGAACGCGTGATGCGGCCCTTCGAGCGCGGCGAAAGTGCGCGAAGCGGCGTCACGGGGACGGGCCTCGGGCTCGCCATCGTCGACCGCATCGTCCGCCGCTCGGGCGGAAGCGTCAAGCTCGAGTCGGCCGAACCCCACGGTCTGCGCGTGCGGCTCACCTTCCCTGCCGTCACGCCCAAAAAGAAGAAGGCAAAGGAGAAGGAAGCTCCGGAAAAGGCCGAAAAGTCGGCCTGACGGTCCTTCTTCCTTCGTTCTTGGCAAAACGCCCTCGGTTCCGTCCGAGGGCGTTGCGTTTCAAGGGGATTCGTCAGAAGCCGTCGTTCCGGGCGAGGAGAATGACCGCCTGCGCGACCATCCCCTCTTCACGCCCGACGGCGTCCATCTTTTCGTTCGTCTTCGCCTTGATGCTCACGGCGTCGACGGAGACTTCCAAAAGCTTCGCGACGTTTTCGCGGATCGTCGCCTTGTAGTTGCCGAGCTTCGGGCGCTCGCACACGACCGTCGCGTCGAGGTTCACGACGCGCCAGCCCTTTTCCTTGGCGAGTCCCAAAACGGCAGAGAGAAGTTTTCCGGAGTCCGCGCCCTTCCACTTCGGGTCGCTCGGCGGGAAATGCGTGCCGATGTCACCCAAGGACGCGGCGCCCAAAAGGGCGTCCGTCACCGCATGCAACAGCACGTCCGCATCGCTGTGGCCGTCGAGCCCCTTTTCAAAGGGGATGTGCACGCCGCCCAGAATGAGGGGGCGTCCCTCCACCAGACGATGCGAGTCGTAGCCCTGTCCCACGCGGATCGGCAGCATGTTCTTTTCTCCCAGAATGAGGCCCGCCAAGGCTCGGTCGGCGGGTTCGGTGACTTTGAAGTTCGTGGCGCGCGAAGGAACGAGCGCGATCTTTGCTCCCCGGCGCTCCATGGCGCTCGCTTCGTCGGTGATGCCCGTCAGATCCCCCGAGAGGGCTTCGCGAAGCGGCCGCAGACGAAAGAGCTGCGGCGTCGCCGCGCGCCAGAGACCCGTGCGCGGGACCGTTTCGAGAATGCAGCCCTCTTCGTCGGCGCGCTTCATCGTGTCGGCCGAGGGCTGCGCGAGAATGCCGCCGTCAAGCGTCTCGTCGGAGAGCACCTTGTCAAGGAGCGCCCCCACCTCGCCCGGACGCACGCAGGGACGCGCCGCGTCATGGACGAGGACCCAGACGTCGTCGTGCCAACCCGACGCCACGAGCCCGTTTCGAACGGACTCGGCCCGTTCGGCGCCGCCTGCCCGCAGAACGCGAACGTGCGGCGGAAAGTCCTTCTTCACTTCGTCGATGTAGGGATCTTCGGGACTCACCACCACGACGATTTCGTCGATCCGTTCCACGGAGGCAAGCGCCAGAACGGTCGACGTCAGCATGGGACGTCCCGCAATCGGGAGGTACTGCTTCGGGCGATCGGCGCGCATGCGGCTTCCGACCCCCGCCGCACAGACGAGCGCGGCAATTTTGGGTTCCATAACCTGTTTCTCAGAAGGTTGCGACGAAGACATTCTAGGGGAGGCGACAAAAAGGCGGGGCGCCTTCTTTGGGAGAAAGCGCCCCGCCGATGTTCATTCACTCAGGATTGGCCGAAGATTACGGCACCTTGTAGTGAATGTTGTGGCACGACGAGCACATGTTGACGCTCTGCTTGTGGCCCCGGTGGCATTCCAGGCACCCGACGTCGATCAGGTGGTTGTAATGCGGATTCGGGTCCACCTTCTTCGTGCGTTCGGCGAGCTTATCGGCCGGACCGTGGCAGCTGAGGCACGTTTCGCTCTTCACGGTCGCGCCCGGAGCGGGCGTCGTCTTGCCGTCATGGCAGGCGGCGCACGCGACGCCGCGCGTGGCGTGACGGTCAGCCAAGAAGTCCGAAGCCTGCGCCGACATGACGAGACCGGCGGCAAGCAGCAAACCCATCAAAACGTTTTTTCTCATGATCCGTCCTCCTTACTTCTTCGCCGGAGCCTTCTTGACCGGAGCGGCCTTGGCGCGGGCCGCCGCATGACGGGCCGCCACGCGGCCGAAGACCATGCCGCCGCCCAACTGGTTGCCGCCGATGTCGTCCTGATACCAGAGGCCGCCCGCCGCGGCGCCTGCGGCATAAAGACCGGGAATCGGACGGTTTTCGAAGTTAATCACCTGCGCGTCCGGATTGATCTTCGGACCGCCCATGGTGCTCGCCATGCCGCCAGCGGCCGGGATCATGTAGTAGGGGCCCGTCTCGAGCGCATGCGGCGTTTCATATTCGTAAGGAGGATCGAGTTCCTTGGCCTTTCCGGCCTTCACGGCTTCGTTGAAGGTCTTCACCGTTTCGACCAGGGCTTCGGGCGGAACGCCCGCGGCCTTGGCGACCTCTTCGATCGTCTCGCCCTTGAAGACTTCATAGCCGAGACGCGAGAAGCGCTTGATCGTGCTCGAGAGGATGTTGTCGTTCGCGTCCGCGTCCTGACCGATCAGCATGAAGCTGCGGTTGTCGGGCGTGCGCTGGGCGATAGCCTTCGCCTTCGGGACCTGGAGCCAGGTTTCCGGAACGAAGCGCTTGCCGTTCGTGCCCACCTGAATGCCGTAGCCCGCGTGCATCAAGGGCGACGGATTGGCGTGGCCGGTCGGGGTGATCGGGCCCGCATAAAACTGGTCCATGTTGACGAGCTTCGCATGCACTTCCTGGGTCATCAGGATGTTTTCGCCCGTGATCCAGGGCGAACCGCGCACGATGAGGCGCGAGGCCCACGGACCGATGTACTGACAGACCATCGCTTCGTTCGCGCCGAAGCCGCCCGTCGTGAGAATCACGCCGCCCTTGGCGCGGTAGTGCTTGCGACCTTCGGGCGTGATGCAGGCGACGCCTTCGACTTCCATCACGTCGTTCGCGAGGAGCTTCACGGCTTTGGTGTTGTAGTGGATGGGAACGCCCTTCTTCTTGAGCGCGGCCATGAGGCAGCGAAGGAGCATCGAGCCGCCCGTAATGCCTTCACCCGGGCTGATGACGCAGCGCGAGAGTTCCGGCGCGGGGAGGTTTTCCCAAAGGAAGAACGGCGTGCCGTGGTCGGCGAGCCAGTCGATGCCTTTTCCGGCTTCCTTCGCGTAAACGCGCACGAGTTCGGGGTCGGAGCGGTAACCCGAAAGCTTCATCATGTCGTTGAAGAAAGCTTCTTCATTGTCTTCCGGATGGTTCTTCTGGAAGCGGCTTCCGACCGCGGCGATCCAGCCAGAGGAGTAGATGGTCGTGCCGTCGGGGCGGCCCATCTTCTCGAGCAGAACGGTTTTCGCGCCCTGCTCCGCAGCTTCCAGCGCCGCGCACATCCCGGCAAAGCCCGCACCCACCACGACGACGTCGTACACCTCGTCCTTTTTCTTCGGGTCCGGCTTCTTGGGCTTGGCTTCCACCGCACCGACCGCGGCGGCCATCGCGGCGCCCGCCGCAAATCCCGTCTTCAAAAAGTCTCTGCGTTTCAGACTCATGAGGGTCTCCTTTCAGATTTGGGAAAGTCCCGTTCAGGGCCGCCCGGCTTCAAGTCCTTCCACACCGATCAACCCCGTAGAAGAGCGCTCGGATTCGTTGTATCCGAACGCATTCAGCCTGAGCATATTCGTGAACTTTTACGGAAGCAAGTCGGGAGTTTTCCCGAACGGATATTCCCGGTTTCCCAACGGAAATCGCCTCAGAAAGGCGGGCGGAGGAACGTGACAAAACCTGGTCATACTTCTCCGTCGGACGCGATATCGAAGCGGGGAGAACCCCGGCGTACCGATGGGTAATCCGAAGGTTTAGTCCTCTCTCTGTATTAGGGTTAACACCTAAAATTCACCTTTTCCCGACGTCTCTCCTCTCGGCAAAATTCGCAAAGCTTTTCTCGCGGAGCGCCCCCGTGCGCTCCTCCCTCAAAATTCAATCGACACGAAATCCAAGGAGTACTTCCGTGCAACGTGCTGCTTTCAAAGTCGCGCTCACCGCGATCGCCGTAGCTGCCGCCTTTGCCTCGACGGCTCACGCCGCGGGCTTCATGCTTACCGAACAGTCCGCCGGTTCCCTCGGCCGCGCCTATGCCGGCGCCGGCGTCGACGGCACCGACCTCTCGGGCGTTTACTACAACCCGGCCACGATGGTCCTGCACAAGGGCACGGCCCTGCAGGCCGGTTTCGTCGGCATCGGTCTCAACCTTGACTATGTCGGTGAAGACGGCACGACCGCGAACGGCCGCAACAAGTCGCAGGCCATTCCTCACGGCTACTTCGTTCATCAGATCAACGACAAGGTCTGGTTCGGTCTCGGGATGACGGTTCCGTTCGGCATGGGCACCGAATACGATGACGACTGGGCCGGCAATCAGCACGGCATTTCCGCCACCATTCTCACGTTTGACTTGAACCCGAACTTTGCATTCAAGCTCAGCGAAAAATTTAGCGTGGGGTTCGGCGCCTCCATTCAGTACGCGCAGGCTGACCTGAAGATCCGCAACAAATTTGGTTCCATTCCAGAAGATTCGGCAAGCCCGCTGAAAGGAGATGTTACTGCTGAAAGTGAAATTGATGCTGACAGCATCGCCTGGGGTTGGAACGTCGGCTTCATGTGGTCGCCCGTTGAAAACTTCCGCGTGGGCGTTTCCTATCGCTCCCAGATTCGCCATGACGCTGAAGGGGATTTCACGCTGGATCGAGCCAAAATTGGCAATGTTGATGTTTCCGGAGACACGTTGATCGGTACCGGGGACCCTTCTTTGAGTGCCTTGGGTAATTTCGTTAATACGCAGTCATACGACGGCTACGCCACGGTCACGGCTCCGGCCTGGGCGATGGCTTCTGTTGCTTGGGACGTCAACGACCTCGTGAGCCTCTACGGCACTTTCCGTTGGACGGATTGGTCTTCTTTTGATCAGTTGGAAATCACTACCAACAGTCCTAGCGTCGGTAAGAGCATCCCAAACAAGTGGCGCGACACCTACCTCGGTTCGCTCGGTATGGACCTTCGTCTCACCGACTGGTGGACGCTACGCGGCGGCATCGCTTACGAATCCTCGCCGATCGCCAATCCGCAGTACCGTACGGCCATCATTCCGGACGCCGACCGTTGGTGGTTCGCCATCGGTTCGTCCTTCAAGTGGAGCGACAACTTCCAGACCGACGTGTCGTTTGCCCACCTCCACGGCGTGCACGAACGTAATCTGTATGATTCCAATGGCAACAAGGAAGGCCGCTTCCGCAAGTTGGACGCCTACCTCCTCGGCCTCCAGATGGTCTACAAGTTCTAATCGCCTGATTCGAACGGTTTGACCCGAAAGGACTCGTGTTTCAACACGGGTCCTTTCTTCTTTTCGGGCGCACTGAAAATGAAAAACCCCGCGGAGTGAGCGTCACGTCCGAGGGCACCCTCGGTACGGCTAGGCTTGCGGGGTGTTGTTGCGGACATTGTAGCCGACTCCCGTCCGAAACCCACCCCGGAAGAATCTTTCTCCTCTTCCGGCGTCGGTTCATTGCCGCGTCGACTTGCGCTATAGTCAACTCTTTCCTACGGTTTGGACCTTTCGACAAGCTTTTCCGACGCCATGGCTCTCGATTCGATTTCGCCGCTTTTCTCCAAAAGTCCCTTTGCCTTTCAACCGGGCGACCGCTATGCGCTCTCGCTTCCGACGCTCGCAAGCGACGCCCTCGCGCTCGCCCAGACGGGACTTGAAGCCAAGGCACAGAAAAAGCGCCTCGTCGTGATCTGCGCCGATGCGGCGGACGTCTACCGCCTCTCGCAGGAAATCCGCTGGTTTGCGCCGAACCTTTCCGTCTCGAGCCTCCCCGACTGGGAAACCTTGCCCTACGACGTTCTGAGCCCGCAGGAAGACCTCGTCTCCGAACGCCTCGCGACGCTCTATCGCCTGTCGACCGAACGCTCCGAAGGGGACGTAGTGCTCGTCTCCGCCGTCACCGCGTCGCAGCGCTTCGCGCCGGTGTCGTTTGTGGGCGGGAACACGTTCTTTTTCCGCACGGGCGACACGGTGAGCCTCACCTCGCTCAAATCGAATCTCGTCAAGGCGGGCTACGCCAACGTAAAGGAAGTCCTCGCGGCGGGGGAATTCGCCGTGCGCGGCGAAATCGTCGACGTCTTTCCCATGGGAACGGACCGTCCCTTCCGACTCGACTTCTTCGACGACGAAATCGAATCGATCCGTTGGTTCGACGTCGAGACGCAGCGCTCGATGGAAAAGGTGGACGAAATCCGCCTCCTGCCGGGACACGAATTTCCGGTGAACGATGAGGCCCTCACTGCCTTCCGTCAGCGCTGGCGCGTGCGCTTCCCCGGCGATCCGAGCAAGTTCCTCCCTTATAAGGACGCTGGAAACGGCATTCTCTCGCCGGGGATCGAATACTATCAGCCGCTTTTCTTTGACGAAACGGCGACGTTTGCCGACTATCTCACGCCCGAAACGCGCGTGGTGTTCGTGGGCGACATTCAGAAGGCGCTCGAAGGGTTCCTTCGTGAAACGACGCAGCGCGCCCGCATTCTCGCGTCCGACCCTCTGCGCCCCGCGCTCGACCCCAAGGAACTCTGGCTCACCCCCGAAGACTTCTTCACGTCGCTCGCGCCCTTCGCGCGCTTTACGATCCGCCGCGTCGAGCAGGGTTCGGCCAAGGACCTTCAGTGCGTCGCGATCGACCGCAAGAGCCAGAACCCCGTGAAGGCGCTGCTCGACTTCACGGAGACGAGCCGTGTGCGGGGTGAGCGCGTTCTGTTGCTCGCCTCCTCCGTGGGGCGTCAGGGGACGATGTCCGACCTCTTCCGAGCCTCGGGCCTCAACTTCTCCGAATTCGAAACCTTTGACGACTTTCTCGCGTCCGACGCCCTGGTGGGGCTTACGACGGGCCCGCTTTATCAGGGCACGCGCATAGACCACCCAAAGATCGCGTTTCTCACCGAAACGGAACTCTATGCGGCGAGTCCCCGCCGTACGCGGCTTCGCCGCCGCGCGCAGTCGACGAACGTCGAGATGCTCGTTCGCGACATCACGGAACTCAAGGTGGGCGACCCGGTCGTTCACCTCGAGCACGGGATCGGGCGCTACCTCGGTCTCGAGAAGATGACCACCGACGAGGGCGAAGCCGAATTCCTGCGGCTCGAATACAAGAACGACGCGAAGCTCTTCGTTCCGATTGCGAATCTGCACCTCATTTCCCGCTACGGCGGGGCCGATCCGGAACACGCGCCCCTTCATACGCTCGGGCGCGGCGACTGGGAAAAGGCGAAGAAAAAGGCCGCGGAACAGGTCCGCGACACGGCGGCGGAACTCCTCCACCTCTACGCGATGCGGCAGAGCCGTCCGGGCTTTGCCTTCAAGGTGTCGGCCGCCGACTATGAGGCCTTTGCCGAAGGCTTCGCCTTTGACGAAACGCCCGATCAGGCCTCTGCCATCAAGGCCGTCCTTGAAGACATGACGTCGGGCCGCCCCATGGACCGCCTCGTATGCGGGGACGTGGGCTTCGGCAAAACCGAAGTGGCCCTTCGCGCGGCCTTCATGGCCGTGATGGGCGGAAAGCAGGTCGCGGTCCTCTGTCCGACGACTCTTCTCGCCGAACAGCACGCCCAGACCTTCAAGGACCGCTTTGCGCCCTGGCCCGTTCGCGTTGCGGAACTCTCGCGCTTCCGCACCGGCAAGGAAACCCAGCGCACCCTGGAAGGCCTTGCCGAAGGAACGGTCGACATCGTGATCGGGACGCACAAGCTCTTGAGCGACAAGGTGTCCTTTGCGCGCCTCGGCCTCGTCGTGATCGACGAAGAACACCGCTTCGGCGTGCGGCAGAAGGAACAGTTGAAAAAACTCCGCGCCGAGGTCGACATCCTCACGCTCACGGCCACGCCGATTCCGCGCACGCTTTCGATGAGTCTCGAAGGGATTCGCGACCTCTCCGTGATCGCCACGGCTCCTGAACGACGGTTGTCGGTGAAGACCTTCGTGCAGCCCGAGGAAGACGGCCTCATCCGCGAAGCCGTGATCCGCGAATTGAAGCGCGGCGGTCAGGTGTACTTCCTTCACAACGAAGTGGAGACGATCGAAAACCGCCGCGAGCACCTTGCGAAGCTCATCCCCGAAGCGCGCATCGCGGTCGCGCACGGACAGCTGAACGAGCGCGAACTCGAACGCATCATGCGCGAGTTCTATCAGCAGCGCTACAACGTCCTTCTCTGCTCCACCATCATCGAGACGGGGATCGACGTGCCGAGCGCCAACACGATTCTGATCGAACGCGCCGACAAGTTCGGGCTCGCGCAGCTCCATCAGCTGCGCGGACGCGTGGGCCGAAGCTACCACCAGGCCTACGCATACCTCCTCACGCCCCCGTCGGGCGCGATCACGAAGCAGGCCGCCAAGCGCCTCGAAGCGATTCAGGCCCTCGAAGACCTCGGAAGCGGCTTCCACCTCGCGATGCACGACCTGGAAATCCGAGGTGCCGGCGAAGTGCTCGGCGAACACCAGTCGGGCGAAATCGCGGAGGTGGGGTTCGATCTTTACAACCGCATGCTTCAGAAAGCCGTGAAGGCCTTGAAGCGGGGCGAAACGCCCGACTTCGAGTCGCCCCTGGCGAGCACGACCGACATCAATCTCCACGCCCCGGCGCTCCTTCCCTCCGACTACGTTCCCGACGTCTCTTCGCGCCTGGGGTTCTACAAGGAACTCGCCAGCGCCGCCGAAGTCTACGACATCGAAAAGACGACGGAAGCCTTGGCCGACCGCTACGGAAAACTCCCCGACGCTGCCAAGCGCCTCGCGGACGTGCATAAGCTCCGCCTTCGCTGCGAAGCCCTGGGCGTTCGCAAGATCGACGCCGCCGAAACGGCAACGATCATCGTTTTCGATGAGAAGGCCAAGATCGAACCGATGGCGCTCATCACGCTTTTGCAGACGAGAAAGGGCGCCCGCATGATCGGGCCCACGAGGCTTCGGGTCGATCAGGCCGCCGAGCGCCCCGAAGACCGTCTGCGGGTTGTGCGGGAACTGCTCGACACGCTCTCGCTTTCCGAAGAGGAGGCGCGTGCGGTGCAGCGCAAACGCTGACGAAAGCCGGATATGACGAAGGGCGGCCTCGCGGCCGCCCTCTTCGTGTCGGGCCGCGTCATGTCGCGGCCCTGCGGGACAAGAAATCCGAATCAGTCGATTTCGATCAGTTCGTAGTTCGCGGCGCCCATGCCGAGCTCGCGCATATAGGTGAGCTGATGGAGGCCGTGGCGCGATTCCATGCGTTCGACGAGATCGTGGTTGTGCGTCTGCGAATAGACGAGGTCGACCGACGCCTGATCGACGGCGAGAATGTCGGTCGAGGCGACGATGCCGATGTCGGGAATCGTCGGTTCCGCGGCGGCGAGGCCCGCACAGTCGCAGTCCACCGACATGCGGCGCATCACGTTGATGAAGCAGATGCGCTTGCCGAAGTGGTCGCACGTGGCCTTGGCGGATTCCGACATGGTTTCCATTAGGAGTTCCTTGCCGGGCCACTGATCCCAGGGCTTCGAAACATCGTCGATCGCGTGGACCTGCTGCTTGCCGATCTTCCCGTCGGCGCAGCCGATGGCGATGTTCTTCATGGAACCGCCGAAGCCGCCCATCGCATGCCCCTTGAAGTGCGTCAAAACGACCATGGAGTCGTAGTTGCGGATGTTCTTGCCCATCGACACGGCCTTGAAATGCTTGCCGCCCTTCACGGGAAGCATCGTCGTGCCTTCGGCGTCCATGATGTCGACCGGACAGAAGGTCCAGCCGTTCACCTTGAGCGTTTCAAGGTGCTTCTCCGTCGTGTCGCGGTCGCCCACGTAGAGCGTGTTCGTTTCGACGATCGTACTGTCGGGAATGTCCTTCTGGAAAGCTTCGACCATGTCGCGCGGCAGAATGTTCGGGCCGTGACGTTCGCCCGTGTGGAGCTTGATGGCGACCTTCCCGATGATTTCGCCGTTCACGAGCGCATAGAGCTTCTTCAGATGTTCGGCGTCGATCTTGCGCGTGAAGTAGACCTTCGCCTTTTCGCCGCAGAAGTCGGGACCGACGCGGCGGCAGCCCACGACCGGGGCCTGCGGAAATTCACCGTCGGCAGGCTTGGCGGCGCATTTGTCTTCGTGGCAGCAGCAGGACATGTTCGTTTCTCCTTTCGTAGCGTTTGCGTCTCCTTCACCCGGAGGAGACGCCTTCAATTTTTCAGTATGCACCCGAAAGGGAGGCCAAACAATGCGGATTCTTTCCGAGGCTTGCCCGATTCCCTCAAATTGACCCGCAAAAACGAAGGTTTTCCTCAAGCCTTCGATTCGATTTTCTCGGCGTCGGCCGAATCGGTTTCGTCCTTCTTCCCGTCGGCCTTGGCGCCCCATTTCGCCCGAAGCGCCGCGATCCCCTTGATGAGAAAGCCCACCAAAAAGGCCGAGACGACCGTTCCCTCGCGCACGCCCGCGACGTGTCCGAGGCAGACGAAGCCCAGGATCACGGCGAGAAGCACGAGCGTCACGTCGTTCCAAATCTTGATCGTCCCGAAGCTTTTTCGGAGCACCACCGAAAAGGCGAGGACCATGCCTTCGCCCGGCTGCACGATCGTTTTGGAGGCGACCTGCCAGTAGATCCCGAAGGCGAGAAAGAGGTTTCCGAGAAGGCCCCAGAGAAAGCGGACCACGTACGGGTCGTCGCCGATCCAGGCGGTCCAGCCCATGTGAAGGTCGATGAACCAACTGAAGACCGAGACGATCGGGATCTGAAAGAAGCTCGAATAGTGAAAGCGCGAGCGAAGCAGCGCCCACTGCACGAGGACGAAGAGAATGTTCACGGCGAAGGTCGCTTCGCCGAAGGTGAGGCCCGTGATTTCGCCGACCGTGAAGGGGACCGTGCTGATCGGCGTCGTGCCGAGCCCCGCGCGCGTGATGAAGACGATGCCCGCCGTCGCGACGAGCATCCCCCAGACGAGCAGAAGCCAGCGGCCCGCGAGCCCCAAGAGGGACGAGCCCCTCATCACGAGGCCTTCTTGAGCGACGCGAGCGCGGCGAAGGGGTTCGGGCGCTTTTCGGCTTCCGTTTCCGGTGTCTTGTCTTCGTAGTCCGCTTCGTCATCGCAGTCTTCGTGCGCGATGTTCGGAATCGAGAGGATGAGTTCCTCTTCGAGAAGCGCCGCGATCGAGAGCTTCTTCGAGCCCACCACCACGTCGACGCCGGGTTCGTCCTCGTCGATCGGCAGGCGGTCGGCTTCGGCCTCGGACTTCACGAAGGCGAAGGTGATCTCGATGTCGTCTTCGTAGGGCACGGGTTCGAGACAGTGAGGACAGGGCACCGCCGCCTCAACGTGAATTTTGGCGTGAAGCCCCGGAAGGTTCATCACCTTCGGCACGCCAGTCAGTTCATAGCGCACCGTGACGGGCGCGTCCGCGAGAAACGAGCGGAAGTTGGCGAGGTCTTCGGCGGGGAGTTCGCCCGAAAGATGTTCGGCCCGACGGGCAAATTCAAATGCGTCCAAAACGTCCATGACTGGAAATTCCATACTTTTTCGGAAGGATCCTCATGATACACCGCTCCGCCCCCTTTCCCCTTTTCAGACGTTCTCTTTCCGGCAAGGAATTTTTCGCGAAGCGGCTACAATGGAGGTCGTTGCGTTTCAAACGTTTTCCATGCAGACCCTCACCTACGCTCAGGCGCGTCTCGCCGCTTTTCTCTTCTTTTCCGCTTCGGGCCTTGCCTACGGTCTCTTCACCGCCCGCATTCCGTCGCTCAAGGAACAGACGGGCGCCGCGTCGGACGAGCTCGGGCTCGTCCTCTTCGCGCTCGGCGCCGCCTCCGTGGTGGGGCTTTCGGGCGCCGCACACCTCGTGCGCCGCTTCGGCGTCAAGGCCGTGAGTCTGGCGGGCTCCGTCATCTTCTTTTTTGGACTCCTCGTTGCGGGCCTCGCAAATCAGGTTGCGCTTCTCGCCGTCGCCACGGCCCTTGTGGGACTCGGCTTCGGGCTTCTCGACGTCGCGGTGAACGTGGCGGGTATCGAGGTCGAGCGCCGCTGGAAGAAGGCGTCGATGAACGTCATTCACGCGGGCTACAACGTGGGCGTCGTCGCGGGCTCGATTTCGGCCGCGGTCTTTACGGGCCTCGCCGTCGCGCCTCTTTGGAATTTCGTTCTCCCCTGCGCGATTCTTCTTTTGGTGCTCCTTCGCGCGCAGCACTACCTTCCCGTCCCCGAAGAACTCCAGGAGCCCTCCGCGGAAAAGTCGAAGGTCAAAAGCCGCGTGACGGGCTTCGTCGTCTTCTGCGGCGTTCTGTCGTCCGCCACTTACGTGACCGAAGGCGCTTCGGCCGAATGGGGAAGTCTCTTTCTTCATCAGGTCCAGGGTGCGCCCGAATCCATGGCAGCGCTCTGCTACGGCGTTTTCGGCTCCTGCGCGCTCACCTGCCGCTTGATCGCCGACCGTCTGCGCGCCGCCTACGGGGACGTCAACGTCTTTCTCACCGGGGCCGTCATTGCGCTTTGCGGCATGACGATCGTTCTCTTTGCGCCCCACTGGACCGTATCGCTTGCGGGCTACGCCGTCTTCGGGACGGGACTCGCTCCGGTCGTGCCGATTCTCTTTGCGCTCGCCGGGCGCTTCGGCGGCATGCCGCTTGAGCGCGCGACCTCGGTCGTGGCGCTCTTTGCCTACGGGGGGCTCCTCTTTTTCCCGCCCTTCTTCGGTTTTCTGGCGGAGCACTGGGGGCTTTTGCGCTCGCTCTCCGTCACGCTCCTTCTTCTCACCGGTCTTCTTGCGGGCGGCATCGTGCTGAAGCGCGGCGACAAGCGCCGCCGCGGGGCCTGAGCGGCGTCCTTTCGGCGGGCGTCGTCCCGCCCGCCGAGGCGCCCCGAAGCCCCATTCGGTAGAATGACCGCACCTTTCCCCTTTTTGAGATTTTCATCATGCCCACCCTCATTCTCGCCTCGAGCTCGCGCTACCGCCGCGAACTTCTTGACCGTCTCGGCCTTCCCTACGAGGCCGTGAGTCCCGACATCGACGAGTCGCCGCTCCCCGGCGAAACGCCCCGTCAGACGGCCTTCCGCCTTGCCGAAGAGAAGGCCCGCGCCGTGCAGGCGATGTACCCGGGGTCGATCGTGATCGGCTCCGACCAGGTCGCCGACCTCAAGGGCGAAAAGCTCGGCAAGCCCCATACGCGTGAACGCTCGATCGCGCAGCTCGAAGCCATGCAGGGCGAGACCGTCACCTTCTACACGGCGCTTTGCGTCCTCGCCGCCGACGGCGCGGCCCAGAAGGAAGAGTCGCTCACCGTCGTGAAGATGCGTTCTCTTTCGCGCGAGACGATCGAAGCCTACGTCGACCGCGAACAGCCCTTTGACTGCGCGGGTTCGGCCAAGATCGAAAAGCTCGGGATCGCGCTCATGGAAAGCGTCACCTCGGACGACCCGACGTCGCTCATCGGCCTTCCCCTCATGAAGGTGACGACGATGCTCGGCCGCGCCGGTCTTCCGGTTCTCCCCGGACTTCAATAAGAGAACGCCCATGTCGGGAACGCTTTACCTTCTCCCCACGGTGATCAGTGAGGAAACGCTCACTTCGGTGATTCCAACCGAGGTGCGCGAAAAGGCCCGTCAAATCGACCACTTTCTCGTCGAAGCCGCCAAGACGGCGCGCCACTACCTCAAGGATCTCGAACATCCGAAGCCCATTGCGTCGCTCTCCATCGTCGAGATCGGGCACGAGCCCGATCCCGCGAAGATCGACGCGTGGCTCGAGCCCCTTCGCGAGGGCTTTGACATGGCGATCGTGAGCGAATCGGGCTGTCCCGGCGTCGCCGACCCGGGCGCCCAGATCGTTGCGCGCGTGCAGGCCGAAGGGGGCCGCGTCGTGCCGCTCGTCGGTCCCTCGTCGCTCCTTTTGACGCTCATGGCAAGCGGCCTCGACGGCCAGCACTTCCGTTTCACGGGCTACCTTCCCATCGCCGACGCGGAGCGCCGCGAAGCGCTTCTTACGCTAGAGCGCGAATCCGCCCGGGGCGAAACGATCCTCTTCATTGAAACGCCCTACCGCAACCGCACGATGTTGGAGAGCCTTCTCGAGACACTCCGTCCCGACACGCGGCTCTGCGTTGCGCAGGACGTGACGGGAAAAAACGAATCGATCCGAACGAAGACGATCGAGGCGTGGCGGCGCGCGACGGAGGAAGAACGCGAACTCCTCAAGGTCCCGACCGTCTTTGCCTTCCTCGCGGCCCCGCAAAAGGCCGCGGCAAAGGGAAAATCCGCATCCCGCCCTTCTGCACGGCAGCCCCGCGGTGAGAAAATGGGAGAAGACTCCCGCGCCCGCACGGGCGGACACAGAGAAGGACGCTCCGCCCGGAGCGGCGCCTTCCGTAAAAACAGGACGTGTTAAATGGATCGGATTCTCACGGGCATGTGGCAGGCCATCAAGGAACAGATGGTGGAGGATTTCTCCATCTTCGGACTTTTTGCGCTCGTCATCCTCGTCTTGTGCATCATCCTCGTTCTCCTTCTGCGGCGCCGTACGACGCCGCAGGTGGGCCTCTCGAAGATCCGCAGCGCCGACACGCTCCTGCCGCTCGATCTCGAACCGCACATCCGTTCGGAAGCTTCGACCGAACCGAAACGTGAAGAAGCGAAGCCCCTGCCGCAGGCCGCCTCGCCGCTCGTCGAACCGCTCGACGTCGAAGGCGTCCGCTTTCTCGGGACGCTTCCCTTCGTTTCTTCCGGCCTCTTTCGCCGCGAGAGCGCGTCCTGCGCCGGCATGACCGTGCACGCCGTCTTTTTCGATCCCGAAGAACTCCCCGAAGCGGACGACACCGCTCGTCGCCTCATTCCCTTCCTTCCCGAGAAGGCCTCCGAAGTGCTCGTTCGCGAGGCGGACCGTCGAAACTTCCGCACGGGCGTCCTGGTCGCGCAGCCCGACGCCGTCCTGATGCTCGAAAAGGGGCTCGTCAGCGTGGAATTCAAGAGCAAGGGCGGGCGCTTCGACGACGTCACCGCCTGGCGCGAAAAACTCCGCCCGGCCGACCTCTATCAGACGCTTCTCGCCGCCATGGCGGTTTCGCTTGAAGAGGCGCGTCCCGTCGCGCCGATTCTGCGCACGATGAACGCCGTCTACTTCCTGCATCCTTCGCAGGAACTCGTCAAGGAACTTTCGGTGATCGTTCCGAGAGCGGCGCAGTTCTTGGAGAGCGACACCGTGGGCGCCAAGGACGCGGCCGATCTCGCGACCGTGCTTCTTCGCAAGCGCTACGGCCAGACCAACCGCGAGGGCGAAATCGCCCACCGCGACATGCTTCGCTGAGTGCCGAAATTCCCCGTTGAAAGGGACCGTTCCAAGACGGTCCCTCTCTTTTTTCGAAAATCGTTCGACATCAAACAAATTTCGTGCTAGGATTTCGTTCGACGTCGAACAATCTTGTAAGGTTTGCCATGGCCAACCGCAAACAAACCACCGTTCCTTTTCTCGCAGGTCTCTTTCGAACCCGAAGCAACGAGTTTTTCATCGCGGAACTTCAACGCCGCGGCATTGAGGATCTCGTCCCCGCGCACGGGGACCTCTTCACGCACCTTTTCGGAGGCGGTTCCCTCACGGTGACGGAACTCGCGGAACGCACGGGCCGCACCAAGTCGACCGTCTCCGTTCTCGCGGGAAAGCTCGAGAAGGCGGGCTACCTCCTTCGCGAACCCGATCCCCGGGACGCCCGGGTGCTACGGCTGAGGCTCACTGAAAAGGGCGAAGCGCTCGACAAGGTCTTCGCGGAAATTTCCGAAGAACTCCACCGTCGAATGCTTGCCGCCCTTGGTCCCGACAATCTGACTCTGCTCGAACGACTGCTCGAAAAGAGCACCCTTATTTTCACCTCGGAATTCGAAGCGGTCCGCCGCAATGAGGATTCCTCAACTATCCAAGGAAAAAACCATGTCTGAAAACTTCCAGAAGATTTCGCTTGAAGAAGCGCCCCGTACGGAACTCCACGACAAGCTCGGCCTCACGGGTTGCGAAGTGTCCGTGAACCGCCTGCCCGCCGGCGCCGCCGTGCCGTTCGTGCATGCGCACAAGCAGAACGAAGAGCTCTACGGCGTTCTCGAAGGCCGCGGCGAACTCTGGATCGACGGCGAAGTCGTGGAAGTGAAGGCCGGCGACTGGTTCCGCATCTCGCCCGCGGGCAAGCGCGCCCTGCGCGCCGCCGCCGACGAAGGCATCGCTTTCGTCTGCATTCAGACGAAGGCCGGCAGCCTTGAAGGCTACACGATGACGGACGGCGTGATCTGTGAAGAAAAGGCGCCCTGGCACGCCTAAAGTGAGAGAACGCCGCTTTCGAGCGGCGTCCCAACGCATCCCCTGAATGCGGTGACGAATTCTTTCGTCACCGCGTTTCTTATTCCGGCGTTCGGTATACGCTGCCGCGCTTCGAACCCTCCCGCACCAACAAACCTCTATCGACAAGTCTCTTAAGCAAACGATAGGCGGCCTGCGCATCAAGACCGAGATGCGCCATCACGTCGCCTCGCGTTACGGTGGCATTGGCTCGCACCAAACGCAATGCCCACGCCTCCTTTCGACCGGTTTCAGGGAAAGAAACTGATCCGACCTTCCTGCCGCACAGCCCCTGCAACATCCATTCTCGATCATTGCCGCGACCCACTCCTTCGAGCATCTCCTTTTCCGCCAAGCTTTTCAGGTAACGTACGAGACGCTGTTCCGACAAATGCGTCGCCTCCAGAAGACCGGCCAACGTGAGACTTCCGGCGAACCGAACGGCCGACAGAATCAGCAACTCGGGAAACACAATCTTCTCTCCCAACCTTTGTTGGCTTTGAATGAGAAATCTTTGAAATTCCCGATCGGCGTCGCACTTGGGAAAGACAATCCGTACGCACTCTTCGTTCGATTCGGTGTAATCCGGAGCCGAACGTCCGTATGCGAGATTTCCTTCCAGAATCCGTTCGATCCCTCGTCCGCGGCAATCGGCCAGACCGATGCGCCGAAAGATGTCGGCAAGGAGAGGATTCCTCGGACGGGATTCCGACGTTGGGAGATTCTCCGGCGTGATTCCCGAAACAAATCCGCCCGGACTGGCGATTTCCAATCCGTCATCGAGCATGCTCACCGCGACGGAGCCCTGGCGAGCGTAATCCCGGTGGCAGAGAGCATTGACGAGGGCTTCGCGAAAGGCTCGCTCGGAGTATGTCGGCACTCCCACACGAACAAACCCGTCCATCCATTCGCTCTCCTCGTTTCGTGCCCTGAAACGGTCGAGCACGGCCTCGAACCCCGACACAAGCGGCATGACGAATTCCTGGCTCGAACGAACGACCGAACCCGAGAAATGTTGGAACATAATGCCTGCCCCGGACAGTCGCCGTTGGATCACGGTCACCTTTCCGATCATGAGAAGGCCTGCCACGGTCGGCAGAATACCGCTCCGTGTTTCCCGCACGAACCCCAATGCTTTGTCAAACTCCGAGTCCTCCAAATCCGCGAGTCCTTTCTCCGCGCGGTTTTTCCGCATGAAAGCCCGTAGTCCCTCCCGCTCCAAATCGTCTAGATCGTCCGTGGAAGTGCCGGAGAGGATCATGGCCGAGAAATCGAGCCGGCCAATATCGGAGAGTCGAGAAACGAACTCGGGCGGATAGAGGGGAAAGGTTCCGGGTTTCTTTCCGACCCCGAGACGTCGCTTCAACACCTTGCCGTCCTGCGCAGCGACGATGCCCTCGGCCTTCGGCACCCGGACAACCCAGATTTTCTTGCCTTCGACTTCTTCGCTCTCTGCGGAAACGATCAAAGGCGGCACCGTGTGCGATGCAATGAAGGCGACCGCCTTCTCCGGGTTGTTTCCTGCCTCCGTTCTCACACCGAAAATCCTGCCCTCTTCGCCGACACCGATGTATAGAGTCCCGCCTTCGGCATTCGCCATGCCGACCACCGTTTCGATCAGAGCGCCGTCGGACGCTTTGTCTTCGAAATCCTGTTGGAACGCAACCGTCAGCGTCTCACGTTCGGGAACGATTTGATCGGAGGCGATCCTGTTATCCATCACGCCATGTCCTTTATCTTCATACCGATGCAAAAAAATTACATCAAATGTCCGTTAACAACAAAAGATAAAGAATTGTGCCCCCAATAGAAAAGGGGCCGCTTTCGCGACCCCTTCTGTCAGAACGGGATTAACCCGTAGTGATGCGCCTTACTTTTCCGCGGCGACCTTCTGACCGCAGATACGGCCGAAGACCAGGCAGTCAAGAATGGCGACGGAACCCAGACGGACGGCGCCGTGGACCATACCGGTCGCTTCACCGGCCGCATACAGATGCGGAATCGGCTTGTCGGTGCGAACGTCGAGAACGCGGCAGTCGTTGTCGGTGACGAGACCGCCCATGCAGTGGTGAACCTTCGGCAACAGGTCGCCGTAGTACCACGGACCTTCGGTGAGCGGGGTCTGGGCGTTGTTGATGTAACGGCCCCAAACCGGGTCAACCTTGTTCTTGACGATTTCGTTGAACGCGGCGACTTCCTTCTTCAGGTTTTCGGCGTTGATGCCGGCGGCCTTGGCGAGTTCGTCGAGCGTGTCGTACTTTTCAACGATCTTGCGTTCAAGCATGCGTTCCAGGAAGCCCGGGCGCTGCTTCTTCAACGGGGCGACGTTGGCTTCGTTGCAGATCGAGAAGCACTTCTTGCCGGCGGTGCCTTCAACCATGATGGCGTCGGCGCGGACCTTGCGGTTGGCGAGTTCGTTCACGAAGCGCTTGCCGTCGGAGTTGACCCACAGACCATATTCGGCAGCGGCCGTCTGGCTGAACTGCCAGCCGATGCCCATGCCCTTTTCACGCGGGCTGGTCCACGGACCGCACTGGATCCAGTCGTCCTGAACCTGCAAGCAGCCGATGGCCATCGTTTCACGCCAGAGTTCGGACGTGGCGCCGGGCTGGTTCGTCGTGTCGAGCGAGCCGTCAAGCTTCGGGTCCTGGAACATGCGGAACTTCACGTCAGCGGAGAAGCCGCCGTAGCAGAGGACCACGCCCTTCGTGGCGCGGATGGTCTTTTCCTTGCCGGAGCCTTCATTCGGGAAGCGATAGCCTTCGCGGACGCGAACGCCTTCAACACCCTTTTCCGTACGGATGATGTTCTGGACATAGGTGCGCAGACGGATAGGAATGCCGAGTTCCTTGCACTTGTCGAGTTCCTTCTGGACGATGCCGGAGCCGGAACCGTTCTTCGTCGTGACATAACGCGGAACCGAGTGACCGCCTTCCTGACCGATGGCGTCGGGCAGGTATTCAACGCCGAGTTCCTTGACCGTCCATTCGAAGTTGGACAGAGCGGACTGGGCGAGCAGGTGCACCTTGGCCTTGTCGTTCATGTAGTTGCCGGCAACCAGGATGTCCTTTTCGAGGAGGTCGAACGAGTCTTCGATACCGGCCTTCTTCTGCTGCGGGCAACCCGTGGCGGTCAGAATGCCGCCGTTGATGATCGAGTTGCCGCCGGCCGTGGGCATCTTTTCAAGAACCACGACGTTGGCACCGGCCTTCTTGGCTTCAATGGCAGCGGCCAAGCCGGCAAAACCCGAACCGATGACGATCACGTCAACGGTTTCGTCCCACTTCGTAGCAGGGGCGGCGGAAACCACGGAGCTCGCGAGCGAGGCGGCACCAGCGGCCACGGCACCGGTAAGCATGCTGCGACGGGAAATACGATCGATCATAGGAAATCTCTCCTTTTTTGGTCTTGGCGAAGAGTCTGTTCTCGCATGAGAACAAGGAAGGCTCTCCACCTGCGACCATTCTATGACCCCCTCCCATTTAGTTCTTGCGCGGAATCAATAAAGGAGGGTTTTTCGTACGATCAGTTTCCCTTACGAAGTTTCGATATATTGACTTTTCCAAGCAACTTTTTCCACAATGTGGAATTGCCGTTCGAACTCCGGTCCCGAGCTTCCGTCTCGGCCGGTTCGGCGGATTCCGCCTTGTCAGACGCGCCTTCGGGCGCGTTTTGTTTTTGTACCTCATCCTCCGCCTGCTTGCGGAAGGCCGAGCGAAGAACGACTTCCCAGAGCTTTCCTTCGATGAGTTCGGCGGTCGTGAGAAGCCGAACCTTGGACTCCTCCCTGTCGGCGACGTCCACCCAGACGCCCGGATCGTCGGCGACGATCATGAAGGGAACGTTCGGGGCGATGCGCTGCGCGACGGCGTGATAGCGAAGCGTTTCGGCGCCGTTTGCGAAGATGAGGTAGCTCAACGCCTTGCCGAGCCCCGCGTTCTCGAGCGACGAGGCGTCGTCGGGCTCGCACTCGACGTAGTCGACGCCCGCCTTCTCGAGTTCCTGCGCCACCTCATGGTGCGTCGTAAGCACCACGGGCTTCATGCCGGACTTGCGCCAGCGACGGGCAAGATCGAGCACCATCGGACCGTCCCCGGCCATGAAGATGGGGCGGGTCGACGTGTCGGCGCGTTCCTCTTCGACGACTTCGTCCGTCCCTCTTTCGGCGGCGCGGCGCGCCCAGGTCCAACGGTTGACGAGAAGTTTTTCCACGCGGCCCGTGAGCTCGAAGAGCACCGGATTGAGCGCGATCGAAAGGATCGCCGCGCCCACGATGAGGTTCACCATGCGGTTGTCGGAGAGACCGAGCGCCACGGCTTCCCCCGCGAGAATGAAGGAGAATTCGCCGATCTGTGCCAAGGACGCGCCGACGGTGAGCGCGGTCTTCAGGGGGCGCTTCAGAAGGAGCACGATCCCGAAGGCGGCGAGGCTCTTGCCGAACACCACGACGAGGAGCGCGACGAGGACCTGTCCGGGCGCTTCGATGAGGATGTGCCAGTCAAAGAGCATCCCGACGCCCACGAAGAAGAGGACCGAGAAGGCGTCCTGAAGCGGAATCGATTCGGTGGCCGCGCGGTGCGCAAAGCGACTCTCGCGCATCACCATGCCGGCGAAGAAGGCGCCGAGCGCGAAGCTCACGTGGAAAATCGCCGCCGCGGCGTAGGCGACGCCCAAAGCGGCCGCCAACACGAAGAGCGTGAAGAGTTCTCGCGAACCGGTCTTGGCCACCTGATAGAGAAGCCACGGCATCGCGCGGCGCCCGACGATGAACATCACCGCGATGAAGGCGGCGACGTTCACGAGCGTCATGAGAATGTCCTTCATCAGCTCGTTGCCGCTCGCCGCTTCGCTTCCCGGCGCTCCGAGAAGTCCCGAGAGCGGCGGAAGAAGAACGAGGATGAGAACGGTCGCGATGTCTTCTACGACGAGCCATCCCATGGCGATGCGGCCGTCCCGGTTGGTGAGCTGCCCGCGCACTTCGAGCGCCTTGATGAGCACCACGGTCGAGGCGCAGGAGAGCGACAGACCGAAGACGATCCCCGCGCCCCAGCTCCAATCCCATAACCAGTGCGCCGCAACCGCCCCGAGAAGAGTCGCGAGCGCCATCTGTCCGACCGCGCCCGGAATGGCGATACCCTTCACGCTCATGAGGTCGCGCACCGAGAAGTGCAATCCCACCCCGAACATCAGGAGCATCACCCCGATTTCGGAGAGCTGATGCGCGAGTTCCGGATCGGCGAAGGGCCCGGGCGTGTGCTGCCCGGCGGCGATCCCGGCGAGAAGGAAGCCCACGAGTGCCGGTGCCCGGCCGAAGCGCTCGGCCAAAAAGCCGAAGACGAGCGCAAGACCGAAGGCGAGAACCAACGTCGTGATGAGGGGAAGAGAGTGCATGTCGAACGGTGCTCCGAGAAAACGGCCGGTGAAAAGTCGGAGTGGACAAAGAAAAATCGGTCCGCCTTTTCCGCACGCGCCTAGCGCGGAAAAAACGAACCGACTTCGTTTACTTGCTTAGCGTGCAAGAGGAAACTTTAGCACATGGGTTGCGTGCCTTCGCCCTCTTCCGCGTCATCTTTTTGGGGGGCGGGCTTTGCACGGGCCGCGTCGAGTCGGGCGAGGTATTCCTCGGTGATGTCGCCCGTCACGTAGTCGCCGTCAAAGCACGAGCAGTCAAAGCGCGGAATCGAAGGATTGAGGTCGTGCAGAGCGTTCTTCAAGCCGTCGATCGTCTGATAGACGACCGCGTCGGCGCCGAGGCTCTCGGCCACGGCCTTCGCGTCGCGGCCGTCGCCGCAGAGAAGTTCCGAGCGCGTCGGCATGTCGATGCCGTAGACGTTCGGGAACATGACGCGGGGAGCCGACGAGGCGACGAAGACCTTCTTCGCGCCGGACTCGCGGGCGATGCGCACGATTTCGCGCATCGTCGTGCCGCGCACGATCGAGTCGTCGACGAGCAGCACGTTCTTCCCTTCGAATTCGACGGGCATGGCGTTCAACTTCTGGCGCACGCTCTTCTTGCGCACGGCCTGGCCGGGCATGATGAAGGTGCGGCCCACGTAGCGGTTCTTGATGAAGCCTTCGCGGTAGGGAAGGTTGAGAACCTGGGCGAGCTGCTGCGCGCAGGGGCGCGAGCTGTCGGGAATCGGCATGACGACGTCGATTTCCGAGAGGTCGATTTCGTGCTTGAGCGTTTCGGCGAGGTATTCGCCGAGCTTGAGGCGCGCCGCATAGACGTTGATGCCGTCCATCGTGGAGTCGGGACGCGCGAAGTAGACCCATTCGAAGGCGCAGGGCGAAAGCACCGGGTTTTCCGCGCACTGGCGGGTCGAAACGTTCCCCTTCAGGTCGATCCAGAGGGCTTCGCCCGGGGCGAGGTCGCGCTCGACCTTGAAGCCGAGACCGATCATCGTCACGGATTCCGAGCTCACCATGTATTCGAGCTTGCCGTTTTCCTGCATGTTCGAGCCGAAGCAGATCGGACGGATGCCGTAGGGATCGCGGAAGGCGAGAAGGCCCTTGCCGGCGATGAGCGCCACGACCGCGTAGGAGCCGCGAAGACGCTTGTGAACGCGGGAGACCGCGGCGAAGACCCCTTCGGCGTCGAGCGACTTCGAGACGGTTTCGCGGGAGATTTCGGTCGCGAGGACGTTCAGGAGCACTTCCGAGTCGCTCGTCGTGTTGATGTGACGGCGGTCGGTTTCATAGAGTTCCTGCTTCAGAGCTTCGGCGTTCGTGAGGTTGCCGTTGTGCGCAAAGGCGATCCCGTAGGGAGCGTTCACGTAGAAGGGCTGCGACTCCTGATTCGAGCTCGCGCACCCCTGCGTCGGATAGCGGACCTGCCCGACCCCCATGTTCCCCGTCAAGTCGCGCATGTTGCGCGTGCGAAAGACGTCGCGCACAAGGCCCATGGCCTTGTACATATGGAATTCCAAACCGTCGAGCGTGGCGATGCCCGCCGCGTCCTGACCGCGATGCTGCAGAAGGTGAAGCGCGTCGTAAATGCGCTGATTCACCGGCTCCGAAGACATCATGGCAACGATACCGCACATAGTCGAGTCCCTCGTAAAGGAAGTGTGGGCGCTAGGGCCCGATTGCTTTATGGAAAGATATTAAAAAAGGGCGTGCTTGACGCACGCCCTTTCTCATGATTCGTTGGCTCCCCCGCCCGCTCGCGAGAGGAATCCCGCCGCAGAGAGCGGCGAAGAGGATCCGTTTCGCAACGAAGCGAACCAGTCGGGAAGATACGGCAGCGACCAGTCGATCACCGTCTCCGCCGGAGCGATGAGGGAGGACTGCTGCCAGACTTTGCTCGTTTTCACGTCGTCGATGAGGCCGAAGAAGAAGACACCGGCGCACACCACGACGGCGCCGCGCAGAAAACCGAAGACGGCGCCCAGCGCCCGGTCCTCGAAGGTGAGCTCGGCCACTTCGAGGAGCTTGCGGATGAGAAGCCCCAGGAGTCCCACGCAGAAGAGCGCCGCCACGATCAGAAGGATCGAGGCGATCAGCACGCGGGGAAGATAGCCGAGACTCTCGAGCGGAATCATGTCGGCGAAGTCGCCCGAGAAGGCGAGCGCGAGCATGATGCCCGCCACCCATCCTACGATGGCGAGAATTTCGCGCACCACGCCGCGCGTGATGCCGACGCCGCTTGAGAGAACGAGAAGGCCGACGATGAGCCAGTCGATTTCGGTCATGAAGCGAAACGGAAAACGGGAAAAGGAAGGGAAACCCCGAGGGGCTTCGAAGATGCGCTATTGTAGCGAAGGACCGTGCGGCGTGGGGCGCGGCGCGGAAATTTTCCGCGCCGAAACGCCCTATTTTCGCCGCTTATTTCTTTGAGGCCTTCTGGTGCGAGACGATGGGCTTCGAAGCGAAGTTGTTGAGCATGAGAAGACCCGAAGCGCTCTCGGCCTCGGCCTTCGTCTTGAAGAGCCCGACGCGCACGCGCCAGAGGGTCTTTCCGTTCTGACGCACGCTCATCTTGTAGGCGGGAAGACCCTGCAGCTTCATGTCCTTGACGAGCTTTTCGGCGGAGAGTTCCGAGCTCGTCGCGAGAACCTGAATGTAGTAGCCCTCGCCCGTGGGCGCCGCATCACTGCGGGCGGGTTCCGCGGGCTTGGCGGGCTTCGCCGCCTCTTCCGCCTTGGCGGGCGCACTCGTCTCTTCGGCGGGCTTGGCCTTCGGGTCGGGCTTCGCCTCCTTGGCCGCCTCCCCTTCAAGGTTCGCGGCCCCCGTCGAGGGGCTCTTTCCCGATCCCGCGACCACCACGTCCCCGTGGGCGGGCTTTTCCGCCGCGGGTTCGGGTTCGGGCGCGATCGTCGTTTCAACCGCCTGCGGATCGGGAATGTCGAGATTCATCTTCTCGACGTCGAGACGCTTTTCGTCGTCGAGCGCAAAGGGCGTCACGAGAACGAGCGCGAGAAGGAGCGCCGCCGCGCCGATCATGCGGTGACGCATGCGCTTGTGGCGAAGGATTTCTTCGGGCGTCGGCACCGGCGCCGACTCTTCCTCGGGCTGCGCTTCGCGCTCCCGATCGCGAACGCGCCGCACCGTTTCGCGCGGCACGGGCGTCGTCACCATGGGCTCGGGCCGGTCGGCCTCGAGCGCGGCGTCGCGCGAGGGTTCCTCCTCGGGTTCGGGCGTCGTCGCCCACACCGGAATCACGGGGTCCGAAGGAGCGGCCGGCTTATCGTCGCGGGGCGGCACGGGTTCGGAGACCGAAGGCGGCGGCACTTCTTCAAAGGGCGAAACGTCTTCGGCCGGAACCTTGGCCGCGTCCTTTTCTTCCGGCGCCCTGTCGCCCAGCACGGGTTCGGTGCGCACCTCCTCCCACGGATCCTTCGAATCGGAATCCGCGGGCCCCTTGCCGCCGGTCTTGAAGAAATTGAACATGTTTCTCTCCTCGGAACCCCGCCGCACAAGGGGACGGGCGAATGAATCGTTTTACGCGTGGGCGGCAAGCGCTTCAAGCGCGGCCGTAACGGTCACGAAGGACCCGAACACGATGATTCTAACAGTGCCGCTCGGGCGCTCCGAGAGATTTTTTGCAACGAAACGCGCCTGCGCAAGCGCGGCTTCGACCGTCGTGTAGCTTTCGATGCGGTCTTCCGGAACGCCCGCGCGGAGCATGGCGGCCTTAAGGAGCGTCGCCGACGCGGCTCGCGGTCCGGTGAGCGACGCGATGAACCAGTCGTCAAAGGAGTCCTTGAGCAAACGGGCGACGCTCTCCATGTCCTTGTCGGCGAGCATCCCGAAGACCGCCATCGTGCGTTCGCCTTCGCGCTTCGTCAAGCGGATGTTTTGCGCGAGCACCGCCGCCGCTTCCGGATTGTGTCCGACGTCGAGCACGATCGGGCAGGGATCCTGCGACACCGTCTCAAAGCGCGCCGTAAGGCGAACCGTTTCGAGACCCTTTTCGATCGCTTCGCGCGAGACGGGGAGTTTGGCCTGGAGCGCCGTCACCACCGCGAGCACGCCTGCGGCGTTGCGGTACTGATTGACGCCCAAAAGGGCGGGACGAGGAAGTTTTTCCAAACGAACGCCCTCGCCTTCCCAGTCGAAGGTCCCGTCCTCGTGAACGACCGTACGGAAGTCGCGGCCGGCGTAGATCCCGTTTGCGCCGATTTTCTCGACGTAGGCCGAAAGCGTCGACGGAACGTCGGCGTCCGAGCAGACCGCCGGGCAGCCCGGGCGGTAGATGCAGGCCTTTTCCGAAGCGATCGCCTCGCGGGTGTTTCCGAGGAAGGCCGTGTGGTCGATCCCGATCGTGGAAATGACGGCCGCGTCGCTGTCGATCGTGTTGATGGCGTCGAGACGCCCGCCGAGACCGATTTCAAGAATCACCACGTCGGGATTCGAATGTTGGAAAAGACGCAGGATGCCGAGCGCCGTGTATTCGAAGTAGGAGAGCGTCCCTTCGCGGGCTTCCTCCACTTCGGCGAAGGCCGCCATCAGGTCTTCGTCGCTCGCCTCGACCCCGTTGATGCGGGCGCGCTCGTTGAATCGCAGAAGATGCGGCGACGTGTGCGCGCAGGTCTTGTAGCCCGCGGCGCGGTAGATCGACTCGAGCATTCCGACGGTCGAACCCTTGCCGTTCGTGCCGCCCACCGTGATCACGGGGCAGGAAAAGCGGATGCCCATTTTCCGCACCATCATCTGCATGCGTTCGAGTCCCATGTCGATGGGCTTGGCGTGCAGCGTTTCAATGTGGTGGAGCCACTCGTCGAGAGTGGTGAAGTTTTGCGTTTCGGTCATGGAAAAGACCTCCGAAAAAGAGGAGACGCGGCGTCCGACTCGAATCGGACGCCGCGCCTCGAATGGGAATTTGTCGAATGAGAATACCGCCTCAGATGCCGTTGACGGGCGACTTCTTCATGAGAAGTTGCGTGATCACCGAGATGCGCGCGCGCATGTCGCGGCGGTCGACGATCATGTCGATCTGTCCCTTCTGCAGGAGGAATTCGGCGCGCTGGAAGCCTTCGGGAAGCTTCTCGCGCACGGTCTGCTCGATCACGCGCGGACCCGCAAAGCCGATCAGGGCCTTGGGTTCGGCGATGACGACGTCGCCCATGAAGGCGAACGACGCCGACACCCCGCCCATCGTCGGGTCGGTCAGAACCGAAATGAAGGGAAGGCCCGCTTCGGAGAGACGCGTCACGGCCGCCGTGGTCTTCGCCATCTGCATGAGCGACAGGAGGCCTTCCTGCATGCGGGCGCCGCCCGAAGCGGCGAAGCACACGAAGGGGCAGTTGCGGCGGATCGCCTCGTCGACGCCGCGCGAGAAGCGTTCGCCCACGACCGAGCCCATGGAGCCGCCCATGTACTTGAATTCGAAGGCCGCCGCCACGATCGGTTCGCGGCGCAGCGTTCCCGACATCACGACGATCGCGTCCGTTTCGCCCGTCGTCTTTTCGGCCGCTTCGCGGCGCTTGGGATAGGGCTTGCTATCGACGAAGTGAAGGGGATCCTCCGCGCGGACGTTCGCCGCCACTTCCACCTGACCTTCGGGGTCGAGGAAGGCTTCAAGGCGCGCACGCGCGCCGATGCGCATGTGGTGACCGCACTTCGGGCAGACCTGAAGACTGCCGCGCAGCTCTTCGGCGTAGAGCGTCTGTTCGCACCCGGGACACTTCGTCCACAGCCCTTCGGGAATGGGGCTGACCTTGCGCTGCGTTGCGTCTTGGGGTTCCTGCTTGCGCTGGATCTTCGGGAGAATGTGATTCAACCAACTCATCGGAGTGACCTGATCGTTCGTAAAAAATCGGGTTTCGGACCGAAAACGGACCGCTGCGGATTCGCATCCGCGAAAAGAAACATTATACGGAGGCGCCGACGCGTCGAAGGTCGAAACGCGTTAGCACAAACGGCTGACGTCAGTCGTCGAATCCGAAGGGACTCATTCCCGACTGCGGGATGTCGACGCCGGGATAGCGAACGCCCGTGAGATAAAGTCCGTCGGGCGAAAAGGTGGGCGCCGCAACGGCCCGCGACCGGGCTTCAAGCACTTCCCTCACCCATTCGGGGCGCTCGCGCCCCGTGCCGACGTAGACGAGCGTTCCCACGATGTTTCGCACCATGTGATGTAGGAAGGCGTTCGCGGTGATGCGAAGGCCCACGAGACGGCCCTTGCGGACGATTTCGAGCGACTCGATCGTGCGCACGGGGGTCTTCGCCTGGCACTCTGCCGCGCGAAAGCTCGAGAAGTCGTGCGTTCCGAGAAGACACTCGGCGCCGCGGCGCATGAGGTCGACGTCGAGCGGCCGCCACACCCAGCCCGCGCGCTTTTCGTAGACGGGACTGCGCACGGCGTGGTTGTAGAGCCAGTATTCGTAGGTTCGGGCGGTCGCGTCAAAGCGCGCGTGAAATTCGTCGGGCACGGTCTTGGCCCAGAGAACGGCGACCGTGGGCGGCAGGTGCGTGTTGACGCCCCGCACCCAGTTGCGCTCGGGGCGCATGACTTCGGTGTCAAGCGACACCACCTGATGCGTCGCGTGCACGCCCGTGTCGGTGCGGCCCGCACAAATGACGGAAGCGGGCGCGGCGAGAAAACGTCCGACGGCGCCCTCGAGCATCGCCTGCACCGAGGGCATGTCGGGTTGAATCTGCCAGCCGCAGAAGGCGCTGCCGTCGTACTCGATGCCGAGCGCGATCCTCACGCCTTGTCTCCGGCGATGCGCTCTTCGAGGAACTTCGCGTGTTCGCGCTGCTGCGCCGTCCCCTTCTCGCGCACTTCGGCGAGCAGTTCCCGGGCTTCCTTGAGGGCGCCCAGGCCCACGAAGGCCTGCGCGAGCTTCAGCTTGCCGTCGATCGCCGCGGTCTGGGCGACTTCGCGCTCGCTGCGGATGTGCGAGACGGGCTCTTCGGCCGCAACGGGCGGAAGTTCCGGCGCCTGCGATTCGGTTTCGGGCGCCTTTTCTTCGGGTTCGTCGAGATCGAGCGTCAGGTCTCCGACCACGTCGGAGACGGCCTTGTCGCTCGTGCGGTTGCGTTCGTCTTCGTCGAGGGGCGGCATTTCGTCGTCGGGCTCGAGCCAGGGTTGGGCCGCGGGCTCGGTCGGTTCCATTTCGGTTTTCGTCTCGGAAGCGAGGGCTTCCGGTGTCGTCTCTTCGGCACGGGCCTTTTCCTCGGCAAAGGCGGCGGCGCCCACGCCCATCGCGCCCGCGGTCGTGCCGTTCTTCACGGCTTCGTCGACGGTGCGCTCAAGCGCCTTCAACTGCGCGGGCGACGACGGAGGAATGTCCTTCGAAAGCGTCACGGTCTGCTCGGGCTTGGGTTCGGGTTCGTTTCCGTCCGACTTCTTGCGGCGCAAAAGCCACAGAAGAAGCAAAAGAATGAGGACGCCCACGCCGATCACGCCGCCGGAGATGCCGGAAGATTCGTCCTTCTTCTCTTCGGTCGCGGCGGCCTTCACGGGCTCGGCGGAAGGAGCGGGCTCCGCGGTCTTCACCGCATCTTGCGCAGGTTCGGCCGTGGCCGGGGCAGCACCCTCGGCGGGCTTTTCTTCGACAGGTTCTTCAGCGGGCGCCTCGGCATTCTGTTCGGCCACGGCCTCGGCAATGGCCGGGTCGGCCGGGCGATTGAGCGAATCCTGCGTCACGCTCTGATCGGCCGCGTCGTCGGGATTCGGGAGTTCTTCCTGAGAAACGGGCGTCTCTTCGGCGGCTTCGGATTCGGGAGCGGTGTCCGGGGCGGCCTCAACCGCATCGGCCGCAACTTCAGTCGTCGTTTCAGCCGCCGTTTGGGCAACGGGTTCGGCGGGCGCGGCTTCGTTCGCTTCCGGCGCAACGGTCTGCGAAGCGGCCTCGGCGGCGGGTTGTTCGGCCGTTTCCGTCGTCTGTTCCTGCGTTGCAGACGGCTCGGAGGGCGCCGCCACGGGGGCGGTGCCCGGGCGTTCCTCGCCCATCAGTTCGCGAGCCTGCGTACGTTCGGCGCGGTCGGCTTCGATCGCCGCGCGGCCGGCCGCCGCCACTTCGGCGGGCGCAAGACCGCGCTCGCGCGCTTCCGTCTGCGCGCGGGCCGTCTTTTCGGCGGTTTCGAGACTCATCGCCTGTGCGTCGATCAGGTTCTGCGTGGGCATGGGAATCGCCGTGTCCTTGCCGTGCACGCGGCGGAAGGCTTCCACCGGATCGATCGCGAGCACTTCCGCACGCGTGGGCGCGGTGAGCTTCGAGCCGATCACGAGTTTCGAGGGATCGTCGCGCAGGAAGGCGTCGGGGTTCTTTTCTTCAAAGCCCACGACGAGCTGCTCCATCGTGCAGCCTTCAAAGACGGGCCAATAGAGTTTCGCGATCGACCAGATCGTCATGTCCGCGATCACGTTGAAGGGCTGCGTCGAATCGAACCCGTTCAGGGCCACGTAGTCGCGCACGACGGAGGGCGCATAGCGTCCCTTCTTCGCCAGGCGACGCTTCAGGGCCTTCACTTCCTTCGGATCGCTCGCGGCGGCCATCGTGACGGAGGGAGCCGCAGACGTTTCGGGGGCGGCGGCGGGCGCCGTCACCGTGCGGCGCGGCAGGTCGGCCGTGACCGAAAAATGACCGTTTTCGGCGTGCAGAACGTATTGCCGAACGGTGACGTTGCCGCCCACGTTGAGTTCGATCAGGAGGGGAAAGCTTTCCGTGCCGAGCGTTTCGCTGCCGACCACGCGGACCGTGACGTTGTTGTCGGCCGAGGCGTCGCGCTTGAGCTTCAGATCCTGCACCTGTTCGGGCCAGGCGACGCCTTCGCGCAGGTAGGTTCCCGGAGGCGCCACGCGCACCATCGAAGTGGTCGACGAAAGGTCCACGTCCTCGATCGTGAGGATCGCGTCAAGCGGTTCACCCGGCACCGAGCGGACCGTCATTTCGCCCAACATGGCGGCCGAAAGGCTGCCCGAGAACAGGAGCGAACAAAGGAGAGAGAGGGTCGATTTGGCAAAAGTCATCGTTCTTGTCGCGGACCGATCCCCTCGCTCCGCGTTTTCTGCGCAAAAGATGCTGAAGATGATACCGCATTGCGCCCGATTCCTGTCCGAGCGCGTCAGAGGCCCCTTCTCAACGCTTCGCGCAGGCCGCGCGGTAGAGCATCGCAAGCGTGACGCCCGCGACCGTGTTGCCGAGCGTCGCCGCCGTGAGGTTTTTGGCGACGTTCGCCCAGGTGAAAAGTGCCGGATCGATGCCTTCGACGACATAGCCCGAAGCGGAGAGCACCATCGAGAGCGGCAGGAAGTAGAGGTTCGCGACGCAGTGCTCAAAGCCGAGCGCCACGAAGGCCGAGACGGGAAGCAGAACGCCGAGCACCTTGTCGGCGACGCTGCGGCCGGCGTAGCCCATCCAGACGCCGAGACACACGAGAAGATTGCAGAGGATCCCCTTCACGAAGATCGTGAACCACCCCGCGGAGAGCTTGCCCGCGGCGACGCCCAGCATGCCGTTTGCCATGGGGCCGAGGTCGGCCGTGTGCGCGAAGAAGACGAGTGCGACGAGCGTGAGCGCCCCAAGCGCGTTGCCGAGCCACACGCGCACCCAGTTGAGGAACGTCGCGCCCCAGGTGATGCGGCCTTCCGCGGCGCCCGCCGCGATCATGGTGTTGCCGGTATAGAGTTCCGCGCCCGCAATGAGGACGAGCGAGAGCCCGAGCGAAAAGACGGCGCCCGCACCGAAGCGCTGCACGGCAAAGGAGAGACTTGCGTCCGAAAAGAAAAGGGTGGCGAAGAGGCCCCCCAGTCCGATGTAGAGCCCCGCGAGAAAGGCGAGCGGCAGCTGCCTTCCGAGCGGCAGAGAGGTTTTCACGACGGCCCCCGAGAGGACTTTTTCCAAGACTTCGGCGGTCGTCAGCGCATCGGGACGAGAATTGGTTTCCATGAACGGCTCCTTAAAGTTGTTTCGCGAAAGCGCCGCGCTACGAAGCTTTCGCGAAACGTCTTCTCCCGAGCGGGATGAGCGGTTTGCGCCGGAGGAGTTCCGGAACCAACGGAGAAACAGTCTAACAAAATCGGCGTGAAGGTCTTTGTTCTTCACGCCGATTTTCTTCGGGTTAGTCCCTAGAAGTCGAACTGATAGAGAAGATTGAGTGCCTGATCGACGCCCGAGGCGGCTTCGAGGTAGAGCCTCGGAAGGACCCGGTAGCGAAGCGTGATCGTCGCGAGCGAATCGAAGAGCCCGACGCCGTACTTCACCTTGAGACCCGGAAGCACATAGGCGCTCACGACCACCTGCGAGCTGTCGCCCGCTCCTTCGGTGTCGATCCCGAAGTCGGTGAGGCCGATGGCGTCGCCCACTTCGGTGAGAAGTCCCGAACCCTGGCTCAAGCCCAGACCGATCAGGGCCGACGTGATCGCCGAGTTGTCCGTGTCGCCCGAGGGATCGAGCCCCTCGCCGCGGATCAGGTAGCTGAATGCCTCCTGTTCGCTCAGCGCCGGTTCCGAGAAGATCACGGCCTTCGGGCGCTGCACCGTTCCCGTCACGCGCACGCCCGCGACGACGTCGTCGGCCGTGCGTTCGGGATTGCGCACGGCTTCGATCGTGAGAAGCGGATTCGAGATCGGGCCCGAGAAGAGGAATTCGCCCTTCCGCACGATCAGGTCCTGCCCGTAGGCGCGGAACTGTCCGAAGGGAATGGTGATCTGACCGTTCAGCCCGAGCGTGTTCTGCATCTGCTCCACGTGGAGTTTGCCCGTGAGCCGCGCCTTGAGTCCCATGGCGTCGACGCGCACGTCGTCGCCCACGACGATGAAGAGCGCGCTCTCGAGCGGCACGGGCTTTTTGTTGGAATCGGCGGCCTTCCTCCAGGACCCCGGACGGTCGAGACGCACTTCGTCTTCGGACACCGCCACGGCGGATTCGGGAAGCTCCTGCACGGTGATCCGCGCCCAGGGCACCGAAAGGAGCCCTTCGAGCCGGTACTTGTCCGGCAGCGCCTCAAAGCTCATGTAGGTGGAGAGATCAAGTTCCGCCATCGGGGGCACCGTAAGGCGAAGGGTCTTGCTCTTCACCGACACCTTGGCGCGCCAGGCTTCAAGCGTCTCCCACGAGGCGTTCCCCTCGATGTTCACTTCGCCCTTCGGGGTCTTGAGAAGGCCCTCGAAGACGGAGTCGCGCCCGCCGAAGCGAAGCGTCACGTAGCTCGGCAGCATCTCAAAGGGCAGTTTCGTACTGTCGACGCGCGCGTCGCGGATCCCCGTCTCGCCCGTGAGCGTGGGCGCGAGAAGCGTCCCGCCGAAGCGCAGGTCTCCGAAGATGACGCCTTCGGCCTTTTCGCCCGCAGAGAGGAGCGGATTCACCATCGCGACCGAGAGGTCTTCCATCCGCAGGGTCCCCTCGAGTTTCTTTTCGCCCAGGGGTTCCGTCACCGAGGCGGATCCAGAGAGACTGCCGTTGCCGGCGATGTCGAGAAGCCAGTCGAGCGAAATCCGTTTTTCGCGCAACTCGCCAGCCACGGTGAAGGCGTCGAATCCAAGCACAAAGTCCTCTTCGGGCATCCGGATCGTCCCCTTGAGACCGACGGTTTCGAGCGCCACGCGCCCCTGCGGAATGCCCGTAAAGCCCGCCGGAACCGTGAGGTCCGCCGTTCCCTTCACGACGCCTTCGAGGAGCGTTCTGCGGGGAAGTTTGTCGCGCAGCCAACCGAGATCGAAGCGCTCGAGAGCAAGCCGTACGGGGAAGGCCTTCTTTCCGCTCAAGTCCACATCGGCCGTGCGGGCAAGACACACCTCGGCGCTTTCGTGGCGCCAACAGTGCGAGCCCACGCGCAGGGACTGATCGGCGTTGCGATAGCGAAGCGTCATACGCTCGGCGAGCTTCACGTCGCCCGCGGGCGTCTGAAAAGCCGCGCTCGCGACGCCCCCTTCCCAGGTCGCGGCGTCGCGCAAAAAGTCGCCCGAAAGCTTCATCTCGCCGCTCACGGGCTTGCCCGCCCAGGAGAGCGTCAGGTCGTGCCTGCGTTCCTTGCCGCGCAGACGTGCGTTCGCTTCCGTGAGCGTCACGCCCGGAATCGTAAGGTTCGAAGCCGTGAGCGTGACGTCCCCCATCATTTCCTTACCCTGTGCGATGCCGCCTTTAAGGCGCAGGTTCTTGAGGGCGTAGTCGGCGAACGACAGGTTCGACGCTCGGATGTCGACGTCCAAAATCGGGAAGGTCGGACGACCCTTGAGGTGAAAGTGCCCCTCGGCGCGTCCGGTCGCGCCCGGAATCGCCCGGCTGAAGTCGGGCGCGTTGATCGTCGACTCGATGTTGAAGCGCTGCTTGCCGTCGGCGACCTTCACTTCGCCGTGCAGGTGCACCGTATTGATGCCGAGCTGCAGATCGAGCCCGGGCGAGAGGAAACTCCCGTCGCTCGTCATCCCGAAGGAGCCCTTGAGTCCGAGAGGCGCCTTCTGAATCGTGCCTTGGAGGTCGACGCCCGTGAGCGACGCGGCCCACTCCGAGCCCTTCACGATGCCCTTTGTCTGCATGTCGCCCGAAAGCCGGATCGGGGCCTTCGGGAAGATGAGCGTGCCCGTGTCGAGTCCCTCGATCTTGAGGTCCGTCTGCCAGCGAATCGCGTCGCGCCAGTCGACGTCTCCGGAAAAGACGGCCGTGCCGCGGTCGGTCGCAAGCGTGAGCGCGGTGAGCGACGCCGCGAGTTCCGTCCCCTTCCCTTCCACCGTGAGGTCGCCCTCGGTGACCTTGTCGACCTTCAGGTGCGTGCGGGCCTTGAGCGTGTAGTCGACGGCCGACCCCGCGAGTTCGAGGTCGACGTTCGAAAGCGTCAGGACGTCTTGCGAAAAGCCCGGGCTTCGCACCGTGAGCGACAAAGGAAGTCCCGCCTTGGCGGGCGAAGCTTCGCCCGTCACGTGGAGTTTGATCGGCGCGGGTAGCGCCGCGTCGATCTCGGTGTCGAGCCGCATCGTCTCGAGGAGCCCGCCCGCAAGGCGCGCCTTGACGGTCGCCGACTGCGGCGCCTCGGGCGTGCCGAAGGCGGCGCGGGCGTTCACCGTGAGGTCGCTCGTCCACGCGCCCGTGAGCGCCACGTTCCCCGTGAGCGACCCTTCGGCCTTGGCGCCCGAGGCTTCGCCTTCCAACTCAAAGCGCGAGAGCGTGAGGACGTTTTCCTTCCAGGCGGCCGCGGCGCGCAGGCTCTCCAAACGGCTCCCGAACCCTTCGACGTCCGCAATCGTCAGCTTCTCGAGCGAAATATCGACCGGCAGATGCACTTCGGGAAGCGCCGGCAGCAAGGGCTTTGCGAAAAGCGCCGTGAGACGTTCACCCAGGGGTTGGGCGGGCGATTCTGTCGTCGGCTCGGCCGTCGGTTTCGGCGTCGATGACGGCGCTTCGGAAGCCGCCGAAGCGGGAGCGGCAGCGACGGTCGTCTTCCCAGCGGCCGGTGTAGGGTCGGCATTCTGCACGGACGCCGTTTCGGTCGAAACCGACTCGGGGGCGGGTTCGCCGGAGCCGGCGGGCGCGGTCGTCGCTTCGGAGGTTGATTCAACGGGCTTGTCCGCCGACGCGACGGCAACGGACGGGTCGAACGCTTCCCCTGCGTCGGGGGAAGATGCCTCTTTCGCCGCCTTTTCGGCTTCGGGCATCGAGACGCGAACGCCCGTAAGCGCCGCGTTCGAGATCGTCACGCCGCGCTCAAACCACCGGCCCGAGACTTGGAAGTCGCGCCAGTCGACCTTCGTTTCGTCGACGTCCACCGAGACGTCGGCGACCGTGAGGTTGTTGAGGAAGAAGGGAATCGGCGCGCGCAGTTCAGTGAGCGGCGTCGAGGGTTCCGCGGGCGTATCGGCCGAAGGAGGAAGCTCCTTCGTGCGCACGACGACTTCGGCGCCCGTAAGGCGCAGGTCGTCCACGACGATGCGGTTCGAGAAGACGGCGCGCCCCGCCACGTCGTAGGAAAAGCGGTCGGCCTTGAATCGGATCCCCGGCGCTTCGTACCGGACGTCCGAGAGCCGCAGGTGCAGAAGCGACCCCGAGACGTCGCCCACCTTGAGGCCGTCGACCGCCCACTCGGCGCCGCTCGAGAGGACGCGAAGGCCCGTGGACGTGCCGAGCAAAAAGGAGATTCCGGCGACCGTCGCGAAGACGAGGGCGCCCGCTCCCATGCCGATCAACTGATAACGCTTCCACTTCATAGTTCGGGCCCGAGTCCGATGTAAAACTGCCAGCCCTTTTCTTCCCGGTCACTCACCGGGCGGGCGATGTCGAATTTGATGGGGCCGAGCGGCGAGGCCCAGCGCACGCCCACGCCCGCCCCGATCTTGAAGTCGCGGCTGTTGAAGTCGTTCACGGCTTCGCCCGCGTCGACGAAGACGGCGCCCCACCACTTCCCCGTCACGTTGTATTGGTATTCGATGCTTCCCACCGCCAGGCGCGAGGCGCCCGTAAGTTCTCCCTCGTCGTTTTCGGGAGAGATCGACTTGTAGTCGTAACCGCGCACGCTCCGATCGCCCCCCGCAAAGAAGCGCAGGTCCGGCGGGACCTGGTCGAACTGACTCGTTTCGATCCACCCGAAGTGCGAACGCAGCACAAAGCGGTGCTTTTTGGCGTAGGTGCGGATCATCGCGACCTGCGCCTGCAGGACGGCGAAGTCGACGTCGGACGCCCACCATTCGCTCGAGACGTCGAGGCTGTAGCGCTGCGAATCGCCCCAGGTCGGCATCATGCCGCCCTTCGTGCGGGTGCGCGAGATCGACACGCCCGGCGTGATGAGCATCGTCGTGTTGGTGACGTCGGCCTGCGTGAACTTGTCGAGCGACCAGCGCAGATTCACCGTGCGCTGCCAACCGTCCTCGTAGTCCCAGTTGCGACTTGCCGACAACATGGTCGAGTCGGACTTCGTGTCGTTCAGGTCTTCGTGCTTGTAGCCGCCCTGAAAGAGCCAGTACTGCTCGAGCGCGTTTTCGGCGAGCGGAAGCTTGTAGCCAAAGCCCAGCTCCTGCTCCTTGCTCGAAAGGTCGAGCACGCCCGTCAGGCTGTGCCCGCGGCTGTTGAGCCAGGGCTTTCGCCAGGTCGTCTTGAAGGTCGGACCCACGTCGGTGCTGAAGCCCGCGCCCACTTCCACGGAATTCGCGCTCTTGGGCGTGAGATTCCCCGCCATCGGAAGGACCTTCGATTCGCGTCCCTCCTCCATCTGCGGAACGACCACCACCGAATTGAACCACCCCGTCTCGGAGAGACGGCTGTTGAGTTCGGCGACGCGGTTGGAGTTGTAGTAGGCCCCCTCCTTGTAGGGAACGAGGTTCTGCAGAATGTCGTCGTCGATCTGCGAGCCCTTGAAGGTCGTTTTTCCGAAGCGGTAGCGCTCGCCCGAATCGTATTCGAGCCACCAGTAGGCTTCGCGCTTTTCGGCGTCGACGCCCAAGACCTTTCGCTTGAAGCCGCCGTCGAAGTAGCCCTTGCGCACGGCCACGGCCTCGATGCGGGACTTGAAGTCTTCGTATTCGCCGTGATTGAGCACGGTCCCTTTTTTCGGCAACCGCCTCTTGAGGCGCTCGAAAGCGCGGTCGTCGGCCGCGCCCCCGCGGAAGGTGACGCTCGTTTCCGACACGACGACGGGTTCGCCCGGGTCGACCGTCACATGGAGAAGATCGGTTTCCTCGCCCTTGGCGTTCTTTTCCCATTCGTAGCGGATCTCAGGGCGGTAGTGGCCAAGCGCGCGAAGGCCCGTGCGGATGGCGCGGTGAAGCTGGGCGCGAAAAGCCTGCCGCTCTTCGGGGACGCTCCCCGCGAGCAGGGTTTTGACCTGTACGTCGACGTTTTGCGCCAAGTTGCCTTCAAGCCCCTTGACGTCGACGCGATACGCGGCCGCCTGCACGCCCGCGGCGCAGGCGAGCAGAAGAAGACCGACGACGGCCGCCCCGCCTCTGCAAAAACCCAAATCGCACCTCCACGCTTTCGACTCGGGATCTTCTCCCGATGCCCTTTCGAAAAAACTCTTCGCTTCATTGTAGCGGGATGACCGTGAAGGAAATGTTTCTTTTTGCGAGCCGATGCCCCCTCCCCGTTGCCGTGTTCAAGACAATACGAAATCAAACATTAGTAAAATATGATCTACTAAAATATATTTCACTAAATCAAGATAAACCATTTTTTCCTGCGTTAGAGAGGCCCCCATGTCTTTTGTCGGTCGCCCCCGTGAGCTCGAAGCTCTCGAAGAACATTTCGAGACGGATGCCTTTGAATTTCTGGTCGTACTGGGGCCCCGGCGCGTCGGAAAAAGCGCCCTCCTGCGCCGCTTCATCGAGGGCAAGAAGGCGGTCTACTTCACGAGCCTCGAGACCGACACCTCCACCAACTTGAGAAATCTGAGCCGCGCCATTCAGTTCGGCCTTAAGGAACCCGAGGGAGGCGTCTTCGTCGACTACGATGCCGCCTTCGGTTATCTCTTCAGACGAAGCTGCGACGAACGAATCGTGGTCGTTTTCGACGAGTTTCCCTTCGCCGCCAAAACCGACCCCAGTCTTGCCTCCGTTCTGCAGCGCCTGATCGATCTCCATCACAACCGCTCGAAGATGATGCTCTTCCTCTGCGGTTCGCCCGTCGTGACCATGGAGAAGACAGCCCTCAACTATTCCTCCCCACTGTACGGGCGCCGAACCGGACAGCTTCGACTGCGGCCACTCAACTATTTCGACGCCCGAGAGTTTCTCCCGCATCGAACGCCGGAAGAAGCCGCCCTTTTGTTCGGCACCGTCGGCGGCATGCCCGGCTATCTGAAGCAATTCGAAGGGACGGGTTCCTTCGATGAAATCCTGAAAAAGACGTGGTTCTCGGAGTCCTCCTCTTTCTCGGAAGAACCCGCCAATCTCCTGCGGCGGGAAGTCCGGGCGCCGGAAATTTACTTTCCCGCTCTGCAGGCCATCGCCAAAGGCGCTTCGCGTCTGCACGAAATCTCGGTGCGTATAGGGAAGGACAGCGCCGCAACGGTGAGCATTCTTCGCACGCTCATCGAACTCGGCCTCGTTGTGCGAGAAACCCCATACGGGACAATGGTGTCGCGCCGTTCGCGCTACCGAATCGCCGACAACATGTTCCGCTTCTGGTGCACTTTCTATGCCCCCAACACGCCGATTTTGGCGCGGGGCGGAACCGGAGACGTGGTGCTCGAAAGAGTGCGGCCGCATCTCTGCGCGTACATGAAACCGGTCTTTGACGGGATCTGCCGAGACTGGCTGTGGCGACAGCAAGTACGGAGCCGAACTTCATTGTTTTTCAGAAGTCTCGGCCGTTGGTGGGGCCTCGATCCGAAAACGAAGCGGGAAGTGGAAATCGATCTGATGGGCGAAGAAGACGAGCATAAGGCGCTCTTTGCCGCCTGCAGGTGGGAAAACGACCCCATGGACACCGATGTCCTCGAGGTTCTGGAAGACCGTTCGCGCCGCCTTTTCCACTACACCGAGCGGCAACTCTATCTCTTCTCACGCTCGGGCTTCACCGATGCGTGCCGCAGGCGTGCGGCGGAACTCTCCAACGTGAGGCTCGTGACCTTCGCCGAAATGGTCGACGAAATCTCGATCACGGATTGAAGATCCGGAAAAACGAACGGGCTCCTTCGCAATAGGGAGCCCTGACTGTGCCTGCGCATAGCAAAAGACCCCGTGATGTTGCCACCACGAGGTCTTGAAATTCTGGGGTGCGAAATGGGACTCGAACCCACGACAACCGGAATCACAATCCGGGACTCTACCAACTGAGCTATTCGCACCGTCACCGCGTTCCTGTCGGAACCGGAGAATTGAAATTATGCCGAAGAAACCCGAATTTGTCAAGAGTCCTCGGCAAAATTTTTCGAAGGTCAGTCGTTTTCGACTTCGAGGCCGATGAGATCGTGCTCCTGATGGTCGGTGATGCGCACCTGCACGATGTCGCCGGGCTCCAAGTGACGCTTCGTCGTCACGTAGCAGACGCCGTCGATTTCGGGAGCGTCCGCCTTCGTGCGGCCGACCGCGACGCCGTCCTCGTCTTCGGAATCGTCAATGATCACTTCCTGAACGCTTCCCACCTTGCGGGCGAGCTTCTTCGAAGAGATTTCCGCCTGCACTTCCATGAAGCGGCGGCGACGGTCCTCGCGGACTTCGTCGGGCAGCGCCCCGGGAAGATCGTTCGCGGCGGCGCCGTCGACGGGCGAATACGCAAAGCACCCGACGCGGTCGAGTTCGGCTTCGCGAAGGAAGTCGAGCAGATACTCGAACTCTTCCTCGGTTTCGCCGGGGAAGCCCGCGATGAAGGTCGAGCGGATCGTGATGTCCGGACACACGGCGCGCCAGGCGCGGATGCGCTCGAGGTTTTCCTCCGACGAAGCGGGACGCTTCATCGCCTTGAGAATGCGCGGGTGCGCGTGCTGGAAGGGAACGTCGAGGTACGGGAGGATGAGGCCTTCGGCCATGAGGGGCAGAATTTCATCCACCGAAGGATAGGGGTACACGTACTGCAGACGCGTCCAGAGGCCGAGGCGGCCCAATTCCTTCGCGAGGTCGTAGAGCTTCGTGCGCACCGGACGGCCGTCGGCGAAGTCGAGCTTGTAGCGCGTGTCGACGCCGTAGGCGGCCGTGTCCTGACTGATGACGATCAGTTCCTTCACGCCCGCTTCCTTCAAGTTCGCGGCTTCGCGAACGATGTCGCCGATCGGACGCGAGACGAGGCGCCCGCGCAGATTCGGGATGATGCAGAAGGTGCAGTGATGGTTGCAGCCTTCGCTGATCTTGAGGTAGGCGTAGTGCTTGGGCGTGAGCCGCACGCCGCAGGCGGGAACGAGCTCGTCCCAGGGATCGTGCGGGCGCGGAAGGTGCTGTTCGACCATGGCGATCACTTCGTCGACGCTGTCGGGACCCGTGACGCCGAGGATCTTCGGCATGCGGTTCAGAACGAAGTTGCTGCCGTCGGCCTCCTTGCGGCCGCCGAGGCAGCCGCAGACGATGACGCGGCCGTTTTCCTTGAGGGCTTCGGTGATCGCTTCGAGACTCTCCTCGACGGCTTCGTTCACGAAGCCGCAGGTGTTGACGATCACGAGGTCGGCGTCGTGGTAGCTGCGCCCGATGCGGTAGCCGCGGGCGCGCAGTTCGGTGACGATCCGTTCCGTGTCGACGAGCGCCTTGGGGCAGCCAAGCGAGACGAAACCGACGACGGGGATGGTGTGCTGCATACGTAATCCGTTGTTCAAAAGGAAGTTCAGGCTTCGATCCACACGAGCGCGGCGTGACGGCCCGAGCGGGCGCCGTCGCGGCGGTAGCTCCAGAAGCGCGCGGGATCGGCCGCGGTCGACAAACCGCAGTCCGTGACGTCCGTCACGCCGGCTTTCGCGAGCGCCTGACGGGCGAGCATCGCGAGGTCGGCCTTGTAGTGACCGTCGCCCGCGGGCTTGAAGGCGTCCCGGGCTTCGGGGAGACGCTCGAGCATGGCGGCGAGCACGTCTTCGCCCGTTTCAAATTCGTCGGGACCGATGCGCGGACCGAACCAGGCGACGAGATCGGCGTCGTCGCCGAGCGCCTTCTTGAGCGTCTCGACGCTCTTTTCGAGAACGCCCGCAGCAAGCGAACGCCAGCCCGCATGTACGGCGGCGACGGCGCGCCCCGAACGGTCCGCGAGGAAGACGGGGAGACAGTCGGCCGTCATGACGGCACAGACCACGCCCGACGTCATGGTCCAGGAGGCGTCGGCTTCGGGCGCTCCTTCGACCTCATCGGCGTGGACGACCGCGGCGCCGTGCACCTGCGAGAGCCACTTCGGGGCCGAGGGAACGAGCTGTCCCACAATCGTGCGGTTCATGCGCACGCACGCGTCGGCGTCGCCCACGTGCGGGCCCACGTTCAGACCCATGATCCCTTCGGGACCGCCCCAGGGGCCGCTCGAGACGCCGCCCGTGCGGCAGGTGAAGATCCCCTTCACCTTGGGAGAGGTCCCTTCGGGCCATTCGGCCCGGATCATTTCCAATTCCGGTTTTTCCCAGTTGAGCATGTTCTTTCCTTTGCGGCCCCGCCCTCAGCGGACGGCGAGGTCGACCAAATCCTTTTCAAAAACCGTCACCGGACGGTCGATCGGGCCGAAGCCGATGTCTTCCATCAGGTTCGCCATGTCTTCGTCGGGTTCGACGAACCATTCGCGGTATTCGCCCGTGACGGGGTGCAGAAAGCCGAGGCGCGAAGCGTGCAGCGCCTGGCGGTGAAAATCAAAGAGGTTTTCGAGCTTCACGCCGAGTCCCGGAGCGCGGCCGCGGTAGACCTGATCGCCCACGAGCGGAAGGTCTTCGCCCGTCAGGTGCACGCGGATCTGATGCGTGCGGCCCGTGTCGAGTCGGCAGGCGACCCAGGAGACGGGAATGCCTTCGACTTCCGACCAATCCACCGCGCGGGCGCGGGTCTTGGCGTACTTCGCGCGCACGCCCGTCGACCCCGGGAAGCCCTTGAAGCGCGTGCGGCTGCGCGGATCGCGCCCGATCGGCACCTCGACCGTGAAGTCGCGCGCGGCGTACCCCAAGGTAATCGCCCAGTATTCGCGCTTCACGGTGCGCTCCTGGAGCTGACGCACGAGATTCGTCTGTGCGGCGAGCGTGCGGGCGACCACCATGAGACCCGAAGTGTCGCGGTCGAGACGATGCACGATCCCGGCGCGCGGGACGTTCGCGAGTTCGGGATAGCGCCAGAGAAGACCGTTCAGAAGCGTGCGGTCGGGATTCCCGGCGCCCGGATGCACGACGAGTCCGGCGGGCTTGGCGACGACGATCACCGCCTCGTCCTCGTAGACGACGTCGAAGTCGATTCCTTCCTGCGGCGCAAAGGCGAGGGCCTCGTCGATGCGGGGTTCTTCCAGGAGCGCGATTTCGTCGCCGTCCGTCACCTTCTGACGAACCTTCGTGACGACCGTGCCGTTCACTTCCACGCTGCCATCTTCGATGAGCTTTTGCAGGCGGGCGCGCGAAACTTCGGGCATGAGGGACGCGAGCACCTTGTCGAGGCGCTCTCCCCAAAAGCCTTCCACCGTGAAAACCGGGAGCAAATTCTCTTCTTCTTCCGAGGCCACCGTCGGCATCGGATCGCTATAATCGTGAGACTCTTTCTCGACAGTGTTTGTCATGGATTCCAAAATTCCTATGAAACGATTTCTCGTTCGTGCGGCGGCCGTAGCGGTCGCGGCGCTCTCCACGGCGTCCTGCTCCTGGCTTCAGAGCCTGGAAACGGACCCGACGCTCGACTGGTCGGCCGACAAATTGTATACGGAAGCCCGCGCCGCATTGGACGACAGCAACTGGACACAGGCCAAAGAGTACTATCAGAAGCTTGAGGCGCGTTATCCCTTCGGTCAGTATGCTCAGCAGGCTCAGATCGAATCGATCTACGCCAACTGGAAGGACGGCGACGCGGACGTGGCCATTCAGGCCGCCGACCGCTTCCTGCGCAGCTATCCGAATCACGCCAACAGCGACTACGTTCTCTATCTGAAGGCGCTCGCCACGGTGAACGAAAACGACAGCTTCATCGCCTGGCTCCTTCCGGAAGACATGTCGGAACGCGACGCCAACGCGGCGCGCGAAGCCTTCGACATCTACAAGGAACTCGTTCTTCGCTTCCCGCAGAGCCGTTTCGCACCCGACGCCCGTCGCCGCATGCACCGTCTGGTTCTCGCGCAGGCTCAGCACGAACTGCGGACCGCGCAATATTACTACGAGCGCCACGCTTATGTCGCCGCGATCGAGCGTGCACAGCGCGTCGTTCGCGAATTCCAGAACACCCCGATGCGCGACGACGCGCTTGAACTCATCCGCACCTGCTACGAAGAGCTCAAGATGGACGACCTCGCGAAGGACACCCAGCGCCTCATCGACATCAACAAGGGCCGCGAAAAGACCGTCCGTTGAGATCTTTTCCACCCTGATGCGACAAGCCCCCGACGACCGTTCGCCGGGGGTTTTTCGTTTCCGGGGGCCTAAGAGGCGTTCCGCGCCTCAGGCCACCTTTTCCTCGAAGGCGAGCGCTTCGCGCCGGCCCTCTTCCATGTCGAGGGTCTTCAAAACGACGATCGCGGCGAAAAAGAAGAGTCCCGTGATCGCGATCGCGAGCCGGTGGTTGTTTCCCGACACCCAGGTGACCGCTCCGTAGGTGAGCGGCCCCACGATGTTTGCGAACCACAGCGCCATGTTCCAGAACCCGTAAAACTCGGCCGATCGCGCCGCGGGCGACAGGACCGCCACCATGGCGCGGCCCGCCGACTGCGACGAGCCCATGGCGATGCCCGCGAGGTTAGCCGCGATCCAGAACTGCACGACGCCCTCGCTCGTCGCGGCGACGACGATCATCGCGACCCAGATCCAGAGCGTGAGCATGAGGCTCTTCTTGTGGCCGATCTTGTCTTCCACGTAGCCGAAGCCGAAGGCCCCGACCGCCGCCGTGATGTTGACGAGAAAGACGAGGAGAATCGAATCGTTGAGCGTAAAGCCCATCACGGCCGTCGCGTAGACGGCGGAAAGCGTGATGACGACGCTCACGCCGCACTGATTGAGAAAGCCCGTGAGCGTCAGGCGTCCGAAGTGCTTCAGCTGCGGCAGGGCCGAGGCGGTCTTCTTGAGACTCGCCATCGAGTCCGAAAAGAGCGCGGCCGCCCGCGGAGCGTCGGGTTTGGGCACCGCGCGCTCCTTGAGCCACGCAAAGGTCGGCACCGTCGCGACGGCGAAGACGATCCCGGTGATCCAGAGCGTTCCCGCGACCGATCCGTCGAAGTCGAGCCCCCAGAGCTCCGGCCCGAAGGTGACGAGAAGAAGCGAGAGCCCGAGCGTCACGAGGCCCCCGCAGTAGCCGAAGGACCAGCCCCAGCCTGAAACCTTGCCGACGCCCTCGTCGCTCGCGATTTCGGGTAGGAAGGCGGAATTGAGCGTTTCGCCGATGTTGAAGGCGAGGTTCGAGAGAACGATCATGAGCGCCGCCCAGACGATCGTTCCCTCGCCCGTGAGCGTAAGCCCGAAGGTGGCGGCGATGCAGACGACGGTCGCGATGAAGAGGCCCGACCTCTTTTTGGCGTGCGCGTCGGCGAGCGTTCCGATGACGGGCATGACGACCATCCCGATCGCGCTCGAAACCGCAATGATGACCGTCCAGAGAAGCGTCGCCCAGGAGGCGTTGCCCGCCACGACGTTCACGAAGTAAGCGTTGTAGACGGCGGTGAGCACCACCGTCGTGTAGCCCGAATTGGCGAAGTCGAAGGCGGCCCAGCCGAAGACTTCGCGGGGCGCGACCCCCGGGCGCAGGGAGGATTTCGGAAAAAACATCAAGCGGAATTCCTTTCGAGCGCCGTGCGAACGAGCGTCTGCAGATGCGCGAGCACGCTTCGCGCGAGCGATCGGATGCTGTAGCCCCCTTCGAGAACGCTCACGAGGCGCCCTTCGCAGAGGTCCTCGGCCTCTTCGGTTAGGCGCCGCGTAAGGTAGGCAAAGTCCATTTCGGCGAACTTGAGCTGAGCCATGTGCTCTTCGTTGTGCGCGTCAAAGCCCGCGGAAAGCAGCATGAAGTCGGGGCGGAAACTGCGCAGTTCCGGAATCCAGACCTCTTCCAGAAGGGTTTTCAGGTCGTTGCCGTCGGCCCCGGCGGCAAGCGGCGACTGCGTCACGTTGGTAGGAACGGGCGTCATCCTGCGGTCCGGATAGAGCGGCCACTGAAAGAGACTCCAGAAGTGCAGGTTCTCGCGTCCCGCCAGGATCTCTTCCGTTCCGTCGCCGTGGTGGGCGTCGAAGTCGAGCACGGCGACGCGGGGAAAGCCCCTCAGCTGGGCGTAAAGCGCTCCGATCGCAACATTGTTGAAGTAGCAGAACCCGCCCGCTCGCGCAGGTCCCGCGTGGTGTCCGGGCGGGCGTACCGCGCAGAAGGCGTTGCGGACCTTTCCTTCCTTCACGGCGTCGACGGCGGAGACGACCGCGCCCACGCTTTTGGCGGCCGCCTCGAAAATGCCCGGGCCCACGGGCGTGTCGGGAAGGTTGAAGCGCTCCAAATCTTCGGGCGTCGCACGGGACTGCGAGATGCGGCGAAGCGACTCCACGTAGTCGGCGTCGTGCGCAAGGCGCAGATAATCGTCGTTGGCGGGACCGCACTCGAAGCGCTCGACCAGATCGTCGAGCCCCAAAACCATCATCCGGCTTTCGATCGCGTCGATTCGTTCCGGAGTGTCGGGCGCCTCTTCCATCGGGTTGGGACGAAGCACCGAGTCGTGTGTGAAGTAGCCGGTTGGGTGGGTCATGATTGCGTTCAAAAGGCTTTTTTCTTGAAGGTTAGCACGCGGGAGCGCACTTTCAGGCGGTTCTTCGCAAAGAATTCGAGGACTCTCCCCCTCCCTACGGAATGTCACAATTTATCCTTGCGCGAAACGGGGCTTCGTTCGCGGCGCCGCTAGAATCAAAGGGTTTTCACGCAGTCTCGGGTTTTCTTCATGTCGTTACGTTCCACGTTCATGCCGCTTGCGCTCTCGGTTTCGCTTTTGGCGGGGCCCGTTCTTAACGCGGCCGAATCCCCCGCGCCCGCTCGGGAGAAGACCTCGTCCGAAGCGCCCGCCGCCGAGAAAAAGGAGGCCGCGCCCTCCAAAGCGGCCGAAAAGACAAAGAGCGCGTCCCGCGTGAAGAACTACGTTCTGCGCGAGGACGTCCTCGACTACCTTGCGCAGGTCTCGAAGAACGAAAACATTCCGTTGGACTGGCTCAAGAAGGAGGTGGCCGCCGCACGCTATTCGCCGCTCACGCAGAAGTATTCGACGCCGAAACCCAACGCCAACCGCAAGACGACGCCCGAGCGCAACTTCGCGCTCTACAAGCGCAATCTCCTTACCGAAGAACGCATTGCCGACGGCGTCGACTTCGTAGCGCGAAACCGCGCAACGCTCGAGCGCCTCGAAAAGGAACTCGGCGTCGACCGCCACATCGTCGCGGCCGTGATCGGAATCGAATCGATATACGGCAAGAACATGGGACGCTTCCGAGTGATCGACGCCCTCATGACGCTCTCCTTCGACTACACGCGTCGTGCGTCCTACTACAAAAAGGAACTCGCCGCCTACCTCGCCTACTGTCACCGCGAAGGACTTTCCGTCACGACCGTACGCGGCTCCTTTGCCGGTGCGATCGGGCTCGGTCAGTTCATGCCCACTTCGCTTTTTGCCTATGGAAAGGACGGAAACGGCGACGGTCACGTCGACATCGTGGAGTGTGAGGCGGACGGCGCGGCCTCGGTCGCGAACTTCCTTCTCCAACACGGATGGAAGCGCGGGGAAAAACCTCTCTATCCGGCCGAAGCCGACGCGGAAATCTTCCGCGCGACCGCTTCGGGCGGGATCAAGGCCCACACGACCGTGGGGGCGCTCCTCAAGGCGGGCGTGAGGCCAAAGGGCGGCTGGACGCTCCCCGAAGGAGACGCGGCCCTCCTTGTCGACCTGCCCTGGATCCTCGCAGACGACAAGAAGGGCGTCGACTACTTCGTGGGAACCCCATCCTTCAGCGCGATTCTTCACTACAACCGCAGCTACTTCTATGCGGCGGCCGTTTCGATGCTCGCCGACGAAATCCGCTCGCGCGAGATCGCGATCGAGAAGGCCCGCCGGCCCGCCGAAGAACCTGCTGTCCAGCCCTCCGACGCGCCCAAGGCCGTGCAGTCCTGAGGAAGAAGCAGCGGACGACAAAACGCGAACGCCCCGACCGTTTGGTTTCGGGGCGTTCCGGTTTCGGACGTGTCCGGCAATCAGCCGAGCATCATCTTGTCGGAGACGGCGTCGCCCGCCTCTTCGAAGAGCCGCAGAAGATCCGCGGGCGTGAGCTTTTTCTTTTCCTCGCCGCGCACGTCGACGACGGGCGCGCCGTTGTGCATCATGACGAGACGATTGCCGAAGCGAAGCGCGTCGCGCATGTTGTGGGTGATCATGAGGGTCGTGAGCTTTTTGGCGGTCACGATCCGTTCCGTCATGTCGAGCACCTTCGCGGCGGTCTTCGGATCGAGCGCCGCCGTGTGTTCGTCGAGAAGCAGAAGTTCAGGACGGCGAAGGGTCGCCATGAGAAGCGTCACCGCCTGGCGTTGTCCCCCCGAGAGCAGTCCCACGTGCGCCGTGAGGCGGTTTTCGAGTCCGAGACCGAGTTCGGCGAGGAGCGTCCGGAATTCCTCGGTCTTTTCCTTCTTCTCGCTCCACGAGAGTCCGGGACGATCGCCACGTCGCGCCGCCATGGCGAGGTTTTCCTCGATCATCATGTTCCCGGCCGTCCCCTTCATCGGGTCCTGAAAGACGCGCCCGATGAGGGCCGCTCTGCGGTGTTCGGGCATCTTCGTGATGTCCTTTCCCGCAAGGATGATGCGGCCTTCGTCGACGGGAAAGACACCGGCCACGGCGTTGAGGAGCGTCGATTTTCCGGCCCCGTTGCTGCCGATCACCGTGCAGAAGTCCCCGTTCTCCAGTTTGAGGTTCACGTTGCGCAGCGCCGTCTTTTCGTTGGGCGTGCCGCGAAAGAAAGTCTTGCTGACGTTTTCGATGGTGAGCATCTTCGGGACTCCTTACTTGCGGGCGGCCGCCACTTTGGATTTGATGAGGGGAAGACTGAGCGCGATGGCGACGAGCACCGCTGTGAAGAGCTTGAGGTCGTTCGGGGGCATGCCCATTTCAAGCACCGCCGCAATGACGAGTCGATAGACGATCGAACCGAGAACCACCGAGACGAGCCGCATCTTGAAGGTGGAGGCTCCGAAGAGCACCTCGCCGATGATGACCGAGGCAAGGCCGATCACGATCGTCCCCACCCCCATGCCGACGTCGGCAAAGCCGTTGTTCTGCGCGACGATGGCGCCCGAAAGCGCGACGAGGCCGTTCGAGATGACGAGCCCGAGAACCATCATGCCGTCCGTGTTGATCCCCTGCGCGCGGGCCATCTGGGCGTTGATCCCGGTCGCGCGGACGGCGGTGCCGATCTCGGTGCCGAAGAACCAGTAGATGATCACGCCCACGACGACGGCGAAAAGAAGCCCCACGACAAGCCCCGCCTGCGGGACCGTGAGACCGAAGGACTCAAAGAGCGTGAAGAGCGTCGTCTCCTGCAGCAGGCCGACATTGGCCTTTCCCATGACGTGAAGATTGACCGAGTAGAGGCCGATCATCGTGAGAATCCCGGAGAGGAGGACCGGAATCCGAAGTTTCGTCGTGAGATACCCCGTCACGGCGCCTGCGCAGCACCCCGCCACAATGGCAAGGAGAACGGAGACCGTGATGCCGAGCCCCGCGACGATGCCCGTCGCGGCCACGGCCGCGCCGAGCGGAAAACTGCCCTCGACCGAAAGGTCCGCAGCGTCGAGCACGCGGAAGGAGAGGAAGACGCCGAGCGCCAGAATGGACCATTGGAGGCCCTGTCCCACTGTGGAGAGCAAAAGATCGAGCATGATGAGTTCCTTCTTTGTTGTCGGTACCTCGGGGAGCACGGGTCAGTAGAGGCTCACCGTCGGTTTTATGGAGAGGCGCCCTCCCTCGGGAAGGCGCCACGCGTATGCCGTCACTTCACGGTTTCCGCCGTCTTGAGGATGTCCTCGGGAATCTGAATACCCATCGTCTCGGCCGTCTTCAGGTTGACGAGCACCTTTTCGGCCTTCTGCGACTGAATCGGCATGTCGGCGGGCTTCTTTTTGCCGTCGAGGATGTCGGCGCCCATGGCGCCCGTCATCTTGCCGAGCGTGTAGTAGTCCACGGCAATGGAGGCGAGAATGCCCGCGCGGACCATGCCCCCTTCGCCCGCCACCGTCGGAATGCCCGCTTCAAAGACGGACTTCATGAGAACCGGAACGGCGCTCGCGATGATGTTGTCGGTCGGAAGGTAGAGACCCCCAACCTTCCCCTTGAGGCTCGCCACGGCCTGCTGAATGTCGTTGACGCTCGAAACGGAGGCTTCAACGACTTCCACGCCCGCGGCGGAGGCGGCCTTCTTGAGAAGCTCGATCTGATAGGTGGAGTTGATTTCGCTCGAATTGTAGATCGTGCCGATCGCCTTGGCGTCGGGCGCGAACTTCATGAGAAGCGCAAACTGTTCGGCGACGGGATTGATGTCGGAGACGCCCGTAACGTTGCCGCCGGGTTTTTCGTTCGAAGCGACGAGCTTGGCGACTTCGAAGTTCGTGACAGCGGTCGCCACGATCGGAATCGTCTTCGTGGCCGCGGCGAGCGTCTGCGCGGCGGGGGTCGCGATCGCAAAAAGAATCTTCGAATCGTTCGAGACAAAGCGCGCCGCGATGTTCTGCAGATTCGACTGATCGGCCTGCGCGTTCTGGCGATCGATCGTCACGTTGACGCCTTCCTTGTAGCCCCGCTCGGCGAGCGCGTCTACGATCCCGCGGTTCGCGGCGTCGAGAGCCTCATGTTCCACCAGCTGCACGATCCCGATGGGAATGAGCGTCTTGCCGCCCTGTTGGGCGGCCTCCTCTTTGCCGCACCCAGAGAGTCCGCCCACGATGGCGGAACCCGTCAGAGCTACGGCGACGGCAATTAAACTGCGGCGTCCGATCATATCTGTTTCCTCTTTTCGGTCGAATGGTTCGGCAGGCCTCTTCCCGCCCTGCGAGAAGGCCTTTCAGTCAGTATGGAGGGAAGCGTGAAAAAAGGGGAAGGCTCTAGAAGATGAGGCTTAGAGGACTTTGCCTAGATCATTTAAGAAATCGCAAAAAAGACTCTATTTTTTGAGAAGGCGCACGAAAATGCGCCCCAGCTCTTTCCCGGGCGTCCTTTTTTCTCCGAACCGTCCGCAAACTCCCCAATGCAAAAGCCGTCTACCGAGGGACCTTTCCAGAAATCCTTTTATTTATATGTAATTATACGTATAATATTTACGTGTAATCTCGTAGAATTTTTCATTCTCCCTAATTCCCTCCTGAATCCCATTTTTCGTGCGGGAAATTCCTTCCTTTTCTACATACAGACTAACCCTCAAACCCCCTCGCCGTGAAGCTATCCCTTTGCTATGATCCGTGTCGACCGAAATCGGATGTTTTGCCTAGGCAAAGAACGTTCGGTCAGGCGCCCGCCGGCGGGTGCCGCAGACCGCGGGGGCGGCGCCACAACCTTCACGAACAGTCGTCCCTCTTCAAACGCACGCGGGTGAAAGGCGCGTGCCTATGGGCTGTCGTTTTACATGATTTTAGGTGTCCTGCTCGGCGTCGCTGCCGGAGCGCTCTGGGGGCTCATCTACATCGCCCCGCTTCTCCTTCCGGAGTACAACCCCGTGCTCATCGCACTGGGCCGATTCATCGCTTTCGGAGTCGTGTCGCTCCCCTGTCTTCTCTTTTTCCGACAGGAATTGCGAAAGTTCACCCGAGCGGACGTCATAGAAGCCTTCCGACTTCCCTTCTTCGGAAACGTCGTCTTCTACTGTCTTCTCACGATCTGCATCCGTCTCGCGGGAGCGCCGCTTGCGGGGATGTTCATGGCCGTGATTCCCGTGCTCGTCGCCATCGTCTCGAACATCCGCTATCAGCGTGAGGGACGCGGCATTTCCTGGGGCGCGATCCTTCCGCCCCTGTGCGTCATCTTCGCCGGCCTCGTCATTGCGAACTGGACCGAGTTCGAGTACATGCAGCGCTCGGGCCAGGCCACGGGTCTGGAATTCTGGATCGGCGTCGCCTTCGGCATCGCCGCCGTCATCGCCTGGACGTGGTTCTCCATCAAGAACGCCGACTGGCTCCTGGCGCATCCGCTTCACAGCTCCAAGGCCTGGACGGCTCTTCAGGGCGTGACGGTCCTTCCCGTGGCGGTTCTTCTCTTTGTCGTCGCCGCCTGGCCGCTCGGCTTCATGGATGTCTCCCAGGGCGCCTTCGGGGCCGACCCGGTCCGCTTTCTCTGGGTCGCGCTCATGATCGGCTTCCTCTGCAGCTGGGTCGCCATGCTCGCCTGGAACGAAATGAGTCAGCGCCTTCCCGCCGCGCTCGGCGGACAGCTCATCGTCTTTGAATCGGTTTCGTCGGTCATCTACGCCCTCATCTACCGCGGCGAATGGCCGACCCTCACGATGACGATCGGCTTCTTCATCCTCATGGCCGGCGTCATGGGGTCGCTGCACGTCTTCCGAAACACCAAGGAACTCGCCGCTCCGAAACCCAAGGCGCTGACGCGCCGCCGGCCCGCCGGCCAGAAAGCCTGAAAAAACTTTTTTTCATGGAAAAGCCCGTGCGCCGCAAGGCGTCACGGGCTTCTTTCCATTCTTCGCGGCAATCGGTCAGACGATTTCGACGTTGAGGGAGCCCACGCCGTTGCCGCCCGCACGGATGCGGTCGCCCGAACGAACGTTGCCCGCGCCCCCGGGCGTACCCGTGAAGACGAGATCGCCCGGAGCGAGCGTCACGAAGCGCGAGAGTTCCGCGATGAGGTCAAAGGGATCGAAGATCATCTCGTCGGTGTTTCCCGACTGGCGCTTCTGATTGTTGACGTAGAGCCACAGGTCGACGGGCTCGGGGTACGGTACGCGCGTCTTCGGACGCACGTGCGTCACGGGAGCGGCCCCTTCGAAATTCTTGCCGAAGGTCCAGGGGCGCCCCTTGGCGGCGGCCTCCCGCACGAGGTCGCGCCGCGTGAAGTCGATCCCGGCGCACCACCCCCAGACGGCCTCTGCGGCCTCTTCGCGCGTAAGATTGCGCCCGCCCTTCGAGAGCGCGGCAACCAATTCGACTTCATGCTCGAAGGCCTCGGTTTCGGGCGGCACGGCGATCTTGATCGTTTCCTTCTCCGCGACGGGACGGATCATGTCGGCCGCCTTCATGAAGAAGAAGGGCGACTCGGGCGCGGCGGCACCGTTCTCTTCGGCGTGCGCGCGGAAATTTCGCGCCACGCAATAGACACGGTGAACGGGGAAGAATTCGTAGCGTTCGCCTTCGACCGGAATCACGGGCATGGGAGGCGGAGCAAAGAGAAACGGCATGGATCGTCCTTTCAGGATGATTGGGTTGGGTGCGTCATTCTAACCGAGCCGACCGCCGCGCGCAGGACAGAGTCAAACGCGGGCCGTCCCCGCGGAGACGCCGTTTTTTCTTCGGTACGCGGTGACATTTGCTTGCATCTTCACGCCCGCGTCACGGCTAATATGCCCGAAAGGAGCGCCTCTTCGCTACAATGCAAAGGCTCTTACTCATAGACCCAAACAAAAACAAGGGATCGTCATGTCGAATCAGAACGCGCCCCACCGCGTCCCGCTCTCCGAACTCGGTCAGCGCCGCATCCAGGCCGTAAAATCCAAGGGTATTTACGTTCTCCCCAACGCCTTCACCGCCGCGGCGCTCTTCGCCGCCTTCTACGGGATCATCCAGGCGATGAACGGGGACTTCGGAACGGCCGCCGTCGCCGTCTTCTTCTCCATGATGTTCGACGGCATGGACGGTCGCGTCGCCCGCCTCACGCACACGCAAAGCGAATTCGGCGTTCAGATGGACAGTCTCGCCGACGCGGTTTCCTTCGGTATCGCCCCCGCCCTCATCGTCTACGAATACGCGCTCGTCGACCTCGGCAAGCTCGGTTGGGCCACGGCCTTCATCTACGCGCTTTGCGCGATTCTTCGTCTCGCACGCTTCAACTGCAACGTGGGCGTCGTGAGCAAGAACTACTTCCAGGGGCTTCCGAGTCCGGCCGCCGCGGCGCTCGTCTGCGGCTTCGTATGGCTCGGCGTCGAAAACAAGCTTCCGGAATTCGTCGTTGAACACCGCTCGTGGCTGGCTCTCATCGTCACCTTCTACGCGGGTCTCACGATGGTCTGCAACGCCCCCTTCTTCTCGGGCAAGTCCTACGCCGTCGTGCGCACGATCCCCTTCTGGGTGATCGCCGTGGGGTCGCTCCTTTTCATCGTGGCTTCGAGCAATCCGTCGCTTTCGATCTTCATCCTCTTTTGCATCTACGCCGTTTCGGGCTTTGCCTATCAGTTCTGGCTCTACTGGACGGGTCGTCCCAATCCGGTGCTCCAGGACATTGAAACGCATCAAAAGGAAGCGGAAGAACACGATTCCGCTTCGGCCTGAGACCTCATTTGACCGTTACGAAACGGCGCGTCCTCATGGAGTTCGCGCCGTTTTTCGCATCATGCCCCACGACGCCTTTTCCTTCGAGCTTCTCCTTGCGCTCTCCCGTACGCCGCAGACGGCCGAGACGATCCGCCGCAAACTCTCCGAACGGGGCGTGCGCGCGCCGCTGCGCTCGATTCAGACGAAGCTTGAGCGCCTCGCCGAATATCCGCGCTATCCGATCGTGATCGACCGCTCGAGCGCTCCCTTCACCTACGCCTGGCGGGAACGCGCCCCCGCCGTGACGGTCCCGGGAGAAGACGAAGCGCAGCGACTCCTTTCGGCCCTTTCGCGGGCCTTCGCCGCGAAGCGTCAGCCGCTTTACCGCGACCCCGTGCCGCTCGAGCGCCGAATCGAGCGTTTCCCGGTAATTCTCGAAGAAAGCGACGAGTCTTCCGAAAAGATTTCCCCGCTCATCTTCTCGCGCGTCCTTGCGGCCGTGCGGGAGCAGCGTCTCATCGCCGTGACGGTGCTCTTCGAGAAAGCGCCCGTCCGACGCGGCCGTTTTCTGCGGCCTCTCGGTCTTGCGGTCCGTCCCGCCGGCTTTGCGCTCATCGCCGTCGACGAGGAAAACCGGTCCGTACGCGTGGAACTTCCGCGCCTCGAGTCGGTGAAGCTTCTTCCCTCCTACCTGCCCCTGCCCGACGGTGTCGAAACGAATCTCGAGCGGGCCGCGGCCGCGGCCGTCCCGCTTTGAATCCCGACCTGCGCCCCAAAAAAATGGCTATGAAGGCGACGCCTTCACCCTACATGATGAAAGTCAAACTCTTTCTTTCATGAAAAAAGAAAAGGTTCGCCCCCGTCGAGGAAGCGAACCTTTTTCGTTTTGGTCGGGACCGACGAAAATCGTCAGATGCGCGCGATCGTCGAGAGAACGCCCGTCACCTTGTCGCCGATCGTGACCTTCACTTCGGCGTCGGTCGGCAGATACACGTCCACGCGCGAACCGAAGCGGATGAAGCCGTAGCGCTGACCGCGCTCGAGCCGATCGCCTTCCTGCGTGTAGCAGAGAATGCGGCGGGCGACGAGGCCGGCCACCTGCACGAAGGTGATGCGGCGGCCGTCGTCCATGCGGACGGTCACGGCGTTTCGTTCGTTTTCGGTCGAAGCCTTGTCAAGATCCGCGTTCACGAAAGTGCCCGGCGTGTAGCGGACCGTCTCGACGGTACCCGAAACCGGCGCCTTCTGGCTGTGCACGTTGAAGACGTTCATGAAGATCGAGATCTTGAGCGCTTCTTCGCCCGTCACGGGGTCTTCGGCGCGCTCGACTTTGCAGACGCGCCCGTCGACCGGGCTCACCACTGCGCGCTCGTCGAGCGGCAGTTCACGAACGGGATCGCGGAAGAACTGGAAGCTGAAGAGGAAAAGAAGCAGGAAGACGTGTCCGAGGAAGTCCCAGTCGATCACCCAGTAGAAAAGGAGGGCGACGACGGCGAGGCCCGTCAGAATGGGCCAGCCTTCGCGGGCGATGATGGGATACGGAGGGAGTTTGTTCACTGTGGGATGCTCCAATGAGAGACCCGCGGGCTACCGAGCCCCAAGCGCGGGAACGATGGATGGAGGATTGTAGCAAAGTGCGGCGCCCACCAACAGTTCTCCTTCGCGTACAATGCGCAACCAAATCCAACCGACTCATTTCCATCCATGACCAGCTCGATCACCTTTCTCGTCGTCGCCCTCGCGCTCGCCCTCGGTCTCTATCAGATCTTCCGCGCCCTGCGTCTTTTCAAAAAGCCCGATCTTCTGAAGAATCACGCTGCGGGCGTCTACGAACTCCCCGAAGAGGAAAGAAACCGCGTCTTCGGCGGGCGCGACCCCGAAGAAGTCGTATCGATCGAAGTGCTCAAAACCGTCCTCAAGACGGGGAAGGTCCCCGTCCTCAAGGAAACGCCCGTCATGGCGCTTCCGACCATCACGCGTTCGCGCCTGCAGATGCTCATGGTCTTCGGTTGGGGCGCAGCACTCGTTCTTCTCTACATCTACCTTCTGCTCAATCCCTCGGCGCTCGACATCGATCCGATCATCTTTCACACCTTCTCGGTCGCTCTCGTTCTGATTCTCGCGGGCGCGGGGCTCAACGCCGTCGCCATGCTGCGGGTCGTCCTCATTCACTACTGGATTGCCGAGCGCTGCATTGAAGCGGGTCTAGCCAAGCCCGAGGACATCGCCCCCAAGGCGGACGAAAAGAAGAGCGGAGCCCGCTGAGTCTTTTCCTAGCCCCAAAAATCGACGCCCCCGAAGGAGTCATCCCGCGGGGGCGTTTTTGTCGATCTTCAGTGAAGCGTCAGCGGCGAACCACCAGGAGCGGCACCTTGCATTCGGCCGCGATGTGCATGGCGGTCGAGCCGAGAACGGCCGACTTGAAGTTGCCGTAGCCGTGCGAACCGATCACGAGGAGGTCGAGTTCGTTCTTCGCGTACTGGGCGATGGCGTCGCTCGCAAAGCCGCGGAGCTTTTCCGCCTGGACGGGGACGTCCGCCTTTTCAAAGCGCTCGAGCACCGGCTTCACGGTCTTTTCGAACTCTTCGGCCGTGCTCTTTTCGAATTCTTCCGTCGAGACGGTCGGCATCACGTATTCGACGCTCGTCGTCGCCACGAGGGCCTGATAGTCGCGCACGACGTGGAGCACCCGGAAGTCGGGATCCGCGCCGAAGAAGTCCTTGTGCGCGAGCACGTAGTCGGTCGCGGCTTCGCCGTAGGCCGAGCCGTCGACGGCGATTCCGACGCGCAGACGGTCGCCCGTCGCCGGGACTTCGTCGCGAAGAAGGAGAAGCGGACGCTTCGATTCGGCAAGAACCGCGTTCGAGACGGAGCCGAGGAAGAGGCTCTTCCAGAGGGACTGGCCGCGCGAACCCATGACGATCAGGTCGGCGTCGAGGTCCTCGGCCTCCTTCGCGATCACCTTGCCGGGTTCGCCCCCGCGGACGATTTCCTTGGCTTGAAAGCCCGCGGCGCGGATTTCCCCGCGAAGCGACTCGAAGACCCGTTCCCCTTCGGTGCGGTAATAGGATTCGAGCGACTCGAGCGAGAGCATATCCACGATGCGCTGCGGAACGATGTTCTGCACGGTGAGGAGTTCGATCTCGGGGTTCTGTCCGAGCATCGTTTCACGCCCGGCCAAAAAGCGCACGGCGGCGCGGCTGCTCGCACTGCCGTCGACGGGCACGAGAATTCGCATGGTCATGATTTCCTCCTTTGGAGTGGTTGCGGGAGCGGAAATTTCCGCCGTCCCGGGCAAAACGCGAAAGCTTTGCGTCTTGGTTTCATTGTAGCCCGAGGCGTCGACGCGTTCGATGAAAAAAGTTTTCTTTTCCCCGACTTGAGATTTCGGCGGGGAACCCCCATATAAGAAGGAAACACTTCTAGCCTTTGGGCAATTTCGGTATGGACAATCTCCAAAAACTTTATTTCGACAAGGCCGCCGTCCGCGGCGAAACCGTGATCCTCGGCCCCGCGCTCGAAGCGGCCGTCGAGCATCAGAACCTTCCGACGGCCGTCAAGACCCTCGTGGGCGAGATGGCGGCTTCGGCCCTTCTCTGCGCCGCAGCGCTCGAATTCGACGGCTCCGTCGTGTTGCAGGCGCAGGGCGACGAGAAGGCCCCCGTCCGTCTCATCGTGGTCGACGTCTCCAAGGACCTCTCCTTCCGCATCAACGTGACGATGCGCGACTGGGAGGAAGGCATCTCCGAGAAGGCCGGCCTTCGCGAACTCCTCAACCCCGCGGGCGGGGCGCGCTGCGCCCTGATCCTCGACGCTTCGAACCGTCCCAACGGCGAAGCGCCCTACCAGGGGATCGTGGTGCTCGAAGGCGACTCCTTCGCCGAAGCGATGGAACAGTACTTCGCCCGCTCCGAACAGGTCGAGACCACCCTGCGTCTCGCGTCCGACGGCAAGCGCGCCGGGGGCGTCATGGTGCAGAAGCTCCCCTCGACGGGCGGCGTTCTTCCTGAAGACTTCGACGCCGACGGTTGGGAGCGCATCCGTCTCTTTGCGAAGTCCGCCAAGGACGAAGAACTCCTCACGCTCGAACCCGAGGAAATGAACCGCCGTCTCTTCTGGGAAGAGTCCCCGCGCGTAACGCTCGAAAAGCCCGTCGTCTTCCGCTGCACGTGCTCGCCCGAACGCATCGAGAACATCCTCCTGCAGTTCGACCGCATGGAACTTCTCGAAAAGGGCTCGAAGGACCTCACCGTCACCTGCCGCTTCTGCGGAAAGCAGTACGTCTTCACGCAGGCCGACATCGACCGGATCTTCGCGGAAAACCACCGCAATCATCCACGTCCGAGCTGATCGGGCAAAACATTCCGAGATTCTCCGGCGGGGCGGCTCCAGAGAGGGAGCCGCCCCGTTTTCCTTACATCGGAATCACACCCATCCCTTCTTGCGGAAGGCGCGCAGCTTCTCCGTGAAGTACTGCATTTCCTCGGGAAGACCGAGCGAAATGCGGCACCATTCGACGGCGGGCGGGAAGGGACGGCCCACCATGATGTTTTCTTCCTTCAGCATCCGGTCCGCAAAGGGCTTGAGCGGCGCCTTGAGATTCACGAAGACGAAGTTCGTCTGACTCGGGAGGTACTCGAGACCGAGCTCGTCGAGGCAGTCCGTGAGGATCTTTCGCGATTCGTCGTTCACGGCCTTCGAGCGCTTGAGGAAGTCCGCGTCGTTCAATTCGGCGAGCGCCGCCTCGATCGTGCAGTTGTTCATCATGATGTCGTAGGCGACGTGCTTTTTCACGCGCTCGATCACCTTCGGAGCCGCGTAAGCGAAACCCAGGCGCAGGCCGGCCATGGCGAAGATCTTCGAGAAGGTCTTGAGAACGACCACGTTCTCAAAGCCTTCCTTCACAAGCCCCGTCGTCGTGCGGAAGACCTTCGGGTCCGCAAATTCGGCGTAGGCTTCGTCGACGAGGAACATCGTGCGGGCGGGCTTTTCGCGGATCCACGCAAGGAGCGCTTCACCGTCGCAGGCGGTCGACGTGGGATTGTTCGGATTCACGAAGTAGACGATGACGGGGCCCTCTTGGGCGGCCTTCGCGGCCGCGGCCTTCATCGCCGGAACGTCGATCGACCACTTCGGTCCCATCGGGACCTTGACGACGGGAAGGCCGTTCTTTTTGGCGGTGTCCTCACCGTCGCTGTAAGTGAGTTCGGGCACGACGAGCTTCACGCCGGGCTCAATGTAGGCTTCGACCGAGGCGCGGATCGCTTCGGCCGAGCCGTGCGTCGGGAGAATGTTCGCGGGCGTGCCGCCGATGAAGTCGGCCATCGCCTTTCGCAACACTTCCACCCGCACGAAGGGATAGCGCGAAGCCTGCGCGGTCGCCTCCGCCACGGCCTTGCGCGCTGCGGGACTCAGCCCCAGCGGATTCTCGTTGAAGGAAAGGAGCATCGGCCGGCCCTTGGCGGGCGGCGTGAAGGAGGGAGCGTCCGCGGCGCGCGCGGCGGGGCCCGAAAGGAGCACGGGCGTGACGGCGGAGGCCATCAGAAGGGATCGACGCGTGAGGGTCATGGTCATTTCTCCAAGTGTCGTCGCAAGGCGCGCAAAGGGCGCTCCGAGAGCGCTCTTCGGCCTTTCTCTTCAGCCATTATGAGGGGGAAGAAAAACGCGGCGTCCCGCCCGACTCCCCTTTTCTTTGCTCTTTTTCGCTTCTCTTGCCTTCGCGCAGAGAGCCTACGCGCTCCTCTCTAAGAAAAAAGCCCGAGAAACTTCTCTCTCGGGCGTCGCGAAGGCGTTTTCAGCCTTCAATGAATCGGGCGAGCTCCTCGACCGTGTCGCAGAGAACCGTCGGACGCGAGAGCACAAGATCGCGCCTCGGCTGCGCGCCGTAGGTCATCGCCGCGACGTCGCAGCCGTAGCGCTGCGCCATGACGATGTCGTGCACGGTGTCGCCCACCATGAGCGTCCTTTCCTTCGGAATGTCCGTGAAGAGTCCGATCTCTTCGAGCATGTCGGGATTGGGCTTCGGGGCCGTTTCCTCGGCCGTGCGGGTGATCGAAAAGAGTTCCTCGACGTTCGTGCGGTGAAGCCTCCGCACCCATTCATCCGGCAAAGCCGTCTGAATGGATGCGGCTTCCCTCCTTCGTAATCC
>UQTE01000007.1 GCA_900543805.1 uncultured Sutterella sp.
AAGCGCGATTCCTCCCGCGACTAAAGTCGCAGGTTTCCTCGCGAGTTTCTATGAAGGTCGCTCAAACCTTCATGTCTCTCCGAGCCCGGGTGGAGGAGAGAGAAATCTCTTCCCTTCGTTTTTGACGCAGTGTGAACGTATCGGGCGCGCCGCGTCACAGGACACGGCGCACCCGCATCATTCTGAAAAAAGGCTGTACGACCTTACGGCAGGCGAATCCATTCGCGCTCAAAGGCCCAGGGATCCGAAACGTCCTTCACCGTCACGTCAAAGAGACGCGTCATGCGTCGGTTCGTGTCGAACGGGGCCCAACCGGGGTCGCCGGTCTTCGCAAAGCGCACCCAGGCGCCGTGCATGGCGTCGGCCAGGGCCGTCGGCGCGTCGGGGCCGTTCAGGGCGAGTGCGGGCTTTGAGCCGAGCGTATGGAAGACGAAGGCCACGTCGTTCGAGTGTGCGGCGCCCCGGGCCTTGCCGGACTTCCCGAGAACCGGACTCTTCCAGTCAAAGGAATACGCCCATACCCTGTTGCCCGCTTTCGAGAGATTTTCCAGCGCACGGTTTGCGGGCATGCGGAAAATCAGATCCCCCTGAATGCGCGTGAAGATCTCTCCCGGCGTCGAACCGTGTCCGGCCGCCCGGTAGCGCTCAAGGAGCTTTGCATCCCATCCCATCGCGCGCACGAGGCGCTCCGTCGCTTCGGGACCGATCTTGTCGATCGCGCCCGAAGGAACCGTATAGTTTCGCCATTCCTCGCGCGTGCATCCGACCATGACCTCCACGCCCGCGGCAGCGCCCGCGAGCAGGGCGTCCACGGGCCGGGCCTTGAGCACCTCGCCGTCCACGTAGGGCTTGAAAAGCGCCGAATTGCCGTGCGAGAAGGCGAGCCACTCGGGGTCGGAGGCGAGGCTTCCGACAAACTTTCCGAAGGTGAAGAGCTTTTCGTTCGTGAGGCTCATGAAGCCTTCGCGCGTGGGGGCGACGCCGAAGAAGTCCGCGAGGCGCTTCGTCGCCGTGCGGGCCTCTTCTTCGTTGGTCCACTGAGCGATCGCCGAAGGACTCTGGAGAATCGCGCGGCGGAAAAGTCCCTTCGTTTTGGGCGAAGCTAGAAGACTCGTGATGTGCGTCGCGCCGGCGGACTGTCCGAAGACCGTAACGCACTTCGGGTCGCCCCCGAAGGCCGCGATGTTGTCCCGCACCCATTCGAGCCCGAGGATCATGTCGCGAAGGCCGTTGTCGGCGTCGCCGTCTTCGAGCTTCAGGAAGCCGTCGACGTTGACGCGGTAGTTGATCGTGACGAGCACGATTCCGTCCTTGGCGAAGGCCGCTCCGTCAAAGCGCGGATCGTTGTTGTCGCAGCGCGTCGAGCCGCCGCCCGGAATCCACACCATGACTGGGGCGTTCTTCGCGTCTTTGGGCGCCCAGAGGTTGAGGACGAGGGCGTTGCCGCCGCCGATCATGGAGGGCGTCTTGCGGTCGGGCTGCAGAGGGATGGCGCCCGGCTTCGTGGCGTCCAGAACGCCCGTCCAGGGCTTTGCCTTCAAGGGTGCAAGAAAACGTCGTTCGGCAACGTAGGGATCCTCTCCGAAAGGAACGGCGCGAAAAACGCGGATGCCGTCCGCTTCGAGTCCGCGAAGGCGCCCGAGCGGCGTCGAGACTTCTACGGGGGTGTGCGTCACGTCGGCCGCGGCGGCCCGAAGAACGCCGGGAGCGGACAGGGCGGCGAAGGCCGCGCCCGTCCCGTAAAGGAAGCTACGTCGGGAAAAAGTCTGCATGATGGTGGGTCTCCTCATTCGGTTGCAAAAGCCCGCAGGCGTTACAAGGAGAGATTTTCCCGTCTCGGATTACGCGCGTAATTTGCGCAGAAACAAAGAAGAATGATTTTTTCGTGCGGGAGAGGAGAAGATGGGTTCTCAGGAGAGGTTTCCGACCGAGAGCTGCGTTGTCGACGGAAGGGAAAGACGGCCTTCCGGCGCCTCTCTGCGGTAGACGCCGGAAAAACCTCGCCCCGAGGTCCTGCGTTCGACATCGGGGCGAAGGTTTCGTCAGCGACGGTCGTCCCGCCGATCATCCCGGCGGTCACGCCGATCGTCGCGGCGCGGATCCGGACGGCGGTCGCGTCGATCGTCGCGCCGGTCATCGCGCCGAAGATCACGACGGTCGTCACGGCGGTCGCGTCGATCGTCACGGCGATTGTCGTGTTTGGCCTTGCGGCCGCGCTTGGCGCGCCAGTCGCGGCCGGCACGCTCTTCGTTGTAGCGCCAGCGAAGTTCTTTTTGCCATTCGTCGCGCGTGTAGCGTTTGCCGTCCTCACGGTCCCAGAAGTACTTGCCGTCCCAACGTCCTTCGTCGCGGTTCTTCTCGTACCACTCGCGTTCTTTTCGGTCCCTAATGCCTTGGAGAATGCCGCCGAAAATGTCTCCGGCTTCGGCGGCGAACGTCACGGTCGGGGTCAGGGCCGCGGCGGTCAACGCCAGAATGAGCGATCTGCGGTTTGTCATGAAGCCTCCTTTTTTGCGTCATGCAAAGGTGATGAATCACAAGTCGGAGACGGCGGAACGCGCGTTCCGCGTCCCCTCTCTGTTGATCTCATCATAATCGCGGGTCGGCAAAGAAGATAGAAGGGTTTTGTTGCAGTTCGCTAAACGAAGAACGGACGAAAAAAGAAAAGGTCGTCCCGGAGCGCCGCGATTCGCATTTTCGGTTACCATTCGGGGGCTTCGGAGTCGCGCAAAGAGAATCTCTCCGAAGCGGCCGTGCGGGACGACCCGCGCAGTCATCCGTACATCAATGGGGACGGCCCCGCATGGAGACAAACATCATGGCCTGGGCATACGTTCTCATCGCCGGCATTCTCGAAGTCGTCTGGTCCTTTTCGCTCAAGGCGAGCGATGGTTTCACGAAACTTCTTCCGTCCGTCGCGACGGTCTTCTTCATGATTCTGAGCTTCGTCGTCCTCTCGCAGGGGATGAAGTCGCTTCCGCTCGGGACGGCCTATGCGGTCTGGACCGGGATCGGAGCGGTGGGCGCCGCGCTCGTCGGGATCGTCGTTCTCGGAGAATCCGCGTCCCTCATGCGCGTTGCCGGCATCGCCTTCATCGTCGTCGGAATCGTCCTTCTGAAGCTCGCCGCTCACTGATCGGCCGCCTCCAAAAGGAAACCCCCGCCGCGTTGCCGTGACGGGGGTGAATCCGAAAGAGGAGAGGACGGGGCACTCGGCCCCGATTCCTCTCTCATGCCCGAGCGGGATCAAAGCTTCATCTTGAAGGTCTTGCAATCCATGTGCTTGGCGATGTAGCGGACCTTCGGCTGCGTGCCGGCGGCTTCGTTCATCGCGACGGCCTTCTCAATGAGGGGCTTCGTCTTTTCGGTCGGCTTGTCGTAGTCGACGAGCGTGATCGCATGGATGCCGCAGGCTTCCACGCAGGCGGGGAGCTGACCCTTTTCGAGACGATGCGAACAAAGCGTGCAGTGCGCGGCCTTGCCGGCCGGATGCGTCGTCCACGCTTCGAGCGGACGTTCGTAAAGAGGCTTCTTGTCGCCGTAGTAGCTCGTGACGCCCGACGGGAAGACCGGCACGCCGTAGGGGCAGGCCTTCTCGCACATGTGGCAGCCGATGCACTTTTTCTGGTCGACGAGAATTTCACCGTGCGGGCCCTTGGAGATCGCCTTGGCGGGGCAGATCTTCATGCAGGCGGGATTGTCGCAGTGCTGGCAGGAAGCACGGTAATAATTGACGACGTTGTCTTCGATGTTTTCACTACGAAGAATCTTGAGGAAGAAGACGCCGGGGGGAACCTGGTTTTCTTCCTTGCAGGCGATCGCGCAGGCTTGGCACCCAACGCAGCGATCCACCTCAACAATGATGCCGAATCGTGACATGACGGGTCTCCTTTACGCTTTCGTGACTTTGATGCAGACGTCGTTGTAGGCGGGGTAGCCCGAAATCGGGTCCCAGTTCTTGCGCGGGATGAGAACCTGCGTTTCCTGGTCGCCTCGCCACCCGTACTGGGCGTCGACGGTGCCGGGCTGCGCAAGAATCGTCGAGCGCACGCGGGCGCGGACCTTTCCCTTGTAGTAGGGGGATTCCATCCAGATTTGGTCGCCTTCCTTGATGCCGAGCTTTTGGCAGTCGGACGGGTGCATGTTCACGGTCGACTCGGGTTCGAGTTCGAGGAGGTACGGCTGGTCCGCGCGGGTCTTCGAGTGCGTGATGTAGGGACGGCGCGTACCGTTGATGAGCTTGAAGGGCCATTCCTTCGTGGGCTTCGGAGGCGCGACGTATTCCGGAAGACCGGGCTGGCCGTGCTTGGCCTGAATCGACGAGAAGAGTTCGACCTTGCCCGAGGGCGTGCGGAAACCGGGTTTGCCGTCAAAGCGCAGCAGTCCCTTTTCGTGCTTGGCCATTTCCTGCGGCGGGAAGAATTCGCAGACCGTGATTTCGGGGAGCGTGGACGCCTGCTTTTCGTAGGAGGTGCCCCAGCCGTTCAGGATCGAGTCGCAGGCCTTCACCGGATCGCCTCCGAAGAAGAGCTTTTCGTCGATCAGGGCGGAACCGATCGTGCAGGAGATCTTCCAGTCTTCCCAGGCTTCGCCCAGGGGCTTCACCGGACGGCGGGCCGAGACCTTGCGGCCGTGCACGCCGAAGGGGGCGTAGCGTTCGAAGTTCATCGCGGCGGGAAGGACGAAGTCCATGTCGTGATGCGTTTCGTCACGGTAGAAGTAGTCCGTCGAGAACGAGAAGTCCATGTTGCGCACGGCTTCCTGATATTCCTGCGGGCTCGGCCAGATGAGAAGGTTGGCGCCCCAGCCGCAGAAGGCGCGGATGCGGCCCTCCTTCACCATTTCGGGGAGGTTGTTCGGGCTGCAGAGCACCTGCATTTCATTCCAGATCGGCGCGAATTCGCGGTCGATGCGGGTCTTGCGCTGCTTTTCCTCACGGAACCAGGGTTCGTCGATGAAGGTGCGCGTGTAGCCTTCGTCCCAGCGGATGTAGTCCTTGGGCCAATTGGCGATCGAGCTCGCACCGGCTTTCTCGGCGTTGCCCGTGAGAGCCATGAGAAGCGACATGGCGCGCACGTTGTTGCAGCCGTTGTGCTGATGCGGCACCGACTGACCCGGAAGCTGCATCGCCGAGGGACCGTCGGCAAACATGCGCGCGGCCGCGACCATCTTTTCGGCCGGAACGCCCGTTTCCTTTTCGACGTATTCCGGCGTGAAGCGTTCGCAGTACTTCACGAGTTCTTCATAGCCGACGCACCACTTGTCGATGAATTCGTGGTCGACGAGGTCTTCCTTGACGAGGACGCGGATCATGCCCCAGGCGAGCGCGCCGTCGGTGCCCGGATAGGGCTGCAGATGAATGTCGGCCTGTTCGGCGACCTTCGTGCGGCGGACGTCGACGACGATCAATTTCATGCCGCGGGCCTTCTGAGCGAGAAGACCGCGGAAGAAACCGTGGGGCTGGGCCCAGGAGCCGTTCTTGCCCATGATGAGGAGGCACTTGGCCTTCGGGTTCGGGCCGCCGGCGATTTCCTGACCCCAGGAGAGTTGTTCGGCGTGCACGTAGGCGAGGTTGCAGGCGGCGGAACTTTCGCAGCAGTAGTTGGGGCTGCCGTAGTAGCGCGCAAGGCGCATGACGGGCGGACGCGGTTCCTTCGGGTCGCCGCAGAAGAACATCACCTTTTCGGGACCGTACTTCGCCTTGATTTCGGCAAGGTTTTTCACGATCGCCTTGATCGCTTCGTCCCAGGAGCAGCGCACCCAGCCCGGATCCTTCGAGCCCTTGGGGTTCGTGCGCTTCAGAGGATAGAGAAGGCGGTTCGGGTTGTAGAGGCGCTGCAGCGTCGAAATGCCCTTGGAGCAGAGCGAATTGTTCGGATGCTCCTTCCAGTTTTCAATCTTGATGACGTGATTGCCGCGGGCTTTGAACTGCAGACCGCACATCGGCATGTGGTTGCAGCTGTCGCAGATGGTATAGCCCGTCCAGACCTCGTCGCTTTCCTTGGCCGCCGCGAAAACGGGGGCCGACGAGAGTCCGAGCGTGCCCGAGGCGAGAACACCCTTGAGGAGGTTTCTTCTCGAGAGCGACAACGGTTGGGTCATGGTCGTCTCCTTTCGGATTGGATGGATGGTTGGCGTGCGTGACGGAGCGCACCGATTGGTTTTCTTTTCGACGGAGACCGTTGCTTTTCCAGGGGCCCCGACGTCGCCGCCCGCTGATATCGATGTTTTGTAGAGTGTCTTGACGAAGCGGCTTTGTAACAAAGGATAACGCTCTGATTTTCGCCCCCTCCATCTGGAAAACCCGAGCCGGGAAATGCATTTCGTTATGCTAAATATGAATGGCGGTGCCGGTGTTAAGGAGGGAAGAAACTGCGGGAAGGGGAAAACAAGGAAAAGGAACTCCCCGTGGTCTTTTGTTTTTCAGGGAAAAGGGATTTTCCCTGATTTCTGAAAAGATATCGTGCGGCCGGGACTAGAGAGGGAGGTTTCTTATCGTTCTTTCAAAGAATCGGGCCCGCAGTGTCGGCGGCGAGGCGTTCGGCGACGAAGCCGAGAAATCGTCCGGCCGGAGAGTCGGACGAAGGTTGTGCGGCGCTTACTTGGAGCGCCCGGCTTGAAGCCGAAGCGGCGCCGACGAGTCCGATTCGTCGGGAAACGATGGGCGCGTGCTATCATCCTTTTTTCCGCAATATACGAACGAAAGAGACAACACGAATGTCCAAAGCCCTACAGGATGCCTACCGAATCGTTCACGTACACAAAGGTTCGTGCCTTGCGCTCGACACGGAAACGACGGGCGTGAGCATCGAAGACGGCGACCGCATCATTGAAATCGGCATCGTCGTGATCCACCGGCGCGAAATCGATCCGAAGGAGGAGAGCCACTTTCAGCGCTACATCAATCCCGGCTTCGACATGAACGAAGAAGTGACGAAGGTGCACGGGATTACGAACGAGTTCCTGCGCTCGAAGCCCACCTTCGAAGAGATCGCCGACGACTTCATCAACATGATCAAGGGGCAGGTCCTCCTCATTCACAACGCCGAGTTCGACGTGAAGTTCCTCAACATGGAGCTCGAGCGCATCGGCCGCGGGCACATCGAAGACTACGCCGCCGTGATCGACACGATGGCGCTCTATCAGGCCGAACATCCCGGCCGAACGCCGACCCTTGACAACTTCGCCCGCACGTACGAACTCAACCACATCGACCGAACCTTCCACGGCGCACTTCTTGACTCGCTCATCCTCGCCGAATGCTGGCTCGCCATGACGGGCGGTCAGCAGGCGATCGACGTCGACGCGCTCCTTCTCACGGAGCCCGTGCCGATGAACGATCAGTCGACCCTTCGCGTCCCGAAGCCGAGTCCCGAGGAATTGGCCGAACACAGCCGCATTCTCGACATCGTCGAGAAGAACTGCAAGGCCGTCTGCCGCTGGCGCTCCGTCTACGGGGACGAACGCCAAAAGGAGGAGGCATGACGCTGCGTTTCACCTCCTACACGACGGACTGCATCGTGCGGCGTTCGGCCGAGCTCGAAGCGCTGCGGCGCATGTCGCTTTGCAAGACCTCGATGGCCGACTGCAGCATGACGGTCGCCGCCATCTGCGGACGCTCCTGGGAGCGTGACCTCGGCGTCGCCGAACTCACGGCTCCGAACGGCAAGTCGCTCTTCGTCTTTCGCGACAACTACCTCCTCGGCGAAGCCTTCTACCGTTTGATTCAGGAAGGTCTCACGGACAATGCGCCCTTCACCGGCGGAGAAAAGCTTTTTTACCGCGGGATTCTCAAGGAACTCGCCGATTTTGAGGCCGCGCGCGGCCGCACGCTCCAATTGGGTGGCGTGAAGTCCGAAGTCGAAAAGCTTCTCGCAAAGCTCGGACTCGAAGGTACGTGCTTTACGAACGAAGACCTCTACGACTACTGCTACAGCCGCGAGACCTTCGCGACGCTCGCGGGACGCCCCATGGCGAAAAAACGCAACTTCTGCCGCCGCTTCGAGCGAAATCACCCGGAAGCGAAGTTCGTCTATTTCGAAAAGAGTCCCGACGACAAGACCCTCGAGCGTTGGAAGACCTTTCTCGCCGAGTGGTACGACGCGAACCAACCGCTCGATGAAACGCTCTTTTTCGAGCGCAAGTTCCTCGACGTCGTCCTCTGTCGATGGGACGAATGCGGCGTGACGGGCGGGATGCTCGTCGAGGGCGACGAAATCTTCGGCCTCACGCTCGGCGCCCTCGTCACGCCCGACACCTACGCGGTTCACATCGAAAAGTCCCGCCGCGACGTGGAAGGGGGCTACCCCTATCTCGCGCATTCGCTCGCGAAGGCTCTGCCCGAAACCGTCAAGGTGCTGAATCGTGAAGAGGACCTCGGCGTGCCGGGCCTGAGAAAAGCCAAGCACGACTGGTTCCCGCTCTATCAATTAGAAAAGGGCGTCTACGAAATCGCCCCGTTTGAGCCCTGACGGGCTCTTCAAGGAGAAACACATGAAAGGATTCGCCGCGTTTACGCCCACCCGCATTCTCTTCGGCGCGGGCTCGCTCTCGCAGCTCTCCGGAAAAGACATCCCCGCGCGCAAGGTGCTGCTCGTCACGGGCGTCGGAGGAAGTCTCCGGCGAAACGGCACGCTCGCCAAAGTGGAGGCCATGCTCGCGCGCGAAGGAGTCGAATTCGTCGCCTTCCCGTCGGTCGAGCCCAATCCGTCGGATGAAACCGTCATGAAGGGGGCCGAGGCCGCTCGCGAAAACGGCTGCGGCGCGCTTCTCGCCGTGGGCGGCGGCTCCGTCATGGACGCGGCCAAACTCATGTCCGCCATGGCGACAAACGAAGGAACCCTTTGGGACTACGCACAGGCCGGCACGGGCGGAAAGCAGGCTTTCACGAACGATCCGCTTCCCTTGATCGCCGTCACGACGACCGCCGGGACGGGTTCCGAAGTGGACGCGGGCGGCGTCATCACGAACCACGTCACGAAGGAAAAGCTGGGCTTCGGCGATCCGCGTCTCTTCCCAACGGTGGGCGTCGTGGACCCGGAACTCATGCTCACGGTTCCTCCCTCCTACACGGCCTATCAGGGCTTCGACGCGCTCTTCCACGCCGTCGAGGGCTATGTCTCGGGCGTCGCGACGCCGATGTCGGACGTCTTTGCGAAGGAATCCGTGCGGCTTCTCGCCGCGTATCTTCCCGTCGCAGTTCGCGACGGCTCGAACCTCGAAGCGCGCTCCAAGGTGGCGTTTGCCAGCACGCTCTCGGGGCTCGTTATGGTGACGGGCGGTCTGACGAGCCAGCACGCGCTCGAGCACAGCCTCTCGGCCCTGCACACGGAACTTCCCCACGGCGCGGGCCTCATTCTCCTCTCGCTTCACTACTTCGGGAAGATGATCGAAAAGGGCGCCTCGCTCGAGCGCTTCGTCACGATGGCGAAGTGCCTCGGTCACCCCTGCGCGGAACGTCCCGAGGACTTTCTCGTCGCGCTCGCAAACCTCGAGAAGGCCTGCGGTGTGCTTGACCTTGACGCTTCGGCCTGGGGCTTTGCGCCGGACGACGTCGAGTGGCTCGTCGAAAACGTTCTCGCTACGGGCACCAAGCAGTTTAAGCGCGACGCCGTGCCCTTTGCGCGAGAAGACCTCGTCGACATCTATGCGAAGACGCTCGCTGCTAAGGCCTGAGTCGGGGTGCTGAAATAAAGTCCCGATCGGGAATCCAAATCTTCCGGTTGAAAGGCATAAAAAAAAGGGCCCGTACGAAAGAAACCGTGCGGGCCCGAATTTTTGTTCGCGCAAGGACCTTAGCCGAGACCGACGTCGAGGGCCATCATGAGGACGAACCCCGCGACGACCGAGAGCGTCCCCGCGTCGGAGTGTTCGGTGAGATGCGCCGACGGAATCAGTTCCTCGACGACCACGTAGATCATGGCCCCCGCCGCAAAGGCAAGGAACCACGGCAGAAGCGCTCCCGTCGTGCCGACGAGCAGCACGGCAAGCACGCCGAATACGAGTTCGGCGAGCCCGGATACGGATCCCGCAAGGAAGGCCTTCCAGCGGGACATGCCGTCCTGCATCAGGGGCAAGGCGACGGCCGCGCCTTCCGGAATGTTCTGAATGCCCATGCCGAGCGCCAATGCAAGGGCGCCCGCCAGAAGCGACGGATCGTCCGCGGCCATGCCGATCGAAAGCCCCACGGACATGCCTTCGGGGATGTTGTGAAGCGTAACGGCGAGAAAGAGAAGCGTCGAGCGCGCCAGTTTCGTCTTCGGGCCTTCCGACTCCTTGGCGCCCGGGTGCAGGTGCGGAAGCAGCCGGTCGAGCGAAAAGATAAAGAGAACGCCCATGAGAAAGCCGCCGACGGCGGGTAAGAGAGGAGAGTCGCCGCGCGCCTCCACCATGTCCATCGCCGGGATGAGGAGCGACCAGACGGACGCGGCCACCATCACGCCCGCGGCAAACCCGAGCGAGACGGTCTGCATGAAGGCGTTGTGCACGCGTCCGGGAAGGAGCACGACCGCCGCCCCCACGGCCGTCATGAAGAAGGTGAAGCCCGTGGCGCCCGCCGCCGCGGCGACGGGAGAGGCGTGCGAGAGAGTGTCGAGAAAAAGCGAATCGAGCATGCGGGAAATTTATTGAGAAGGATTCTTATCTGTAACGTATCGATAGACTACCGCAAAGACGGGCGATTCGGTGGAAAGGACGTCGTCCGCCTTTTTATCGGAGAGATTGAAAATAACAAAGTCGACGACGGGGACGCGGGCGGGCGTTCTTCGTCTTTTGAATCCGGCTCGATTCCGGAGCGTCGCATGCCGTCTCCGCGTCGACCAGACCGGCAGGCCCGTCTCATCGGACCTGCCGTGTCCTGAGCGCAATTTCATTCTTTGAGGCGGACCGTACGCGAAGACGCGGTCCGTCCTTTGCACGTCCTTTTCTTCTTTCGTCACTTCTCGATGACGGCGGCGTTCTTGAGGATATCCTCTGGAATCGTCAGTCCGATCGCCTTGGCGGTGGCGAGGTTGATGAGGGGCTTTTGCGCGTCCTGCGTCTGAATCGCCATGTCGGCGGGCTTCGATTTCCCTTCGAGAATGTCGGCCGCCATCGTGCCCGACATGCGCCCGAGGGTGTAGTAGTCAACGGCGATCGTCGCGAGACAGCCGCCGCGGATCAGGGCTTCGTCGCCCGGAATCGTCGGGATCTTGGCGTCCTTCGCCGCCTTGGCGAGGATGGACGTGCCCGCCGCCAAAACGTTGTCGGTCGGGAACCAGAGACCCGCCACCTTGCCCGAAAGGCTCGTCACCGCCTGCTGAATGTCGTTCACGGACGAGACCGTCGCTTCCAAGACCTCCACGCCCTTGGCGGCCGCGGCCTTTTTGAAGATTTCCACCTGGAAGGCCGAATTCACTTCGCCCGCGTTGAAGAGGACGCCCACGGTCTTGGCGTTGCCGGTAAGCGCGAGGAAAAGGTCGAGCTGCCGCGCGATCGGGCCGATGTTGGAGACGCCCGTGACGTTGGTGCCGGGCTTCTCGTTCGTCTTCACGACCTTGGCCGCTTCAAAGCTCGTCACGGCCGTCGCGACGATCGGAATGTCGCGGGTTGCCCGCGCCATCGCCTGCGTGGCGGGCGTGGAGACGGCGAAAATGAGTTGCGCCTTTTCGGAGAGGAAGCGCGCGCCGATGTTCTGCAGCGTCGCCTGATCGCCCTGGGCGTTTTGACGGTCGACAGCGATTTTCTCGCCGTCTTTGAAGCCGCGGGCGGCGAGTTCGTCGAGAAAGCCCTTCACGGACAAATCGAGCGCTTCGTGTTCGACGAGTTCGCAAATCCCCACGGGGATTTTGTCGGCGGCGCCGGCGGCGCTCGAAGCGGCGGGGGTCGCTTGCTTGTCGCAGCCTGCGGTGAGGCCCGTAACGAGCGCGGCGCAGCAGAGAGCGGCAAAGCGGCGGCGCGTAAAGGCGAAGGAAGAAAGAGAGGAAGGAAAGTCGTGCGTCATGATCTGGTTCCTGGTCGATGGAGGCTTCCCGAAGGAGGCCGGATTGGGAATCGAAGGACTTGCGCGACTTTTCGCAGATCCCAAAAACTGAAAAACCCGCTCAAGTCGCGGGTCGGTTTCGAATCTTTGGGGACGAACGCGTCCAACCCGCTCTATTGGAAGAGAGGGTAATAGTAATAACCGCAAACGGGGCGTGTGATCGTGTTCGTCATCATGACAGATAAGTTAGCACGTGTCGTTCTTTTTCGGAATAGGGCGATTTGCGTAGAGACGCGAAAGCCCGGCCTTCGGGGACCGGGCTTTCGATGAGGGCGATTCGGAGGATCAGCCGACGAGGAGCGCATTGAGGCGCTTCACGAACCCGGCCGGGTCCTTCAGGGTGCCCTGGTCGGCAAGGAGCGCCTGGTCGAAGATCACTTCGGCCCAGGAGGCGAAGCGGGCTTCGTCCTTTTCCGCAAAGGCCCGCTTGATGAGCGGATGCTGCGGATTGATTTCGAGCGTGTAGCTGTCTTCGGGCAGAGCGTGGCCGGCGGCCTCCAGCATGCGGCGCATCTGCGGCGTCATCATCTGGTCGGCATCGCCAACGACGCAGGAGGGGCTGTCGACCAATCGGTTCGTCACGCGGACGTCCTTCACGCGGTCTCCGAGAACCTTCTTCAGGCGCGCCACGTCGTCGGCCGCTTCCTTCGCGGCTTCTTCCTTGGCCTTTTCCTCTTCCTTGTCGGCGAGATCACCGAGTTCGAGGTCGGCGGCGGTCGCGCTCACGAAGCCGTGGCCCTCGAATTCGCGCAGTTCCGACATCATCCACTCGTCGATGCGGTCCCAAAGGAGAATGACTTCGACGTCCTTCTTCTTCAGAGCTTCAAGGTAGGGCGAGTTGACCGCGCCGTCGCGGTTGCCGGCGATCAGGTAGTAGATCTTCTTCTGACCTTCGGGCATGCGCTTGACGTAGTCGGCAAGCGAGACGAGCCCCGGCTCCTCGGCGGTGCCGAGTTCCTTCGTCGTGGCAAAACGAAGAAGCTTCACGATCTTTTCGCGGTTCGAGGCGTCTTCGACGACGCCTTCCTTCAGAACGCGGCCGAACTGCGTCCAGAAGGTGCGGTACTTTTCGCCGTCTTCCGCGAGTTTTTCGATCATGTCGAGAGAACGCTTCGTCACGGCACGCTTCAACTTCGAGACGACGCGGCTTTCCTGCAGAAGTTCACGCGAGACGTTGAGCGGGAGATCGTTCGTGTCGATCAAACCGCGCACGAAGCGCAGGTAGTTCGGCAGGAAGGCGTCCGCCTTTTCCATGATGAAGACGCGCTGCACGAAGAGCTTCAGGCCCTGCTGCTGATCGCGGCTGTAAAGGTCCCACGGGGCTTCGGACGGAAGATAGAGAAGCGACGTGTATTCAAGGTCGCCCTCGACGCGGTTGTGCGCCCAGGCGAGGGGATCCGAGTAGTCGTGAGCAAGGTGCTTGTAGAAGGCCTTGTACTGTTCTTCCGTCACGTCCTTCGGAGCCAACGTCCAGAGGGCCTTGGCGTCGTTCACCTGCGACCATTCGCCTTCGGGGACGACTTCGTCCTCCTTTTTGTCGGCGGGTTCGGGCGCCTTCGTCCAGAGGTAGACCGGCGTCGCGATGTGGTCGGAATACTTCGTGATCGTGCTGCGAAGCGTCCACTCGTCGAGGAAGGACTTGTCTTCGTCCTTGAGGTGCAGGATCACGTCGGTACCGCGCGCGTCGCGGTGGGCGGGTTCGGACTCAAAGGTGCCGTTGCCGTCGGACGTCCAGCGGACGGCTTCGTCGGCGCCCGCCGTCGCGCTGCGGCTCACGACCGTGACGCGGTCGGCCACGACGAAGGCCGAGTAAAAGCCCACGCCGAACTGACCGATCAGCTGGCTGTCCTTGGCGGCGTCGCCCGAGAGCTTCGAGAGGAACTCTTCGGTGCCGGACTTCGCAATCGTGCCGAGGTGCTGGTTCGCCTCTTCAAGCGTCATGCCGATGCCGTTGTCCGACACCGTGAGCGTCCCCGCTTCTTTGTCGGCCTTCACGCGGATTTGGAGGACCGGATCGTCCTTCGTCAGGTCCGGATTCGTAAGGGCGAGAAAGCGCAGCTTGTCGATCGCGTCGGAAGCGTTCGAGACGAGCTCGCGCAGGAACACTTCCTTGTTGGAATAAAGAGAATTGGCCAAAAGCTTCAGAAGTTTCGAAACTTCCGTCTGAAAACCATGGACTTCGGCAGCCATTTTCGTTTGATACTCCTCTTCGGACGAGAACTTCGTCCTTTCTATGACAAGAAGGAATATGGGGACGTTTCAGGGTTTTTCAAGTGCGAAGGGCGAGTGCCCAGAGGAAAGGACGAAGGGGTGTTTGCGTGCGACCGATTCCGTCGCATAACTTCGCTAGGATGTTTTGTTGTTGTGCCCGGAAACTGACGGAGGAGTGTATGAACGGGACGGAAAAAGTGGAGACGAATTTCCCTGTGGTCTTAGACGTGTTGGCGCCGTCGGTGCGCTTTCCCGAAGAGAATGCCTTTTCGGCCTGCGGGCTTCGGGGAGCGCCCTTTCAGCGTCTTCGTCTCGCCGTTCTGATCGACGGCGACAATCAGGCGCCCGCGCCCGTCGAAAACTTCCTCAAGAAGCTTCCCGCCTACGGAAACGTGACCATGGGGCGGGTTTTCGGAAACTGGTCCAAACCCGCCTTCGGAGCGTGGTCGGACTTTTGTCGCCGTACCGGCTTCAGTGCCCGTCAGCAGCACGACTACGTCACCGGCAAGAACGCGACCGACATCGCGCTCGTGATCGACGCGATGGAACTCGCTTTCGCCCGCAACGTGGAAGGATTCGTTCTGATCACGGCCGACAGCGATTTCACGCCGCTTGCCGTGCGGCTTCGGGAACTGGGTTTCGTCGTGATCGGTGCGGGCCGGGCCGCAGCGGCTTCCCTTGCGGCTGCTTGCACGCAATACCATCGTCTCGACGAGAATCAGCCCAAGATCGCGTGCGCCGAACCGGTGCGGTACGTCCGGATGGTCATTGAGGACCGATCGACCTTCACGCCGGTCCCGCCGACTGACGAGCCTTCCGTTGCCTGGTGCCGAGAGCACACGGATGAAATCGCCCGGCGCCTGAATGCCAAGGACTCTATTGACTTTCTGGCTCTCTCAACGGGTTCCGCAAGCATTCGAAAGCTTGCGTATCACGAGGTTCTGGGCGAGTTGTGGGCCCACTGGCGGATCCGGGGCTGGACGCCCATTCGGGCGGTCGGACTCTACGTCACTCGGCGCATCGGCTCCTTTGAGAACAAATGGATCGGCGTGAAAAGGTACACGCAATTCTTCGGACGAAATTCCGATCTGTACGAGGTGTCCGGTCAGTACTACCGGCTGCGTTCTGCCTGGTACGACCTTTCGCCCCTCAAAGACTTTCCCTTCGTTTTGCCAGAACGTCCGACGGAGGAGAAGAAAACCGTGGCGGCGCCCGAGCATTCGGCGCCGGCGGTGGGCGCCACCGTGGCCGTACATGATGTCGAACCTTCCGAGAAAGCGGCGGAGCAGGGGACGCTTTTCACACTTCCCGAAGAAACGGTACCGATCTTGGGAAAAGCAAAACGGCCGCTGCTCCGCGTCTCGAGAAGGCTGATCGAACCCGTCCTCCCTGGCTTGGAGTTCGAGAAGGAGATTTAGGAAACCCAAACGGTCTCGCCCGTAGCCGGCGGTTGATCCCCTTCCCGTTTCGTCGGAAGGGGATGCCATGGGCTTGCAGCGAGACCGATGATCACGCAAAGCCGATCGTGTTCTTGGGACCGTTCACCGTCTTCGCGTCTTCCTCGGCCTTGAGACGAGCAACCCAGTCGTCTGCGTCGCGAAGCGGACGGAAGCGTACCTGGCGCGCGACGGCCGAGTAGTCGCCCGGCGTCAATTTGTCGAGCTTCGTCAGAAGCGCCTCGGCGCTCTCCGTCCACGGAAGCTTGTAGCTTTCTACATAGCGCTTCGCAAGCGCGAGACGAGCCTCGGGACGAAGGAATCCGAAGGGGACCTTCCAGTCGAAGCGGCGCATAGCCGCCTCATCGAAGTCGCGCATAAGGTTCGTCGTCGCAAAGAAGACGCCATTGAAGTTCTCAAGGCGCGCAAGCATTTCGTTCACCTGCGTCGTCTCCCACGATCGGACGCTCATTTCACGCGAGCGGAAGAAGGAGTCCGCTTCGTCGATGAGCAAGACGGCTTTGTCGCGTTCCGCCTGACGGAAGGCTTTTGCGATATTCTGTTCCGTTTCGCCCACCCAGCAGCTCGCAAGCTCCGCGTAGGTGCGGCGAAGGAGCGGGCGACCGAGTTCACGGGCAACCCAGAGCGCAAAGGCGGTCTTCCCGGTCCCCGGAGGACCGTAGAGGCAAAGGCGAGCGGACCCCGAACGTTGGATGCCCGCTACGAGTTCGTCGGGATGAATTTCGGACGTGATGAGGTTCGGATCGTAGACTTCCGGCAGGATCCCGATTCCCGATGCGACGTCGCCGTAGCGCTGCGCACGGAGCGTCTCTGAAACTAGAGACAGAACCATCTCGTCGGAAGGCTTTCCGCCCGCAGGGCCCAGCGTATCGACGACGCGCGTCACGCGTGCGAGAACGCCAGGCATGAGCGCCGGCGTCTGTACGAGACGTTCTTCCGCTTCGTCCGTCAGACGCAGTGCCGTCATTTCCTGAATGAAGCGGCGCCGCCCTTCAATGTCGGGACCGTTCATTTCGAGCACGATGTCAAAGCGGCGCACGGTGGCCGGATCGATCTCCTCGATCGAGTTCGTGATCCAGAAGGTCGGCACCGGACAGGATTCGAGCCAGTGATGCAGACGCCCCTTGCGGTTGCCATGTGCAACCGAGACGTAGTGGTTCGACTTGCCCTTGCGCGTAGCCACACGTTCCGAAAAGGCGTCTTCCGCTTCGTCGAGCGCGAGGAGCGTGCGCTCGCCGCGCCGCAGGTAGACGGAGGCTGCGCGCCAACACTCGAGACGCGCACGGTCCGAATCGGTTTCGATCTCATAGAGTCGGGCGTCGAGTTCTTCCGCGACGAGGCGCGAGAGTTCGGTCTTCCCGGTCCCCGGAGGACCGTAGAGGAGGATGTTGACCCCTTGGCGCTTCTCGTCGAGCACGGTCCGCAGGTAGGGTAGGAGCGTGCTTTGGACGAGCGGAAGGTGACGGTAGTCCTCCGTCGTGAGGGAACTCATCGGGGCCTGACGTACGAGATCGCGAAAGATGACCTCTTCCGAAAGTTCGCGCTCGAGGAAACGGTTCCAGGGAATGCCCTCGCTGAATTCGATGAAGCCGAAGGTGGAGCGGTCGCTCTCCTCGGCGTAGCGCAGCAGCCCCGACGAAACGAGCGGGCCGTCGTCCGCCAGAATCGCTTCGATTTCGGAGCTTGATGCGTGAAGGACGCAGGCGATCGTTTCGACCCCGGCGGAATAGGTCATATAGCAGGTTGGGTTGAGTCCGAGCGCCGTTTCGAGAGGGTCCGAACGTTCCGCCAGAAGCAGGAAGGCAATCGTCTCCACCATCAGCGGGGTGAGATGGAAAGCGTCGGCGAGGATGGAGAAATTCGTGCGAAGAAAGGGCGGAAACGCCTTCTGCACGCGGGTTGCCGAGGTTTTACCAAAACGTTTTTCGAGGCGTTCGAGTCCGCCCTGCAACGCCTTGGGAACGCCGCGTCCGCGCTGTTGAACCCAAAACGTTCCCAGATCGCCGCGCCGGCCGTTGTTGAGGAGCGCCTGACCGTCCTCGAAGTAGGATCGATGTTCGTTGCGCAGAGCAGTCAGAAAGCTGCGGCGCTTCGCCTTCGCAAGCGGCGGGATTTCGTCCTCCTTGAGTCCGTCGGTGTCCCGGAGCCATTCCCGGCCGCACTCCAAGTCCGTGAGACAGTCCTTGAGCTCGGTGTCGTCCCAATCCATGACCTTCTTGCCGAACTCCTTGATAGAAGCAAAAGTTCCGTCCGAGAGGAAGGGCTTCGCACGGTTCTCCACGAAAAGGTTCGTGACGTCCATGGCGAGCGAATGGGCGACGGAGGAGCCCATGATGCTGTCGGAGGGCGTGCAGTCGCACATTCGAATCTTGCGCCACAAATTGTCGCGAAGAAGCAGCCGGGCAATCCACGTTTCGACGATCGCTTCGAACGGGTCGTTTCGACGGGTATTCTTGCGGGAGGCAACCATTTTTCTGATCTCCTTGTTTGTCTGTAAGGAGATCATAGAGGCAGGGTGCGTCAGTTTTTGACGCACCCTGAACACGACGAAAACGTTCTATTAAACCGATTGAGAAGGACGATTGCCAATCATTTGCATCCCGTGCGAAAACGCGGGAAAATGACGAACGGTGAGGTCCTCGGAATGCTTTGCATCCGAGACACCGGAGGCGTTCGTTCTCGGAGGTTTCGACCAAGGAGAGCGAACGCCTTCTTCGTTGCGCGACCGTCAGGAATGGAAGGAACGGCGCGGCTTTTGTCTTTTGGGTTCCCGAGCGGGATCTCAAATGCACCTGCAAGACTCGCAGGGCGGCGTCCTCATGCGGCGATTGATTCTCGGGCGCGGCAAGACGTTTCGGACGCGAGCTGTCGGCGCACTTCGTTCACCACGACATCCGTCGGGAAGGTCTGCAGACAGAAGGCGAGCGAAGTGTCGGCCGATCGGGGGCAACGGGTGAGATGACCGCGGCGGCATTGGCGGCAGTCCGCCAGCGCGGGGTTCTTCAGAATCGTCACGCCGTTCGAACGCTGGAGCACCGCGATGTCGCTGTAGTGCCGATGCCCTCGACAAGGCGCGGGGCCCCATCGGGAAATCGACCCCGGGCCGAAGATAGCGATCGTTTTGAGTCCGACGGCAGCCGCCACGTGCGTCGCGGACGTGTCGACGCCCACGTATAAGGACGCCTTACGCAGAAGGGCGCCCGTGCGGCCGAAGGTAAGTTTCCCGGAGAAGTTTCTCCAGGATTCGGGCGGCTGTTCCGAGGTCGCGTCCTTGATCTGCACCTCTTCCTTTTCGGAACCGCCGCCCGTAAAGGCAATGCGAAAACCTTCCGCGACGACGCATTTAGCGACCGCGCGCCAAACTTCCCGGGCGACGTCCTTGTCGGAGTACTTGCCGGACATGTGCAGTACGACGAAGGGACTTTCACGGCACCATTGCGAGTCCTCAGCCGACAACGCGCTGTAAGGCGCGTAAGGATGAACTTCCGGAACGGACGACTTTCCGGTTTCCCTGGCAATGGGAGCGAGCAGGGCGGCGATGCGATCGAGTTGGTGCGCGGAATCGTCCAAAGGAATAAGGTCGGAGATGAGATTCCGGCGCAAACGATCCTGCGTCTCGTGCATTACCTGTTTTCGCCCGGCCGCGGACCCGTAATAGAAGGCGCGGTCGCTCGTAAGCGTGCAGACGGACCACTCGAAACGGTTCCAGAGGCACCGCAGGTCCGAGAGCAGGTCGGGAAGATTCGGTTTGTCTTCGACCGTGATGACGCCATCGATTCCCGGGACGCCTCCGATGATGGAGGCGTTGCGGCGAAAGGTCAGAAGCCACGTCTCCGCGTCGGGACGAAGGAAGCGCACGGCCGGTCCCAGCGCAGCGGCCAGAAGCGCGTCGCCGAGGTCGCGAAGCGAGACGATCAGGATCCGAGGTTTGTGAGCGGGAAGGCCGGCGAAGACGGCGGGTGTGATCGTAAACATCAGGATCGGCTCCGAAGACAGGTTCTTTCAGTTCATTCGAAAAGAGTCTAGGAAGCGGATCGTGAAGAAGGCGTGACACCGCAAAAACGAGTTACAACCATACTGCCGCAGGGATGATAAGTTTTGACGGACGAGATTTTCCGTCACGCATCGGTGACTTTGACGTCACGAATTCGTCACGGAAGAGGGCGGTCTTGCGAATGGTAGAAGGACCTCGATCGGGAAATGTCCGACGGTCGTTATTAAAGAAAAAGCGCAAAATCTTTAATAACGGGTTTTCTTATTAAAGTTTTTGAGCGGGGCGTGACGATGTCGCAACGGAAGAACGACTTGAGCGAGAACATCTATATGTCTTTCTACCGGCCAAAGATAGGTGCAGACGGCATTTGGGAACTTCCGCTTGTTCTCGAGACGGTCTCGGAAGCGAACGGTACGACGATTCCGTTGCCGTTGCCGTACCGAAAGCTCAACGCCGAGGTGCTTGAGTACCTTGAGGACGTCGCGCAGCAGATGCCCAAGGGCGAAGAGGCGCGGATCGTCGTGTACCTGCCGATGGAACAAATTCAACCCGGGCTTGAGCAAAAACTCAACAAGGTCATCGACATCTACGGGGACGTTCGCCTGGCAAGGCTCAAGCGCGAAGAGAAACGCGCCTTGCGCGCGGCCTTGAGCGCCTTGGCGTGGGGTTTTGCATTCATGCTTGTCTGCCAGATCTTCGGAGTCTTTGCTGATTTCCCGGAACATCCGACGCTCACGAATACGATTTCCGAGGGCTTCCTGGTACTGGGTTGGGTGGCGCTCTGGAAACCGTTCGAAACGTTGCTGTTCGATTGGCGTCCGTCGGTGCAGAGAAGAAAGCTTCACGAGTGCTTGGCGACGATGCCGGTGGTGCTGCGGCCGTTGCCGGCGACACTCAAGAGCCGATTAACGCTCGAAGGCTTCTGAAGGCCGACGGACGGAAAACCTGCTGAAAACACTTCAAAAACTATTCAACATAATAGCAGTTATGAAGAATTATGACTGGAGAGGCTAAAACTCAGCCCAATTCGTGAATCCAAACCCTTGCACGCCGTTTAAAGCTTTTTAGGTTTTCGATCGGGAACTTTTCGTTCGTCGGACTCTGTTGCCATTGTCTTCGTTCCGTCACACCCTGTCATCAGCTGTTCCGTTGCTTCTCCGCGATTCAAAAGTTCCCAGGTTCTGCGATCGACCAGGTAATTCGTCAGCCGTCTTTCGTTTCCCCTGACTTTTCCTCCTGATCGAGTTCGTCGTGTTGTTTCGAGTTCCGGGTGAAACGGTCCCATTGCTCGACGTCCTTGCGACATGAACCGCATGATGTCCGACGTCCCGATGCGCCCGGCGCCTTGAGCTTTCGGATTGCGCCGTTGTCGGCTTCACGGCATTTTCCGTCGCGCGCCGTTTGGTCTGTCCGCTCGTCGCACCGTTCGGTTCGAACCTCAGCGTTCGATCCTGTCCGTTCTACGGCGGACATCCGTTTTTGAACGTTTCTTCCATACGGCCTCGTCGAACCCCGACGACAGCGCTCATCTGCGTCATGTCTACTTGGCAAGCCTTTTACGGTTGTCACGGTTGTCGAAGCGGAACCTTTTCGTATCAGTGTTCCCGCGCTGAAAATTCTGTCGACCGCCCTTCCCTTCATCCTCATCTTTTTGATTTCACTGTGTTTCATTGGTTTTGTTCATTTGGCGCAACGAGCAGAATTATTCTTCCGTCTGGGCAACAAAAAGGCCGCATCCTCTCGGGAATGCAGCCTTTCTTCGAAAGAAACGCTTGAGCTTGGCGTCAATAGTAGGAACTGCTTCGCTCGATCCAGTCCGCGTGGATCTCTTCCATGGTCTTGCGCGAGAGCTTTCCTTCGAATTCTTCGCGCGTGAGCTCGTAGGCGGTCCAGACCTTGCGTTCGTTTCCGAAGAAGAACGAAAGTTCAAGCGGCGTCAGCTCGTCCGAGCGGAGCTTTCCCACCCAGGCAGCGAGAAGCTCCGGATTCGGCATGAGCGAGACCTGCTCCCACTCATAGATTTCCTTCTCGTCCATCTCGCCGAATTCTTCCTGTTTGTCTTCGGGGATCCAGAAACCCGGCTGCTTGTATTGACGCGTGAAGACGCTCAGTTCCAGGGAGTCGTCCTCCAGACCGTACGGCAAGGCCCATACGCCGCGCAGGGAGCGGATCGTTTTCGTCACGGTGAGCGGCCCGAAGAGCGCGAAACCGGTGCGCCAGGGAACGGGAATGCCGTTGTCCCCTACCTTTCTCGGGTACTTCGCGGCGAAGCGGAGCATCGCCATGGCAAGGAAAAGAATCTTCTCGGAGCGTACGTTGAACTGTTGCGCAACAATGGTCATGGAGTTTTCGAAGTGATGTACGAGGCGGTCGGGACGGTCCCCGACTCTGGTCAAGAAGGAACCTCAATTATGCCGACTTGCGGAGCGTTTCGGGGGAATGGATGGACAAATCCCAAAACGTTTCCGCAGGCAGTCGACTGTTGACGGTTCCCTTCCGACAACGACGCGGGTCGCAACGTAACGGCCCGCGCCGAGTGAACATCACGGATTCAGAAACGAAGCGGTTCCACTGGCTCAAAGCGTTCCGACGCGTCCCCCGCAGCTTCAAGCGGAAGCTTGCGGACGGGCAGGATTTTTTCATCGCCCCCAAAATCGAGTTTCGAGAAATCGACGCTGAATACGCCGAGGTTGAAGGAGGAATCAATCCAGAAAAGACCGTGCACCGGATCCGCCATGGCGCGCCAAAGCGTCGAGCAGTTCTCGGGAGACACCTTGTCGGAAACGCCGAGCGGCGTGGATACGGCGCGCATGATCGACAGAACTTTGGTTGCGGTCGGCGTTTTGTTCACGTCCTGCGCGGCGTCGGCCGCCACCTGATCGGACCACGCCACGGCGCGCAAATAGCGGTCGACGGCCAGGGGACTTCCCGGCATGTTCATCAACATTCCCTTCTTGCGGAACTGCGTTTCGATTTCGCGCATCTTTTCGTACGTGGGGTCGTTCGTCATGGCGACGCGGCCCTTCTGACGGTAGACGTGCATCTTTCCGTCCACGTATTCGACGACGGCATTGTCGCCCGTTTTGTCCGTGAGGATGAAATGGATCTTGAGGTCCTTATCGGTACCCGGCACCTTGTCTTGCTGAATGTGCACCTTTCCCGACTCGAACGCATTGACGACCTCTTCGACGTTCGCGAAGTTGTCGAGCACGTAAAGCGGGAATTCGTTGCCGACGACGCTCTTTTGCCCGTTCTTGCGCTCGCCGTAGTTCGTCACGTCGAGCCACAGGGTGTCGATGACGAGCCCCTTTTCGTTCATGCCGCTGTTGAGCGACGTTCCGAACGAAATCGCGATGACGCTCCCGTACTCCGAGCGCCAGGAAGCGGGGGCTTCCTTGGCCTTGCTCTTACGCTCGACGCCGCGGGGCATGAGGCGCAAAACGACGTCGTCGTCCACCGACCAGTCCATCGTTCGCCCCGTCACGACCGTGTTTTCCGCATCGACGAAGGTGATGCGCGAGCAGGCCGACGCGTCAGTGATTGCAAGCGCGGCTGAAAGCAACACGGCCGAAGCCGCAAGGGAAGTCTGAAATGTGCGTTTCATAAAAAACCTCTTTCGGAAACGGTTGAAAAGTCCGAAAAAGTGTACGCAGAGCGATCCGATTTCCCCATTCGAATCGATCCTCAGGCCAATACCGATTTTCGAATCCGCGCCTTTTGCCCCTTGAGCAAACCCGGCCTCGTCATTTGTTTCACGTCACTCCCTCATCCCGATTTTTGAAAGATCCGTTCCCGATTTCTGACGTTCGAGCAACTGCAATCGCCACTATCGGCGAAACTTTCGAGTTTCTACACTTTGTTCCTCACGGAGTATCAGCATGCCCAACACGACGGTCGACCATCAGCTCTTACGCTTTCTCATCACGCTCTACAAAACGCAGTCGCTCACGACCACGGTCACGAAGATGGCGATGAGCCTCTCTTCGGGGAGCCGCTATCTTCAGCACGCCCGCGAGGTTTTTCGCGACCGCCTCTTCATGCGTTCGGGCCAGAAGATGTTTCCGACGACGGAAATGCGCAGACTTTATCCCGACATGGAGGCCGCTCTCGATGCGCTCGACAAGCTCGTGGGGCCTCGCTTCTTCAATCCCGGTGCGAGCCGCCGCGTCTACCGGATCGCGTCGCTCGACTGCGCCTTCACGCTCATTCTCGAGCCCGCCATCAACAAGGCCAAGGAAGTCGCGCCGGATCTGCGCTTTGAGATCTATCCCTTCCAGACCAACTCCTTCGAAGATCTGCGACAGGGGATGCTTGATCTTCTGATCTTCGGCTATTCCGCGCCGATTCAGGAAAACATGCACAAGCGCGAACTCGGCCGCGCCCCCTATTCGCTACTCATGCGCCGCGATCACCCGCTTCTTGCCGCGGCCGAAGCGCCCGGGGGCCTCACGCGCGAAGACGTCGAGCGCTATGAGCTCGTCGCCATTACGTCGGCCTTTTCTTCTGAACACCAACAGGTACGCATGCCCTGGTTCGGCGACGAACTGATGAATTCCGACCTGCAAATCCCCTACTTTCTGAGCGCGGCTTTTTCCGTCCTCGATTCCGACAGAATCGCTCTCGTTCCCGAGCCGCTCGCCCAACTCATCGAAAGCCGCATGCCCGACACGAGAAGCTGCTCGTTTGCGCGCTGCACCAATCGTTACTGGAATCCAACCCTTTTCTGGCACGAGCGCACGAACGCCGAGCCCGAAATGCAGTGGTTCCGGGGCGTTATTGAAAACTCCGTCCACTTTTCTACACCTGAAAAAGGAAATCCCGCATGAAACAAAAACGAACCTCCTTTCGTCTCCTCGCCGCCGTCACCGCCCTGAGTGCCGTCTTCGGAACCTCGTCCGTCGCTGCGCTCGAACGTCTTGAATCCGACGTTGTCGTGGTAGGCGGAGGCGCGGCGGGCTCCGCCGCCGCCATTGCCGCGCAGGAACAGGGCGCAAAGACCGTTCTTCTCGAAAAGACCGCCTTCCCCGCGGGTGCGGGCACCTTTGCGGGCGGACTCTTCGCCGCCGATTCGTCCCAACAGAAAGAACAAGGAAAGGTCGTCGACAAGGCTTGGCTCTACAAGCAGTACATGGACATCTCGGGCGGCTATGTTAACTCCCGCCTCGTTCGCCGCATCATCGACGAATCGGGCTTCACGGTCGACTGGCTCAACAAACACGGCGCCGACGTGAAGCTCGTATCCGCCGGCACGGGCCACGCCTTCGATCACGTCGGCATGCCCGCCACGCTTCACGCCTATCAAAAGGGCGGCGCCAAGGCGATCCGCGCTCTGCACGATAGCTTCCGAAAACTCGGCGGCACGATTCGCTACACAACGCCCGCCCAGGAGCTTCTCTTTGACGAAGAGGGTCGCATCTGCGGCGTGAAAGCCAAGGACAAGAAGGGAGAAACCGTCGAAATCCGCGCCAAGGCCGTCGTTCTTGCCACCGGGGGGTTCGGCGGCAACGCCGAAATGATGACGAAATTCATCGGCAAGCCCCATACGCTTGGTGAAGTGACGCAGAACACGGGCGACGGCCTTCGCATGGCCTGGAAGGCCGGGGCCGCCGAACGCGGCGCCGAGGTCGCACAATACTTCTTCCAGAAGCTCTCCTCCGACTCGCTCTCGGAAGTCTCGGCCGCGCTCGGAAAACCCTATCCCGAAGAGCTCGTGCAGATGAGCTTCCGGCCCTTCCTGCGCGTCAACCTTGCGGGCGATCGCTTCTCAGACGAAACGAAGGTGACGCTCTTTGCCATTCACGGCGCGGAACTTCACATGCAGCCTCAGGAAACCGAATACATGCTCTTTGACGAGACTGCGCTCGAGAAGATCGCCGAAGGCGGCTACGCCGCAATCGAAGAGCATTTCGGGGCTTTCCGCGACAAACCAGAATTCTTCATGGAGTTCAACCTCCCGAACGACACGAAGGTCGAAAGCGACGAGGAACGCAAGCCCCGGGATTTGCGCGCCATGTTCGCCAAACTCGCGGAGAGCACGCCTAAAACCAAGACCGTCGTGAAGGGCGAGTCGATCGCCGATCTTGCCCGCGCCCTCGGCATGGATCCTAAGCGCCTCGAAGCCTCCGTCGCGCAGTACAACGAAGCCGCAGAAACGGGACGAGACGACCTTTTCTTTGCGGACGGCAAGCGTTTTGAGCCCCTCCTCAAGGGACCTTTCTACGCCGTCAAGTGGACTGCGCGCAACCTTGGCACGCTCGGCGGGATCGCCGTTGACGAAAAGCTTCGCGCCATAACGGATCGCGGCGACGTTGTTCCCGGCCTCTGGGCTGCGGGGGCCGATGCGGGCGGCATGTACGGGAAATCCTACGTCGACTTCGAAGGCGGCACGCTTGGCTTTGCCTACATCTCCGGTCGTCTCGCCGGAGAGGACGCGGCGAAGTGCGTCCGGCGATAAGCGCCCTCTTCCCCTCCTCCGTGCGTCCGCCCGTTCCGGGCGGACGCACTCTTTTCTAATCTTCTCGCTTTCAAAATCCGGAATACGAGATTCTTTGTTCTGACGTTTAGACCTCCGTAAATGGCAATGGGCAACGAAGGTAAGGCTCTTCATAATTTTCACGAACGTCTGCGGATCAGGGCGAAGAGCTTGCAGTAAAAAATGAAGCCAGATCGCCATACCTCCCTCGTTTCTCTTTCACTCAATCTTCGGAGCATTTCATGCACAAGAATCTTCTTTCCGCGGCCGTCCTGACCGCACTGGCCTGCACCGCCCTCACGAGCGGCTCCGTCCACGCCATGGGCGCTGTCGGCGGCCCCGTCGTCAAGTACAGTTCGATCCAGGGCGAACTCGGCGAAGTTGTCGTCAATCCCTACAAGGTGGCGCCGCTCACCGCCATCATCAAGAACGGCGGCTACGACCTCAAGAGCGCCACGGTGCGCATCGTCCCGAAGAAGGGCGGCCGTGAAATCAAGTACGACGTCTCCCGCAGCCAGCTCCTCACGCACGCAGGCATTCCCGTCTTCGGTCTTTACGCCGACTACCGCAACACGGTGGAAGTCACCTACGTGCGCCACTTCAACGGCAAGGACGAAACGAAGACTGAAACCTATTCGATCTACACGAGCCCGATCGTGAGCATCGATCAGGGCACGAAGTCCCAGGGCCCGGGCCTCTTCAAGACGACTGTCAAGAAGATGGACAAGGCCTTCGAAGACCGTCTCTACCTCATCAACAACATGGGTGCGGAAGTCGGCCTCAACAACCGCGCCATCTGGAACAACCCCATGGGCGGGGCGCTCACCTGGAACTTCGTTCCGGTTACGGCCGTCATCGACTCGACCGGCGAAATCCGTTGGTACTTCGACGCCCGCACCGTTTGGGATCCCGAAAGCATCTATTCGGCCGGCGTCTTCATGGGCTTCCGTCAGAACGACGACGGCGCGCTCACCTGGGGCTTCGGCCAGCGCTACGTGAAGTACGACCTCATGGGCCGCGAAATCTTCAACCGCCGCCTCCCCTTCACCTACAACGACTTCTCGCACTCGATGGACGCCGCACAGAACGGCCACTACTTCCTGCGTGTCGCCTCGTCCGACCATCGCCGCCTCGACAACAAGCGCGTGCGCACGGTCCGCGACGTGATCGCCGAAGTGGATGAAAACGGCACCGTCGTCGACGAATGGCGTCTCTTCGACATCCTCGACCCCTATCGTTCGAACGTGATCAAGGCGCTCGACCAGGGCGCCGTCTGCCTCAACATCGACGCTACGAAGGCCGGCCAGACCCTCACCGCCGAAGACCTCGCCGCGCAGGACAAACTCGACAACTTCGGCGACATCGCCGGGACGGGCGCGGGCCGCAACTGGGCGCACGTCAACTCCGTCGATTACGACCCGACCGACGACTCGATCATTCTCTCTTCGCGCCATCAGTCGGCCGTCATCAAAATCGGCCGCGACAAGGAGGTGAAGTGGATCCTCGGCGCCCCCGAAGGCTGGCGTTCGCCCTGGAAGGAAAAGGTCCTCACGCCGGTCGACAAGGACGGCAAGCCCATCGAATGCACGGGCGTTTCCTGCGAAGGCGGCTTTGACTGGACCTGGACGCAGCACACGGCCTTCCGCATCGACTCGAAGTCGGACAAGGACGTCTTCTACCTCTCGGTCTTCGACAACGGCGACGCCCGCGGCATGGAACAGCCGGCGCTGCCCGAAATGAAGTACTCGCGCGCCGTCGTCTACAAGATCGACCAGAAGAAGATGACCGTGCAGCAGGTCTGGGAATACGGCAAGGAACGCGGTCACGACTGGTTCAGCCCGGTGACGTCACTCACCGAATACTACCCGGACAAGGATTCCGTCCTCGTCTATTCGGCGACGGCGGGCGCTGCTTTTGACCTCGCCACGGGCGCCTTCCTCTCGGCTCCGAACCCGTACCTCAACGAATTCCACTGGGGCGCCAAGGAACCCTCCGTGGAAATTCAGCTCCACAACACGTCGGGCTATCAGGCCATGGCCATTGACCTCAAGAAGGCCTTCAACAACCAGCCCAAATAAACGGTGAAACGCGACGCTTCTCCCCGGAAAACCCATTTTTTCCCGGGGAGAGCTCGCTCCCCGCGAACACTCAACCCATAGGTTCCTCCCCATGAAACTCAAGCAATTCGCCCGCGTCCTCGGCAGCGCGGTCTTCGGTCTCGCCGCCGCGGCGTCCGTTCAGGCGGCCGACGTGAGCTTTTCCGGCGTCTACAACACCGGCCTTTACTATCTCAATCCCTCGCACGGCGACGACTCCTTCAAGTTGGCGGGCGTCGGCGAGACGCCGGTCGACTCGTCCCTGCATCTGCACGCCAAAGAAAACCTCGGCGACGGCCGCTACATCGGCGTGCAATTGGGCATCACCTTCTCCGGCGATACCGGGTCGCTCACTTCCCCCGGCGTACTTTTTGACGGTTCCCGCATTCTCTTCGGGAACGAAAACATTGAATTTTCGATCGGTCGCTTCGGCGGCTTCACGGTGGCGGAAACGCCTTACTCCGCCTACACGCGTCTTCAGGCCAACCTGACGATGTCGCAGCTGACCGGCATTGCTCCGGCCAACATCACCCACCGAACGATGCGTCCGTCGAACGCCGTCGCCTTCAGTACGCGTCCCGAGACGGGCTTCTTCCTGCAGGGCTACTACACGAACGGCGACTCCGATGCCGCCGGCGACGAGGAAACGCTCTACGACTGGTCCGACCGCGTTCACGCGGGGCAGCTCGCATTCGGCTGGGTGGGACAGCGTCTCCGGTTGGGGGCCATCTACACCTGGGAAATGCCGGGCGATTCGCTCAATGTTGCAGGAGCGCGAAACGCGCGCCATGACGATACGAACGCCGTGCATCTCGTCGCGAACTACAACTTCGGCGGTCCGAGCGCCTCCGCGGTTCTCTTCTTCGGCAAGGACGTCTGGCGTCTCGGCGCCGCCCCGGATCTGCCCGCCATGGTCGGCGTCGGCAACACCGCGGCCGGACAAAATGCCGTTCGTCAGAGTTCCGACGGACTCGACGTTCAGGCGTTGATTCTCACGGGTGCCTACCCGATGGGCAGACACCGCATCTCGACTTCGCTCGGCTACATGCAGGCGCAGTGGGAAGGCGTGGAAAATCCCGACGGAGCCGACGACGGTGCCATGTGGCAGGCGGGGTTGGTCTACAACTACTACTTCTCGAAGAAAACGAGCCTCTACGCGGCTACGTCCTACGCCGACGGGAACCGCCTCTTTGAGAAACTCCCGCGCTACAACCAGATCATGGCCACGGCCGGTCTGTGCGTCCGCTTCTGACGCAGAAAGAAGTTCTCCTCTCTCCCTTGGACGACCTTGAGCCGATCCGCGGGAGGAGGCCGCATTCGGGCGGCGTTCGAGAGGAAACGCCGGACTCGAAAATGACGAAGGGCACGAAACCCACCGGGATTCGTGCCCTCCGCTTTTGGAAGGAATCGGGATCAGTCGACGGCGACCATCACGCTCGAAGCCTTGATGACGGCGTAGGCCTTGTCACCAACCTTCAGGCCGAGGTTCTGGGCGGAATTCGTCGTGATCGAAGAAACGATTTTCTCGCCGGCCGCCGTTTCGATGGTCACTTCCGTGGTGACGGGACCTTCCTTGATGGCGACGATCTTGCCTTCGAGGCAATTGCGGGCGGAAATTCGCATGGCTGTTACTCCTTAAGTGTGTTGATGAACGAAGTGGGTGTTCAACGGTCACGAGACAACTGTATTGGTTTTGAGTCGTCCCTGGCAACAAGCGTTTTCCCTAAAGGGAATAACGTAGGATGCGAACATTCCTTTCAGTCTCTCCCGCTTAATATTTTCGTTGATCGTGTCGAGGTGTTTGCGAAGCAGTCGAAAGCGTCTGAAAAAGAGCGCGGTCGGAGCCGCTTCACGGAACGAAAGCCTACAGCATCGAGCGTCGTGAGAAGTTGATTTCTCCGCTCGGGTTTACGTTTTTTTTGCGATTGCTCAAGGAATTACTCTGCTCCTCCATAGTCTCTCGCGGCGCTACACTTGAGTCATCGTCGGGCGCAGGCGAATGCGCCCGTCTCCCAAACAAAATGCAATAAGAAGGAGTCTTTCGATGCAATACGACTTCACGACGCTCACCGAGCGCCGCGGCACGAATTCGATGAAGTGGAAGGGACCGGAAAAAGCACTGCCCGCCTGGGTGGCCGACATGGACTTCCGGACGGCGCCCGCCATTACCGAAGCGGTGATGGAAAAGGTCGGCAAAGGGATCTTCGGCTACTCCTGGATTCCCGAATCGCTCCTCGACACGGTCTCCGCCTGGTGGTCCCGCCGTTACGGCTGGACGATGAAACACGAGTGGATGCACTACGCGACGGGCGTGATGCCCGCGATTCATTCGATCGTGAAGAGCCTCACGGCGCCGGGCGACGGCGTCGTCGTGATGACGCCGGTCTACCACTGCTTCTTCCACGCGATCGAATGGAACGGCCGCGTGGTTCGCGAAGCGCCGCTTCACTTTGAAAACGGCGCCTACCGCTTCGATCCGGAAGCCTTGGAAGCGGCCCTCAAAGAACCCGCGACCACCCTGCTTCTTCTCTGCAATCCGCACAACCCGACGGGCGAACTCTGGACGCGCGAAGAGCTTGCGGAAATCGGTCGCCTCGCCGCCAAGTACGGCGTTCCCGTCGTGTCGGACGAAATTCACTGCGACCTCACGGATCCGGGATCGGTCTACACGCCTTTCGCCTCCGTGAACGAAGAATGTGCGCAAAACGCGATCGTGACGGTCTCTCCTTCAAAGACCTTCAACATTCCGGGCATCAACACGTCGTTTGTCATCGTTCCGAACGAAGGTTTGCGCGGCCGCGTCTTCTGGGGCCTCGACCGCGACCAGGTCGGCTTCCCGAGCGCCATCGCGATCGAAGCGACCGAAGCTGCCTACGGCAAGGGCGAAGCCTGGGTCGAAGAGGTCCGGGAAGTGCTCGCGCGCAACAAGGAGCGCGTCGTTTCCTTCCTGCATAAGGAACTGCCGCAGCTCCACGTCACGCACCGCGAAGCGACCTACCTCGTCTGGATCGACTGCTCCGCCGTGACGGACGACGCCGACAAGCTGGTCGAACACATTCACAAGACGACGGGACTCGTCGTGTCGCCCGGAAGCCAGTTCCGCGGAAACGGCCGCGCGTGGATCCGCCTCAATCCCGCGACGCAGCCCGAACGTCTCGAAGAAATCCTCCGGCGCTTTGCCGAGGGCGTGAGGACCTTCGCCGCCTGAACCACCAGCGGCGCGATTCGAACCGAAAGGAGAATGTTTATGACCCATCGTTTCGATTGTCACTTCATCAACGGAAAGTGGACGCCGTCGACGGGCGACGCCAAGATCGAAGTCGAAAATCCCGCGACGCGGGAAATCTTCGCAACCGTGCCCGACGGCACGATTGAAGACGTCGACCGTGCCGTCGCGGCCGCCAAGGCGGCGCAGCCCGCCTGGGAAAAGGTTCCGATGGCCGAACGCGTCGCGCTCATGCGCCGCGTGATCGACTATCTGAAGGCCCGCGCCGACGAAATCACGGAATTGGAAGTGAAGGAGCTCGGCGCTCCGGTCACCTTTACGCGCAACCTCCACGTGAACTACCCGATCGCCCGCATCGTGTCTTTTACGGACCTGGCCGAGAAGCTCCCCGACCACTACGACTTCCCCGAGTCCACCTGCACGCGCGAACCGGTCGGCGTCGTCGCCTGCATCACCCCTTGGAACTATCCTCTGGGTCAGGTCGTGCAGAAGGTGCCGCCCGCCCTTCTGATGGGGAACACCTGCGTTCTGAAGGCGAGCCAGCACACGCCGCTCACAGCCTACTTCCTTGCCGAAGCCTTCGAGGCGGCGGGCCTCCCGCCGGGCGTCTTCAACTTGGTTTCGGGCCGCGGCCGAAGCCTCGGCGACCGCCTCGCCACGCATCCCGACGTCGACATGGTGAGCTTTACGGGATCCACGACGGTCGGCTCCATGCTGGGCCAGAAGGGTCTCGCCTCGCTCAAGCGTCCGCATCTGGAATTGGGCGGCAAGTCGCCCTTCGTGTTTCTTCCGGGTATCGAAAATCTCGAACCCGCCGTGAAGAAGCTCTTCGATTCGATCTTCCTCAACGCGGGCCAGACCTGCACGGCGCTCTCGCGCCTCCTCGTTCCGGAAGCCGAGTTCGACCGAATCACGAAGGAACTCCTTCGTCAGATCCCGAACTACCGCACCGGTGATCCGACGGACGCGAAGACGGCCGTGGGCCCGCTCTCGTCCCTTGCGCAGTACCGCAAGGTCCGCTCCTACCTTGAGCTCGGCCTCGAAGAAGGCGCGACGCTCTTGGCGGGCGCCGTTCCTCCCGAAGAGCCCGAGACCGGGTACTTCATCGAACCCGCGATCTTCACGAACGTGAAAAACGACATGCGGATCGCCCGCGAGGAAATCTTCGGCCCGGTTCTCTGCGTTCTCACCTACAAGACGCTCGACGAAGCGGCTGCGATCGCCAACGACACGGTCTACGGCCTCAACGCCGCGGTCTGGGGCAAGAAGGACGAAGCCGTCGCCATGGCCAAGCGCATCCGCGCCGGGAACGTCTACGTCAACGACGGTCCGCGCGACATCACGGCGCCCTTCGGCGGCATGAAGGCGAGCGGTCTCGGCCGCGAAGGCGGTTCGGAAGGGCTCTTCGCCTTTACGGAATGGCGCGCGGTCTTTGACAAGGGCGTGCTCTGAACCCGTAAAAGATAAAGCCCCGAACGGTGCTTAAATAAGACAAGGGGGCGTTCGATCGGTATCGGGCGCCCTTTCTCTTTGGGTGCCCGCCCGAGCGTCGCCGTTCTCTTTCGGATGCCTTCCGTCCGACCCCCGTTCGGCGACGCCCGTGCGAGGTTCGCGCCTCTCTCTTCGGCGTGTTTCCCTACACCCCCATTGTCGGCTCCCGGCATGGAGCAAAAGGACTCCGGACGGCGGTATTCACCGAGGAACGGACAATGTTTCCCATGGCGAAACCGTGGTGGTTGCGCTCAAAGAGACGAAACCCCTCCGGGGTCACACGACGGGGTTTCTCGGTTCTCCTCAGCGTCGCGCGGGCTTGCGGACGGCCCGCAGGCTCGGCGACCGTGCGCCCGACGTGCCCGACGCGGGAGCCGCCCTCCTTGCGGCGGGTTTCACGGGCTCTTCGGCAAAGGCTTCGAACCTCTTGTCCGGGTGCAGGGCGAAGAAGTCCTCGGGCGAGATGCCGCGCTCAAAGAGCTCGATTTCTTCGGGAAGGAGCGGAATGATCTCGAGAAGTCCGCGCGCATACCATTCATCCGCTCGGGCGGAGAGGTCGTCAAAGACCTCCTCCGTAAAGGGATATTCCTTCTCCCCGTCGAAAACAACGGCGGCGTGCTCGAAGTCGCGCGGCCAAATGCCGACGTAACCCGAGTAATCGTAGCCTTGGATCCATTTGTCGAACCCGTCGTCCGCGAAATGTTCCAACGAAAAGAGTGAGACGGGCTTCTGGTCCGGCGGATTGAAGTCGCTTCGGATTTCGGGAAGGACGAGCTTCTTCAAGAGCGCCGTGACGGCCTTCTTCACGGTGAGGTCTCGGAAGGAATCGACCGTTTCGCCGATGCGCACCAGATAGCGCACGCCGAAGACCGGAGACTGCGTGGGAAAACCGTGAGCGGTCGCGACCCAGCGTTCGCCCGTATCGTTCCTGCGGCGAAGCAGTGCCGCCCGAAACCCGTCGCGGATCGTGAACCAGTCGACGACTTCGCATTCGTTCCAGTGTGCGAGCCGTTCCAGGTTCCGGCAGTCGGCCTCGAGTGCCTCGTCGATCTCTTCGCGTTCCTCGGGTTCCAGATGGAAGTCGTCCGGATCGCAACTCGGTGCGCGGCGCGGGAGCCAGTTTTCAAAGAATTCGATTTGAATGTCCGGAATGTTGCTCCCTTGGATCGCGTCGAGGAGCGTTTCGCAGATCTCGCGCACGTCGCTGTCTTTCGCTTCCTTGGCGCGAATCAGCTTGTCCGCGAGGACGATGCGGTGCCGGATGTTGGATTCGCGATCGAGCAGATCGGGCGAACAAAGGAAGAAGACTTCCTTCGCCTCTTCGAAACGGAAAGGTTCGCAGTCGTAGTGAAGCGTGAGAAGCGTCGACCAGAAGGAATTCAGAATTTCCACGGGCACGGCGATTTCGGCTTCGGCCAGGTCGCCGTCGCTCAATTCCTTGAGAAGCGCCATGCCGGCGGCGCGTTTTGCGAGCACGTCGTCGACGTCGGCGGGCTCGACGAAGTTGTCGAGGAACCAGGCGGCGAGTTTGCCGTAGACGGCGTACGCCTTCGCGCGCTTTCTATTGAGCCGCAGACAGTCGATGAAATGGCGGGCGGTCCGGACCGTCTCGGGATTTCCGAGCCCGTCCTCCCTCACCGCCACGACCGCGGCCAAAGCGACCATCGCGCAGCAATAGGGCGGAATTCCTTCCCACTTGACGTTCTTGAACGTCTCAAGGAAATTGCGGTAGGTCTGCCCGTCCCACGAGGAAAGGAGCGCCGTGAGCACTTCGCGCTCGCTCGGCGTCTTCGCGAGCGGTTCGGAAACGGCGGGCGGGTTGCGGATGACCGGCGGCACCCAGATCACGTCCAGGTATTCGAGAACGTTGGAGGGTTCCTTGTTGGGACACTTGTAGGGCGACATGAAGCGCACCGCACGCTCCACGGCGCCGTCGACGTCGCCCGAGAGCCATTTTTCACGCAGGAACAGCGCTTCGGTGTCGGGCACGGCAAAGGGCGCGTCGTCGAGTGCGGAAACGGAAAGATCTTCGCAGCAGCGGATGAAATTCACGTAGGTTTCCACCTCCGCCGTGCATTCCTTCTCGCGACGGTCGGGGTGACGGCGGGAGATTTCGACGAAATCGCCGCTCAAGCCGATCAGAACGTGGTAACGGATCTGATCGCGAATGTTTGCCGAGGCTTTGAAACCGTCGAGAAGGCGCGCACACCGACGGAACATGTCCGCATCCTCCGCCTGCGCGAGCTCGAGTCCGAGTCGGAAAAACTCGACGGCCTCCTCCGGCTCTTCGAAGTTCTTGTCGTAGCGGCAACCCTGTTTTTCGTAGCGATCGGCAAAGAACTTCCAGCAAAGAAGGGCCTCATCCTCACGATCCATGACGATCAGGTGCCTCGCCACGCAGAGGAGCGCCGTCGGTTTGAGCGCCGAAGGGTTTCTCCCCAATCGGTCCCAGATGTCGAGGATCACGTACGAATCGAATTCCAACTTCGCAACGGCGAAAATGACGTTGACTTCCTTTTGGTTATAGGGGAAATCGGGAAAATCACGCCAAAAGTGACATATGGCTTCAAAGTCGCCGTTCAGAATGTACTCGTTCAGAATCGCACGGGCATGACGAACCCAATTGTTGTTTTGTTTCTTCACGGTCTGCTCTTCGGGATAGCGGTGAGTGGAGGAATCATTATGGCACGGCCGAATTCCCAGAGACATCGCGGGATTTCGTCACCGGCCGGAATCCGCCGGCGCTTCGCGGCAGGACTGCGGTCCGTTTCGGAAACCCGCCCTACTGCCGCGGTCTACCGACCGAGAATCGACCGTCCGAACGCAACCCCGAAAATTGTTGCGCATTCGCCACGAATGCACGCTCGCGGAGGCGATCTGCGGACGCAGGGGCGAAGTCCCCTTTCCCCGTCGTTTTCTCAGGCAAGCGTCGCCACGAGCAGGGCCTTGATGGTGTGCATGCGGTTTTCCGCCTGCTCGAATACGATCGAGCGAGGCGACTCGAAGACCTCTTCCGTCACCTCGAGGCCGTCGACGAGATTCGGATGACGCTCGACGATCGCCCGGGCGACCTTCGTCTCGACGTTGTGAAAGGCGGGAAGGCAGTGCATGAACCGGACCTCGGGATTTTCGGCCGCGGCGACGAGCCCGGCGTTCACCTGATAAGGAAGAAGCGCCCGGATGCGCTCGTTCCAGACGTCGACGGGTTCGCCCATGGACACCCAGACGTCCGTGTGAAGAAAATCGCATCCCTTCACGGCCTCCAAAGGATCCTCCGTGACCGTCACCTTCGCGCCCGAGGTCTTCGCCGTCTCGAGGGCCAGATCGACGACTTCGCGCCGGGGGAGGCAGCTTTTCGGCGCGCCGATGCGCACGTCCATCCCCATCTTCGCGCCCGCCATCAGGAGGGAATGGCCCATGTTGTTGCGGGCGTCGCCGAGGTACGCGAAGCGGATGTCCCGCCAAGGCTTGCCGCTCGCCTCCCGCATCGTCATGAGGTCGGCGAGCATCTGGGTCGGGTGCCACTCGTCGGTGAGGCCGTTGAAAACGGGAACGCCCGCGTAAGCGGCGAGTTCCTCCACCGTCTTCTGCGAGGCTCCGCGGTATTCGATCGCGTCGAACATCCGTCCGAGTACGCGCGCGGAATCCCGGACGCTCTCTTTGAGACCGAAATGCGACGTCTGCGGATCGAAGAGCGTCGTATGCGCGCCTTGGTCGTGCGCCGCCACTTCGAAGGCCGCTCGCGTGCGCGTGGAAGGTTTTTCGAAAATGAGGGCGATGTTTTTCCCCTGCAGGCACTGTCTTTCTTGGCCCAGGCGCTTGGCTTCCTTGAGCTCGACCGCAAGGCGGACGAGATGGTCGACCTCCTCGGGCGTATGGTGCACGAGCGAAAGAAGACTGCGGTTCTTGAGGCGGACGGACATGAAAAGGCTCCTTCCACGGAAAGGGGTTCAAGGACGAAATGAGAATACCAAAGCCGGGCAAAGGCTAGGATCCGTCAACGGACATAGGTCGATCGGATCCGTCGGTTTCGCCGAAGGAGTAGCCGGGTAGACGGCGTGGGGCCCGGAGAACTCGTCATTTCATTCCCGTGCGGGTTCTCAAATGCAACTCTCCCGCCCCACCCCCTTTGTCTTGCCTTCCGCGGTCGCAAAAAGGCCGGGCGCGAGGCCCGGCCGAAGTCCCTGGGTTGCCGCCCGTCAGGAAGGCCTGGTAGGCTTTCGAACGGCCCGCAGGCTCGTTGATCGCTTGGCGGTCGGCCTCTTGACGGGAGGTTGCGGCACGGGCTTCTCTTCCTCCTTGGCGAAGAAGGCAAAGTTCTTGTCGGGGTGCATCGCGAAGAAGTCCTCAACGCGAATGCCCCGTTCGAAGCGGACGAGTTCTTTGGGAAGAAGCGGGATGACTTCCAGATACGCACGACCGAGTACCTGGCTCTGCTCCTCTTCGGAGAGTTTGTTGTACGCCTCTTCGTCGAGAAGCTCGTCCCGCCCCGCTCTGAAGAGGACGGCGGGGTGCTGGAATCCGCGCGGAACGGTGCAGACGTAACCCGCGTAGTCATAGCCCGGAATCCATTTGTCGAACCCGTCGTCGGCAAAATGCCGCAGGGAATATACGGCTCCCGGCACCGGATCGGGTGCGGTGAATTCGCTTCGAAGTTCCGGGAGCACAAGCTTCTCGATGACGGCGACGAGGGACTTTTGCGTCGCAAACGCCCCGAAGGTGTCGGCCGTCTCGCCGAGCCGCAGAAGATAGCGGGTACTGTACTGCGGATGGTTCGTCGCAAAGCCGTGCGCCACGACGACCCACCGCTCGCCCGTGTCGGCGCGACGGCGCAGAAGCCCCGCGCGCACGCCCGTGCGCACGGAAAGCCAGTCGAGAACTTCCATGTCGTTCGCGCGGGCAAGCTGCTGGACGGCCATGCTGTCGACCTCGAGACGATTGAGCATCATGAATTGGTCGGGAAGCTCCATCGTGAAGTCGTCGGGCCCGCAGCTTGGCGCACGGCGCGTGAACCAGCGGTAGAAGTAGTCCTTGTCTTCGTCCGAGAGCTCGCTCGCATCAATCGCTTCGGCCGCCTCTTCGCAGATCTCTCGGACATCCTGATCGGTCGCTTCCTTCGAGCGGATCAGACGGTCGACGAGCGCGACGCGGTAGCGCACGTTCGACTCTTCGGCGCAGATGCCGTGGGGGCACGCAAAGAGCAAATCGATCGCCTCTTGGTATTGGAAGGGTTCGTAGTCGGCGTGAAGGAAGAAGTTCGTCGACCAGATCGACTGCAGAATTTCGACGGGGTCCGTGAGCTCGGCGTACTCGAGTTCGCCGTCGTGGAGAGCCTCGAGAAGCTCCCTGCCGATGCGGCGCGCTTCGAGCACTTCTTCAATGTCGGCGGGATCGATGAAGGTCTGAAGGAACCAGTCGGCAAGCTTTCCGTAGACGGCGTAGGCCTTGGCTCGCTTCTTCGTGAGATGGAGCCGCTTGATGAAAAGGCGGGCGAGACGCACCGTCTCGGGATTCTTGAGTCCGTCCTCCTCGACCGCGACGGCGCAGGCGAGTCCCGCCATGGCGGCGCAGTAAGGAGGAATCTCCTCCCACTTCACGTTTCGGAAGATCTCGAAGAAATTGCGGTAGGTCTGGCCGTCCCAGGAGGCGAAAAGCGCCGCGAGGACTTCGCGTTCGGTCGCGGTTTCGGCGAGCGGCGAGGGAACGGCGGGAGCGTTCCGAATGACGGGCGGCTCCCAAATGACGTTCATGTACTCGAGCGCGCACGAGGGCTCGGACGCGGGAATCTTTTCCTTCGCGACGATGTTCAGGGCGCGGTCCGCCGCCGCTTCGAGGTCGCCCGATAGCCACTTTTCCCGAAGGAAGACGGCTTCGGCGTCGAGCACTTCAGCGGGCGAGTCGTCCATCTCGTGAACGGGGAGATCTTCGCAGCCGCGGACGAACTTCATGAGAAGTTCCGTCTGGGCGGCGTATTCGTTTTCGCGGTAGTCGGGCGAATAGAGCGACATCGACTCGAAGTCGCCCCGAAGCCCCTGGAGGAGTTCGTAGTGAAGACGGTCGACGTTGTGACGGGTCGCCTGAAGCTTCTCGAGAAGACGCTCCCAACGATCGAGCGCGTCCTTCCCCTCGTCCCAATGGAGGTCGAGCCCGATGCGGAAGAATTCAAAGGCCTCGTGGATGCCGCCGAAAGCCCGTTCGAAGTCGAATTCGGCCTCTTCGTAGCCTTTGACGACGTGTTCCCAACACCGGACGGCGTCGTCGTGGCGGTCGAGGTTGATGAGGTGCTGCGCGACGGAGAGAACGACGCCGGTGACCATGCCTTCGAGCGGCTGTCCGAGACGGTCCCAGATGTTGATCACCACCTCGGAATGGTTCTTCATCTGCGCGGCGGCGAAGATGTGGGCCACCTCCTGCTCCGTATAGGGAAAGTCGGGGAAGTCGAGCCAGAATTGGCAAAGCCCTTCGCAGTCGCCTTCTTGAAAGTAGGACGTCAGGATCGACCGTGCGCGGCGGACCCAGTCTTTGTCGTGGTTCGTCAAAGAGAAACTCCACTGTTGGTTTCGATAGGAAGGAGCATTATCGCAGAGCGGCGGAGGATTGGAGAGAGAAGATGATCGGCCGGCCCGAAAAATCAACGGCCGCTCCCCGAATATGCGCAAGAACGCCACATTTCCGCCGGGAAGGCGTCCGTTTCCCTCCCTCCTCTGCTAAGCTCATGTCTTTCCTTTGGACGGCAGTAGAGATGTTTGCAGAGAAGAAGCTCGTCATTTTCGACCTGGACGGAACCCTCATCGATTCGCTCGACATGTGGGACCGCGTGGACGTGGAAATCGTCCGCTGCACGAGCGGCACGGCCCCCGATCCCGCGGAAATGGAGGCCTTCCGCAAGGAAGTGCTCCGCGAAGTGGCCGATCGAAAGGACGCCTACGTTCTCTACTGCGGCGCGATCGCCGACCGCTGGCATCTCAACGTCACGAAGGAAGACCTTCATGCCCAGCGCTACGAAGTGGCGCGCGAAATGCTCGTCTCGGGCGTCGCCTGGCGAAAGGGCGCCGTGAGCTTCGTGAAGGCCCTGCGTAAGCACGGCATTCTCACCGCAATCGCCACGACGACGAAGCGCCGCAACGTCGACATCTATTCGGGCGAAAACGAAGGGATGCGCGCCGAAGGGATTCTCTACGAACTTTTCGACGCCGTCGTGACGCGCGAGGACGTGGAGGCGATCAAGCCTTCGCCCGAATGCCACGAACAGCTCATGCGGCGCTTCGGCGTTGGCCCCGAGGAAACGCTCGTCCTCGAAGATTCGCTCATCGGGCTCGACGCCGCGCACCGCGCGGGCGCAGCCGTGGGGATCATCGACGAACCCCACAACGACGCCGAACGCGAAGAACTAGACGCCCGGGCCGACTTCACCTTTGCCGACTGGCCCGAAATCGAAGAACGCTTCTTGAACGAAATGACGAAGGGAGACCGCCCGTGACCGACCGCATCGAACGCTCGAAAGGGAAACTTCGCACCCTCTTCGGCGGGACGGACCGCGTCTTTGCCGAAACCGATCCCGACTTTGCGAAGCTTCGCGACCGCTTTGTCTTCGGGGACATTCAGGACAAGGTGAATCTTCCGGACGCCGTAAAGGCCCTGGTGTCGCTCGCCGTCCTCGCCACGATCGGCGAGCGCGAGACGATCGCCGCGCACGCGCGTGCGGCGCTTCGTACGGGCGCCTCGCCCGAATCCATCAAGGAGACGATCTATCACATCGCCCCCTGGATCGGATTTCCGAAGGCGCAGGCGGCCCTGCGGGAAGTGAACGGCGCCCTTTCGCTCGCGGGCTTTCCCCTGCCCCTCCCCGATGCGGGGCGCGTCACGGAGGAAACGCGCATGGAGGCGGGCGAAGAGATTCTTCGTCATCTCGGTCTCGCGGCCGAGCCTTCCGACTCTCCGGCCGTGACGATTTTGAACGAAGCGGCCCTAAAGGGATTTGCCTGCGGCGACATCGCAAGCCGCGGCGTGTTGTCTCTTCCGCTCCGAGGCCTCATCTGGTTCGTGGTGGGCGCGGCCCTCGGAGCCGACGCCGACACGACGGACGAACTCGTTGAAATGAATCTGCGCCTCGGAAATACGGAAGAGGAACTGCGCGCCGCGCTCGTTCTCACCGTTCCCTACATCGGTGTTCTGCGGGCGCGCGAAGTGATGCGCTACATCGACACCCGCGAAGAGGAAGCGCCGGAAGACTGAAGACTTCCTCTTCGATTCCGCTTTACTCCGCCAACGGCCGCAGTCTCATTGCGGCCGTTTTCCGTATGACGGCGCCAAGCCGCGTGAGAAGCGCCGAACGGATGGCCGAGGACTGCCAATAAAGCGGAACGTCGATGGCGTGTTCCGGAGCGAGCGCGACGACTTGCCCCCGATCGATCCAAGGCTGTGCCAGCGATTCGGGCGCCATGCACCATCCGAGCCACCGCGCCGCGAGGTCGATCATGGCCGTGGGTGACGGCGCGTAGTGAACGAGACCCGTGAAGACTTCGGGCCCGATGCCGAAGGACGCGAGAAAGCGATCCTGCAGGGTGTCCTTTCGGTCATAGAAAATCACGGGGGCGCTCTGAAGCGACGTCTCGAATCCGACCGAGCCGAGCGACGCCGCCAGGGCGGGAGACGTCACCGCAATGTAGCGCATGGCGCCCAAGGGCGTCGCGCGGGCGCCCGAAACCGGGTGAGCTTCCGACGTCACTACGGCGATCGCCGTGCCGTTTCGAAGGCTCTCGAGCGCACGGTCCTGATCATCCGTGAGGAGTTCGATCGACACGCGTTCACCTTTTGTCTCCGACGCAAAGTCCGCGAGCCCTTCGGGAAGTCAAGTTGCAAGGGAATCGTTGTTGACAAGGATCGTGAGGCGTGCAGTCTCCTCTCCCTCGCCCGGCCGAAAGTCCGTGAGCGTTTCCGCTTCTAGCAGACGCATCGACTGCGCGCGGCGAAGGAGCTTTTCTCCCGCTTCCGTCGCGACGGACGGGACCCCGCGCTTCACGAGTACGGCGCCGAGGCGGTCTTCCAGTCCTTTAATCCGCTGCGAGAGGGCCGAGGGCGTGATGCAGAGCCGTTTGGCCGCCCGATCGAAACTTCCTTCTTCGATCACGGCCAGAAAGGCTTCGAGTTGCGGATGCAGCAGTGCCACGGTGGTCTTCCCTTGTTTCAGTCTTCAGTTATTCTTCATGGTGTGAAGGAACTTTCATTTTACTGCAGAGACTGAGCCCACTAAGATTCCTCTTCGACAAACCGCCATCCATTACCCTCACAAAAAAGGACATCTCATGAACATTTCCGCCGCACTCGCGGGTTTCGGCACGGGCGCCGGGCTCATCATCGCCATCGGGGCGCAAAACGCCTTCGTGCTGCGTCAGGGCCTTCGCCGCGAATACGTAGGACTCGTGGTTCTCACCTGCATCTTCGGGGACGTCCTCTGCATCACGCTCGGCGTCGCCGGGATGGGCGCGGCCGTCAAGGCGCATCCTTTGGTGCTTGAAATTTTCCGCTGGGGCGGCGCCGCGTTTCTCGCCTACTACGGGTGCCTCGCTCTCAACCGCGCGCGCAAAGGAGGCGAAGCGCTCGGCGTCCCGGGAAAGGACGGGGAGAATGTCGTCACGCCGGGACGTGTTTTGGCGGCCTGCCTTGCCTTCACGTTTCTGAACCCGCACGTCTACCTCGACACGGTCGTGATGCTCGGAAGCATCTCGACGCAATTCGCCGGCGCAGACCGCTGGGTCTTCGCGCTCGGCGCCTACTGCGCGAGCACCGTGTGGTTTACGGCTCTGGGCTACGGCGCAAAGCGTCTGCAGCCCTTCTTCCGAAAGCCCCGCTCATGGCAGCTCCTGGACCTCTTCATCGCAATCGTGATGTTCTCGATTGCGCTCACGCTCGTGATGAATCCGCTCATCGACATCGCCGGCTGAGCATCCGGCGATTCCTCAGAATACTGACCCACGAACCCCGTGCAGTCCCTCAACGGTAAGGCGCCAAACAACGTCCGGCCCCGTCATCCAGGCCGCCGTTTCAAAGGGCTCTTCGGGGCGCGGAAGAGCCCGTAGATTCGCCGCCAGATCTTCCGTCACGGGAATCGCCTCGTTCCCGACCCAAACCGTCGGGACGGGCGAAGCGCGCAGGCGTTGGGAAATCATCGAAAAGAGCCGATCGTCCTCCTCTGCATACGGAACGAAAATCACCGTCCCCGAAAAGACGTGAGACAGCGCAACGTTCCAGGCGATCTCGGCCGCGGCTTCGGCGGGATAGCGGTGGATGCCTCGGCTCAGCATCGAGAGGGCGATCGACTTAAGATCCCGTTCGAGCGCCAAATCCAGGGCCGAGCGGTAGGCGCTTTCCAATAGATCCGCCTCTCCGCGCCGTCCGCCCGTCCAGGCGGGCGCGACCGTATGGATGACGTACTTCGAGGGAAGACGAAAGCCCGGGGTGATTTTGCTCTTTCCGACTTCGCAACCGCCGAGATCGGCGCAGGCCCAGAGAAGCTCGCGCCCCGCCGCACGGTGAACGGCGCGGTCCACGCCGCCTCCGCCCAGAAGAGAACGGTTGGCGGAATTGACGACGGCGTCGACGGCGAGCGTCGTGATGTCGGCGCGCAGGACCCGGATGTTTTCGATGCGCATGAGAGTCTCCTTTTCGTTCAATCCGTACATGATCGCAAGAAAGCGCGACAGACTTCGACGCATGCGGTCAAACGCTGCGCCGTTACAACGATCCATCCTCCCGACAGGACGGAAACAGTCTCGATGGAGATTCCATAAAAAACGCACCGACTCCGGCGCCTGCGAAGTAAAGCTCGTTGCGGGCGCCGTCATCGGTGCGAAAGGAAGGGAGCGGCGCTCCCCTCCACTCGGTTGCTTGGAAGAAATCAGAGAAGTTCGAGAACGTTCTTGAGCGTTTCGACGCGGTTTTCGATCGTCGGGATCTGGAGGTTTTCCTTCGCGCTGTGGAAGCCCGAACCCGCGGGCGCAACGCCGTCGACGACGATCGTATAGGCCGCGATCTTGTTGGCGTCGGAGCCGCCGCCCGCGTCCACCCAGGTCGCATCGTAGCCGGCGCGTCGGGCGGCTTCGTTGACGATGTCGACGAGCGCCTTCGTGCGGTCGGTGTAAGGCATGGCGGGCGAGTCGGAAGCGATCTTGGCTTCGACCGTGATGCCGTCGCCCCAGTTCTTCTGAGCGAGTTCGCGGATGGACTTCTTCAGATATTCGCCGTCTTCGTCGCTCTTGAAGCGCGTGTCGATCTTGAGCGTACAGAGATCGGGCACCGTGTTGCAGACCGTGCCGCCGTGAACGACGCCGACCGTCACGCTCGTGCCTCGGCCTTCGAGGTCCTGGAGAGCGCTCAGGGCGATCGTGAGGTGGGCGGCGGCGAGAACGGCGGAGCGGCCGTCCTGCGGGGCGTTGCCGGCGTGGGCGGAGACGCCGTGAACGGCGATGTCCCAGACGGTGCGGCCCTTGCGGGAGCGAACGAAGCCGCCGTTGGCGCGGCCCGGTTCGCAGACGATCGCGTACTTGGCGGTCTTCGCCTGTTCGACGAGCCAGGCGCGCGAGCTGATCGAGCTCACTTCTTCGTCGGGGTTGTAGCAGACGAGAATGGCGAGGCGGTCAAGGTCTTCCTTGCGGGCGGCCTTGAGCGCGTGAAGAATGGCGATGACGCCCGCCTTGCAGTCGGCGCAGCCCGGACCCGTGACGCGGTCGCCTTCAATCTTGAAGGGACGTTCGGCGACGGTGCCTTCGGGGAAGACCGTGTCGAGGTGGGCGTTGAACATGATGTCGTAGTGGTCGGCGCCGGGTTTGTTCGTGGCGCGAAGACCCTTGCCCGCCTTCGGGCCGAGGTCGACGAGTTCAGTCGCAAAGCCGAGTTCGTCGTAGTGACGCTTCATGATTTCGGCCACCTTGGTGACACCCTCGACCGTGGCGGAGCCGCAGTCGATGTTGACAACTTCTTCGAGGTCCTTGAGATAGGCTTCGAGCATTCTTCTCTCCATGGAAAAAAGTCTTCGGGCGCCTCCGAAAAAGAATTTCGGAGAACGCTTCCGTTTCGGGTCGGAGAGTATTGTCGCCGATACGACCGCCTTCGGCATTGCACCAAGGTACTAGGGCCGGGAAAAGAAGCCCTCAGGGCAAAACGCCGATTTCGGCGAGGAAGTGGTGAATCTCCAGGGCCGAGCGCACTTCAAGCTTTTTGCAGGCGTTCGAGCGGTGGATCTTGACGGTGTGCTCTTGGATGTCGAGGTCGATCGCGATCTGCTTGTTCATCTGATCGAGCGCCACGCGCCTGAGAATCTCCTTCTCGCGGTCGGTGAGTTTCTCGTACTTCTCCCGCATGGCTTCGACGCGAATCGCATGCCGGCGCTCGGCGATGTTTCGCTCCGTCATCTTCTTGACCGCCTCGCGCAGTTTCGCGGGTTCGATCGGCTTTTCGCAGAAGTCGTCGGCGCCCAACTTCAGGGCCGAGACCGCCATTCCGACGTCTCCGTGTCCCGTGAGAAAAAGAATCGGCAGATCGATCCCGCGGCGAAGCATCTCCTGTTGGAGTTCGAGGCCGCTCATGCCGGGCATGCGCACGTCGAGCACCACGCAGCCGGGGTGACGCAGGTCGTCGCGGTCGAGAAAATCGCGCGCGCTCTCGTAGGTGACGGCGTTGAAGCCCGCTACGCGAAGCGTGAAGGAGGCCGAACGGCGGACGCTTTCTTCGTCGTCCACGATGCGAACGAGCGGCGGATAAAGGTCGGGAGACGGAGTCGGGGTCATGAAGCGGTTCTCACTCAAGGGGTCAGTCGTCGTTCAGAGAGGTCGGTCCGGCGTCTCTGCGCTGTGCAAAGCTCAGGGCCGCGCAAAGGCCGTAGGGCTCGAGCCTGCGGAAAAGGAGCTTCGCCGCATGGCGCTCGGCGATGACGCGGCAGATCGAGAGCCCGAGTCCGAGGCCTTCGAGCTTGTCGCTCGATATCGGATGAGCGAGATTCTTGAAGTCTTCGTCGGAAATCGCCGCGCCGTTGTCGCGGATTTCGAGCACCCAGCGCGGATCGTCCGAGAGGACGCCGTCGCCGAAGAGGTGCACCGCATCGCGGGCGGGGACATCGTCCGTCTCGAAACGGTCGAGCCCTATCCCGAGTCGTACGACGCTACGGTCGAGCGCTCGAAGAAGGAACGGGAAACGAACGCGCGCCCGGCCCTCAAGACCGCCCTGCCCGATCTCGACAAGTACGACACGATCGTCCTGGCGCATGCGATCTGGAGCGGGCGCATGCCGATGCCCGTGCGCACCTTCCTTGACGCGGTCGATCTTTCGGGCAAACGCGTCGCACACGTGACGACCCACGGCGGAAGCGGTCTCGGTCGAAGTCACGACGAACTCGCCGAGCTCGAACCCGAGGCCGTGCTGCTCGAACCCCACGACGTCTACGGCTGGCACGGCGTGCGGGATTTGGGGAGCGTCGGTGCGTGGTTGAAGCGCATCGGGCTTGCCCGATGAGGTCTTCGGCAAACCGATGAGACGAAAAGGGCCGCATCCCCGAGGGAAAACGGCCCGTTGCGGCGTCAAGGCTGCTTATTTCTCGTCGAGACTCTCCCATTCGGGACGGTAGTACGGATCCTTGGGATCGAAGTTCGTGCCCAGGGACGCCACGGCGTAGTCCAAGTGGGTCTCGGGATACTCAAAGTTCACCGTCCTCAAGTCAACGCCGTCCTTCTTCGCCTGAACAATCAGATCGCGCTTGTACATGAAGGAGTAGATGCCGCCGCAGTCTTCCCCCGGCGCCGCCCCGCGACGCTCCACAATTTCGTAATCGAAGTAGAGTTCGTCGTCTTCCCAGGATTCGACGGTCAGGGTGTGTACCCAGTCGTCGCCGAAGTCGTACACGTACTCGAGCGTTTTGGGGTAGTGCGGCAACACCGAGTCCAGCCGAATGGATTCCTCGTCGATGTGTTCGCCGCAGAAGAAGGAAATCATGTCATCTTGCGTCGGACCGATTTGGAAGGCCGGACGACTGAAGCGGACCCGTTTCGGTTGGAAAACGTGTAGATGATGGCCTTCCCATTCGAATGCCGCCTGCAGAGCCTCGTGCAGCTGACCGAAACTCGCGCCTCCGACAATGCGGATCCGTCGCCAGACGGGAGGCTTGGTGATGCCTTTGAGTTGGGCCTTGATCGTGAAAACGCCGTCTCGAGGGGCCATGGTTTGTCTCCGAATTAGGGTGTTGAGGATCCAGGTGTAAGGGAATGTCGCCGTCGCTTCCATGCATTGGGCTGCGAGTCGAATCCTTTGGCGAATGGGACGACTTACCGGGCCTTTGGAGGAAGGCCCGGTAAGTATCCGAAGGCTTAGTCTTCGCTCTCCGGCTCCTTGATATCGCGGTACCAATCGGGGGCCCAGTTCGCATTCCGGGGATTGAAGTCCGGCCCCAAGACCGCCAAGGCGTAGTCGAGGTCGGTGCCCCGGGCGTACGGATCGCGGGATCGCAGATCCACACCCTCTTTCTTCGCCTTGGCAAGGCAATCGCGCAGTTCGCAGAAACGGTGCGGTCCGCCGCAGTCTTCGGGCGGCGCCGCGCCGAAGCGCTCGAGGATTTCGTATTTGGCGCCTCGAACGGGCTGCGCCCGCCAGGCTTCCAGAGTCAAACGGTGATACCAGTCGTCACCGCAATCGTAGAGGTAGTCGAGTTGTCTCGGGTAATACGGCAACACCGCGTCGAGCCTTGTCTCGGCCTCGTCTTCGGGGACTTTGCCGTAAAAGTACTCCCACTCGGCGTCCTCCCCGTCGGCCGGTCCGATGATGGGGCCGCTGTGATCGCCGGGCTTGGCGTCGCCGTCGAGGAACAGGTGCAGGTGATAGTCCTGCCAACCGAAGGCTTCCTGGAGCGCCCGATGAAGATCGGCAAACGTGGCCGTGCCGTTGATGCGGACGCGGCGCCAGACGGGCGGATTCTTGATGTCGGCGAGCTGTACCTTAATGGTGAAGGCGCCCTGGAGACGAGTCATGGGTTTTCCTCAAAACGCAATGGGGAACTCTCGTTGTAGGACTTCCTCGGGAGAGTCCGACAACGGACTTCCAAGCAGTGTACCGAACCGCCGACTCTCGCGCGGAAGAATTTGAGCCGCAAGGCCCCGCTGGACCAATTAAGAAGGAAAAAGGGGCGAAGCCCGAAGGCCGCGCCCCTTTCCCGGACAAAGCACGCTCCGGCGGCCGGTCACGAAGGACCGTCCGTCGGTCGGATCGTCAACTGCCGAACCACTTGCGGTAGATCTTGTCGAACGACCCGTCCGCCTTCATGGCGTCGAGCGTCGAGTTGAGCTGCGCAAGAAGTTCGCCGTTCTGCTTGTTCACGGCAAAGCCGTACTGATCTTCGGAAAGAACGTAGGGCATCTCGGTGAGTCCCATCCCCTTCGACGACTTCTGAGCGAGGAAGTACTCGTTCACGGGTCGGTCGTTCACCATTGCGAAGCACCCGCCCTGACTCAATTCCATAAAGGCTTCGGCCGCGGAATTGAAGGTGCGGATGGTCGTGCCGGGAATGCGCTTCATGTAGACGGCGCCCGCGGACCCGATCTCGGCGCAGAGGCACTGGTTTTCCAGGCTTTCCGGACCGGTGATCTTGGGAGCGTTGGCCTTCGTCGTCATGATCGTGAGACCCGCGTCGTAGTAGGGTTTCGTAAAGTCGACCTTGGCCGCGCGTTCGGGCGTGATGGTCAGGGCCGAAACCGCCACGTCGACGGATTTCGCGAGAAGCGCGGGAACGAGCGCGTCCAGACCCAAGGAGACGATTTCGATTTCGCGGTCCATCCGCTTGCCGACCTCGCGGATGAGGTCCATGTCGAAACCTTCATACCGACCGCTCTCGGTATCAAGATATTCAAAGGGCGGATAGGCCGTGAGCGATCCAACGCGAAACACCTTCTGGGCGGCGGGTCGGGTTTCGTCGACGGGTTTGGCGAACGCGTCCTGCGTTTCGGTGGAGAGGGACGCAAACAAGGAGCCGATGATGACGGCGGAGACGGCTGCGACGGCAGCAAACTTTTTGGTGTTAGCCATGATGAAGGGCCTCGATATAACGGGCGGATTGTGCAGCCTGTACTCGTCCCTCTAGGTATCGTTCACATGCTTTGCGGTCTCGACAAACGGAAACCGCGCCGCGGGGACTCTCATACAGCCGGACCCTCCTCGGGTGGCCGTTCCGTTCAGTGCCGGACACAAGCGGCCTCAAACGGAACTTTAAGTGCGGATTGTCTATGTACGGAGACGGGATCGTCCGTCTCCGGAAGGCTCGGTCGGGCGGAAGCACTTCCGAACTCCTTCCCTCGGCCGGGAGGCGACTCCCGTCCGGATCCTCAGCGCCTTCACGGGCGTTTCGGATGGATCCATCCTACTTCGGTTTTTGTGCGGCGCAACCGAAGAATCCCCTCTTTTTCGTGAAGAAAACGTCGTTTCTTGATTCTCATCAAAAATACCTTTCCAAACGTCGGAGCATCGGTCCGTAAGTTTGCCGTAAGCCTTTGCCGCAAAGCGACGGTTATCATAGAAATGTCGCCGGCGCGCCGAACATTGGGAGAACGGTGTGCGGCATCGCCCTACGGGGAGAAACGAACGGCCGGCGTCACAAAAAACACACGAACAAAGGGAGTCTTCATGAACTGCAAAAAATCCCTTCTGACCGTTGCGGTCGCTCTCGCCCTGCCCCTTTCCGTCATGGCTTCGGGCGGCGCTTCCGGCACGAAGATCGACTGGATCGTCGAGGGCGAACTCGGCACGATCGTCATCAATCCCTACGACATCGCGCCTCTGACGGCCGTGATCCGCAACGGCGGTTATGTCCTCACGAAGGCGTCGGTGCGCATCGTTCCGAAAAAGGGCGGTCAGGAAATCCGCTACGACGTGGGTCCCCAGACGCTTCTGACCCACGGCGGCATCCCGGTCTGGGGGCTCTACGCCGACTACATGAACACGGTCGAAGTGCGCTACACGCGCGTCTTCCAGGGGAAGAGCGAAGAAAAGACGGAAACCTACAAGATCCGCACCGCGCCCGTCTACTTTGAAGCGACGGGCAACCGCGCGCAGTCTCCGGGCGCCTTCCAGGTCGACGTGAAGACCCGTCCCTCGAAGGAATTCAAGGACCGTCTCTACTTCATCAACAACCTCCTCTCTCCGGGCCCGAAGTCCCAGCAGGTCGTCTGGAACAACCCGGTGGGCGGCGCCCAGGAATGGGCCAACTATCCGCAAAACGCCGTCGTCGACACGACGGGTGAAACGCGCTGGTTCATGAAACCCGACGCGATCTACGATCCGCGCGACCCGTTCAAGTCCGGGATCATGATGGGCTTCCATCAGAACGCCGACGGCACCCTCACCTGGGGCTACGGTCAGCGCTACGTGAAGTACGACATCATGGGTCGCGAAGTCTACAACCGTCTGATTTCGCCCAACTACAACGACTTCTCGCACGCCCTGAGCGTCGGGGAAAACGGCCATCAGTTCCTGCGCGTGGGGTCGTCCGACCTTCGCCGCGCCGACAACACGCACGTGCGCACGGTGCGCGACGTGATCATCGAAGTGGATTCCGAATCGGGGAACGTCGTCGACGAATGGCGTCTCTTTGAAATCCTCGATCCGCAGCGCAACATCGTCTTGAAGTCGATCGACCAGGGCGCGGTGTGCCTGAACGTCGACCTCTCGAAGTCGGGCCAGACCCTGACGGCCGAACAGATCGCCAAGCTCGAGGCGCAGCACGCCTTCGGCGACATCACCGGCACGGGCGCGGGCCGCAACTGGGCCCACGTCAATTCGGTCGACTACGACGCCGAAGACGACTCGATCATTATTTCGTCCCGTCATCAGTCGGCCGTTGTCAAGATCGGCCGCGACAAGAAGGTGAAGTGGATCCTCGCCGCCCCGAACGGCTGGCGCGGCGAATGGAAGGACAAGGTCCTCACGCCCGTCGACAAGGACGGCAATCCCTTGAAGTGCCGTCTCGGCAAGTGCGAAGGCGACTTCGACTGGACCTGGACGCAGCACACGGGCTGGAAGATCAACGAAATGAGCAAGGGCGACGTCATCTACGTGTCGGTCTTTGACAACGGCGACGGACGCGCCTTCGTGCAGCCCGACGATCCGAAGGAAAAGTACAGCCGCGCGGTCGTCTACAAGATCGACCAGAAGAAGATGACCGTTCAGCAGGTTTGGGAATACGGCAAGAACCGCGGCCACGAACTCTACGCTCCGATCACCTCCTCGGTCGAATACTGGAAGGACAAGGATTCGCTCCTCGTCTACTGGGCTTCGATCGGCGTAGGCTCGAAGGAAGGTCCCGCCCCGGTTCTGACCGAATTCAAGTGGGGCGAATCCAAGCCCTCGATCGAACTGAAGTTCCACAACACGCTCGGCTACCGCGCTCTGCCGATCGACGTGCAGAAGGCCTTCGCCAAGTAAGTTCCTTCCCCTTTCGGAGCGCCCCGCGCGCTCCGTGATAAGCCTCCCTCGGCCGATGAGACCGTTGGAGGCTTTTTCTTTGCGAAGCCCCATCGGCCCACCGTCGGGCGCTTCGTCAAAACCGTATCCCGAAGCGCTTCGGCCTCAGGGGCGCAGAGCCCGTCCGTGTTATGATTGCTCCGCATTCTCGGGGGCACATCCGCCCTCTTTTCCATTGATTCGGACACAGTAAGGAGTCCACCGTGACGAAAGTTCTTCTCATGATTCTCGACGGCTGGGGCATCGGCCGCGGCGACAAGGCCGACGTGATCGGGACCGTGCGCCCGCCCTTCATGACGAAGCTCACCCACGACCACCCCCATGCGACGCTTCGCACCGACGGCCTCGCCGTCGGCCTTCCCGAAGGTCAGATGGGGAATTCCGAAGTCGGCCACCTCAACATCGGGGCGGGCCGCGTCCTCTATCAGGACCTCGTCAAGATCAACCGGGCCGTCGCCGACGGTTCCCTCGCTTCGGTCCCGGGCGTCGCGAAGATGCTCGAATCCGCCAAGAAGTCGGGGCGCCTCCACGTGATGGGGCTTCTCTCGGACGGCGGCGTCCACGCTTCGCTCGAACACATCCTCGCCATCGTGCGTCTTGCGCGCGAGGCGGGCGTCGAAGAGGTGTTCCTCCACGCCTTCATGGACGGCCGCGACACCGACCCCAAGAGCGGGCTCGGGTTCGTGCGCGAAACGCTCGAAGCCTTGAACGCCTGCGGCGCGCACTTCGCGACGATGACGGGCCGCTACTGGGCCATGGACCGCGACAAGCGCTGGGAGCGCATCCGTGAAGCCTACGGCGCGCTGGTTCTGGGCGAAGGCGTGAAGGCCGCAGACCCGGTCGCCGCTCTGCAGGGCTCCTATGACGAAGGCGTCACGGACGAATTCGTAAAGCCCGTCGTGATGACGACGACGGACGGCCGTCCCGTCGGGACGATCCGGGAGGGTGATACGGTCGTCTTCTGCAACTTCCGCAACGACCGCGCGAAGGAACTCACGATTGCGCTCACGCAGCGCGACGTCGATGAAGCGGGCATGAAGCGCCTTTCGCTCGACTACTACACGATGACGCCCTACGATCCGACGTTCGCCGGCCTCACGGTCCTCTTCCCGAAGGACGAAGTGAAGAACACGATCGGGGAATACGTGTCGTCCCTGGGGCTCACGCAGCTTCGCATCGCGGAAACCGAAAAGTACGCGCACGTCACGTTCTTTTTGAACGGCGGCCGCGAAGCGCCCTTCGAAGGGGAAGACCGCATTCTCGTCAACTCCCCGAAGGTCGCGACCTACGATCTGCAGCCCGCGATGAGCGCGCCCGAAGTGACGGAGTGTCTCGTCGGGAACATTCGTGAGAAGGCCCCCGACCTCATCGTCCTCAATTTCGCGAACGGCGACATGGTGGGCCACACGGGCGTCTACGACGCGATCGTCGAAGCCGTGAAGACCGTCGACGCCTGCGTCGAAAAGGTCGTGACGGCGGCGCGCGCCGCGGGCTACGACGTCGTGATCTGCGCGGACCACGGCAACGCCGACAACGCCGTGAACGCCGACGGTTCGCCCAACACGGCGCACTCCTTGAACCCCGTCCCGATGATCGTGGTGTCGGATCGAGTGAAGAGCGTTCGCGACGGCGTCTTGGCCGACGTGGCGCCCACGGTCCTCGATCTGATGGGCCTTGAAAAACCCGCCGAAATGACGGGAACGTCGCTCGTCGAAAAGGCCTGATCGGGTCATAACGAAACAAACCGTACCGAGGGCCGGCCGGATCTTCCGCGTCGGCCCTTTTTCCCTCTTTGCTCATCATGAGAACGGAACCGCAAATCGGCCCGCGCTTTTGGCCGGGCTTTCTGAAAACGCTGCCGCCGCTTCGCAACGTCACCTACGTCGTCTTCTTCGCGGCGGGCATGATCAGCGCCCTCTGGGCGGGGCTTATTCCGAGCCTCAAGTCGGCCCTGAACGTCGACGAGGGCGTCTTGGGGACCATGCTTCTCGGCCTCGGGATCGGTTCGCTCGTCATGATGCCGGTGACCGGGAGGCTCGTCGCCCGCTGGGGTTGCCGCGCGGTGCTGCGCACGAGCCTCCCGCTCATGGCCGTCTTCATCGTGACGCTCGCCTTCACGACGAACGTGTGGCTTGCCGCCGCGCTCGTCATTCTCTTCGGCGGAGCCTTGGGCGTCACCGACGTCTCGATGAACGTGCAGTCGGTCGTCGCGGAAAAGCGCGAAAAGCGCGCGATCCTCTCGGGCTTTCACGCGGCTTACTCGTTCGGCGGCATGTCGGGCGGCTTCTTCTTCGCGGCCCTCGTCGGCATCGGTTTGCCCGTCTGGGCGGCGGTCCTCACCGGTGTGGTCCTGATCGTCGCGGTTGCGACCGCCTGGAGCCCCTGGTCGTTGGGACCGGGTGAAACCGAAGACGACGGCGGCAAGACCGAAGAGAAGCACGAGAAATCTTCGAAGAAGCCCCTGATTCTCTACGTCACCGCCTTCTTCTGCTTTGCGTTCTTTCTCACGGAAGGAAGCCTTCTCGACTGGAGCGCGCTTTATCTGCGGGACCTCAAAAACGCCGACACGGCCGCGGCCGCGCTCGGTTATTCGGTCTTCTCGGCCGCCATGACGATCGGGCGCACCTTCGGAGACCGCATCATCGCGCGCTTCGGTCGGCGCCGGGTCTTCCTCACGGGGACGCTCTGCGCGATCCTCGGCTATGCAGTGCTCCTCACGATCCCGGGCCTCTGGAGCGCCTACGCGGCGCTCTTCGTGATGGGGATCGGTTGCTCGAACCTCGTTCCGATCGCCTTCTGGCTCGCCGGCAACTGCCCGGGCGTCTCGGTCTCGAAGGGCCTTGCCTTCGTGGTGTCGACGGGCTACGCCGGGATTCTCGCGGGCCCGGCCGCGATCGGCTTCATTGCGCGCCACTCGGGGCTCGACACGGCCTTCCTCATGGTCGCCCTGATGACGACCGTGGTGCTCGTCATGAGTCTCAAGGTCTTTCCTAAGGACTGAGTCCTCCCCTCACGGAACACCGCCCGCGGGCGGTAGGAAGCGAGACAATGCTTCGGCACAATATTCCTTGTGGCGGATGGCTCCCTCCATTGGTTTCTGTCTCCTTCCAATCGACGCTTTTGGTCGGGCGTCGGCCACACAACAAAACACAAGGGTCTCTCCTTACCTTTACGGGCGTCGAATCCGCGGGTTCGGCGCCCTTTTCTTCTTCCGAACGCGAGCGAGAGCGGTTTGCGCAAGGATTCGAAGAAAAAGGACAAGGGGCGCAAGCCCGGTCCCGTTAGGCTATGGGTAGGAAGACGTCGGGCGAAGGCCCGGCCCTCCTTTGGAACCGCAAAAAGGAATTCGATCATGCAACGCCGCACTTTCCTTCAGACCTCCGCCGCCCTCGCGGTCACCGCGAGTCTGCCGACTCTTTCGTCGGCCGCCGGCGCGAACCCCTTCCCCTATCCCCTCACCCACGCCGTGACCGACGCGTCCGCCCCGGAAGTGTTCTTCACGAAGGACATTTCACCGGCCGGCCTCATCAAGATCTACGACCGTCTCGGCCAGAAGCGTCAGGGCAAGGTCGGCGTCAAGGTGTGCTTTGAAACCCCGAACGGTCCGCACCTCGACCCGAAACTCGTTCACGCCTTCGCCGACCACGTGAACGGCAAGCTTCTCGACTGCACCTACTATCCGCCCCGCGACACGGTGGAAAAGCACCTCGAGGTCGCCAAGGGGAACGGCTTCGATACCTCCCGCATCGACATCATCGACGCCGAAGGCACGGTCGACCTCCCGATTGAAGGCGGCAAACACCTGAAGTTCTCCCGCATCGGCTCTCACTACAACGACTACGACACGATGATCGGGCTCTGCCGCTTCAAGTCGCACCACATCGAGTTCTACGGCGGGATGCTCAAGAACCTCTCGATCGCGATCGCTCCGATGGAAGGCAAGTGGCTCATCCACAGCGCCGGCAAGACGGACAGCGGCTTTTCGCCGAGCGACAACCACATCGAAACGCAAGCCATGGCCGACTACGTGAAGGGCGTCATGGACGCGAAGAAGGGTCGCTGGGTCTTCCTCACGGTCCTCGACGCCGTTGCTCCGACCGACGGATGCGAAGGCGCGAAGAACCTCGGCAACATCGGCATTCTCGCGAGCACGGACCCCGTCGCGATCGACCGGGCCGCGATCGACATCACCTTCGGTGCGGCGGCGACGCCGGAGCTGCGCCGCGAATGGGAAGAACACCACGGGACCTACCTCACGAGCGACGCCGAAGCCGTCGGCGCGGGCAAGACCCACTACCGCTTCACGCCGATCGACTGAGAAAGTCGCGCGGATTTTGATTCCCCATAGGGAATGAAATAGATAGGGGCCGCCCGCAGGCGACCCCTTCTTGATTTTGGCGAAACGCCTTGGCGATCAGACGGTCGGCGCCACGCCGAGAAGCGTGAGAACGAGCGGCACGCCCGCGGCGGAAAGAAGCGTCGAAAGGAAGATCGCGTTGCTCGCCGCGCCCTCCTCCGCCTCGAATTCGTTCGCCATGAGAAAGACGTTGATCGCGACGGGAAGCGCCGAGAGAAGAACCGTCGCGTTGGTTTCGAGCTCTCCGAGCCCCATCGCTCGGCAGAGCACCCAGACGAAGAAGGGCTGCACGCCGATCTTCACGAAAGTGACGACCGAGCCCTTGGGCAAAGACGCGAAGAAGCTGTGGCGTGCAAGCCCCATCCCCACCGCGAGAAGACACATGGGCGTCGTGCTCGCCGCGACAAGTCCCACGGTCTGATCCACGACCTTGGGGAGCTGCCAGCCCGTGAGTCCCCAGGCCGTGCCGCAGAGAATCCCGAGCACGACCGGGTTTTTGACGACCTTGAAGAGCGACTTGAGGATCCGCTGCATGTCGGGCTTGCCGTCCTCGCGCCCGAATTCGACCGACGCGATCGCAAGCGTCCAGAGAAGGAGGACGTTGAAGACGATCAGAAGCGAAATCGTCGGCATGGCGGCCTGACCGAGACTCACCTCGACGATCGGGACGCCGAGCTGCACGTTGTTGCCGAAAATCCCCGCCATCGCAAGGACCGTCGTCCCCGCCGCACCGCAGCGGAAAAGCTTTCCGTAGAGTCCCCGCGCGAGGAAAAAGAGCAGGAGGCAGGACCCGAAGAAGGGAATGAGCACGCGCCAGTCCGCCGGAGGCATCTCCGACAAGTGCGAGAGCATCTTGAAGAGAAGCGCCGGCATCAGAAGCTTGAAGGTGACGCTTCCCAAGGCCTTTTGCGCCGCCTCGGGGATGAAGTGGATTTTCGCGAGCCCCCAGCCGATGAAGACGAGCGAAAAGAGCGGTGCGCAGAGTTCGAGATGATAGAGAAAGAGCTGCATCGAAGCGTCCCGGGATCAATCGGATACCGCAAAGGCCGCGGCCTTCTCGGCGTGGAGAATCGTCGTGTCAAAGACGGGCAGAGGCGAATCCTTCTGTCCGACGAGAAGACCGATTTCCGTGCAGCCGAGGATCACGGCTTCGGCGCCCTTGGCTTGAAGATCCCGGATGATGCGTACGAACTCTTGGCGCGATTCGTCGCGGATAACGCCGAGACAGAGTTCGTCGTAGATCACGCGGTTGACGACCTCGACGTCCTCCGGATTCGGGATCAGAACGTCGAGTCCGCGCGCAATGAGGCGCGACTTGTAGAAGTCCTGCAGCATCGTGTACTTCGTGCCGAGCAAAGCCGTGCGATGAATGCCGGCGGCCAGGAGCGCGTCGGCCGTGGCGTCGGCGATGTGCAGAAGCGACACGCCCGCGGCGCGCTCGACCTCATCGGCCACCTTGTGCATGGTGTTCGTACAGATCACGATCGCGTCGGCACCTGCGGCTACGAGTCCCTTGGCTGCGCGGCCGAGGAGTTCGGCGCTTCCCGCCCAGTCACCCTTCGCCTGCTGTTCTTCCACCTCGGCAAAGTCCACGCTGTAGAGGACGATCTTTGCGGAATGGAGGCCGCCCAGCGCCTTGGCGACGCGCTCGTTGATTTCCTTGTAGTAGGTGACGGTGCTCTCCCAACTCATGCCGCCCAAGAGTCCGATCGTTTTCACAACGCTTCCCCCTAAAACGAAAACGTGTCCATCATCCCAAAAAGAACACAGTGGGGCAATAAGGCGAAAACGTTATCCGCGAAGAAGGACTGACCAAGGAACTGCGGTTCGGGTCGAGAAATATGGCAAGAGTTTTGATTCGAACAGCCGAGAAATCCTCGGTAGTTGCGTCGCCCATTGCCGGAGAACTCTTTCGCTGGTTGTCGACACGTCAACCGTCGAAGTCATGAGCACAATCCGTTCCGGCCAGTTGGAAAGAAAAGCTTGACAACTGCACTTTCCACCGGTTCGTCCGCATTCGAAAGGCTCCGCCAAGAGCTTTTACCCGAAACCTGTCGGCGAACAACTAAGAAATCCTTAGCCGTTGCCCGTACGGTCAGCTCATCGTCTTTGAAGAGCTTTTATTCAGTCGAACGGCGTTTCATCGCGGCGAGGCGATAGAATGTCGCGGCGTCCTGCATTCTTCTATCGACTTCCATGCGTTTCTCCGCCCTCTTTTGCGCCCTCCTCGCACTGCCGCTTCTCCCGCAAGCGTCCCATGCAGCCAACTTCGAACTTACGATCGTGCACGCCAACGACACGCACTCGGCCGCGGCCGGGATCGACGGCCGCTACGCCGCCTGCCGCGAGGACGACGCCTGCACGGGCGGCTACGCCCGCATCGTGGAGGAAGTCGAAACCCTGAGAAAGGAAAATCCGGCCGTACTCGCGCTCGACGCGGGGGACTTCTGGCAGGGAACGCACTTCTTTCGAACGGGCGGACCCGAGTGGGCGCTTGCCGCGATGAAGCGCATGCCCTGGGACGCCGTGACGCTCGGAAATCACGAGTTTGACGCGGGCTGCGCGGAGACGGTGCGTTACGTCGAGAACCTCCCGATGCCCGTCGTCGCGGCGAACATCCTCCCGAACCCGAAGTGTCCGATGAGCCGGGCGCCGCTCAAGCCCTACGTCGTGAAGACCGTGGGCGGCGTGCGGGTCGGCGTCGTGGGACTCGCGAACGACGAAGGAAAGGAAGTCTCGGCCGCCTGCCCCGCCACGACCTTCGAAGACCGCGCCGCGGCATTGCGAAAGGCGGTCGGGGCGCTCGAAAAGGAAGGAGTTTCGCACTTCGTCGCCCTCACCCACGTGGGCTACAAGACGGACGTCGAACTCGCTCGCGCCGTCCCCGATATCGACGTGATCGTTGGCGGCCACACGCACAGCGTGCTCGGCAACCATCCGGATTCCGAAGGCCCCTATCCGACCGTCGTTAAGCACCCGAACGGGAATGAAACGCTCGTCGTGCAGACGGGGCGCTCGACCCGCTATCTCGGCGTGATCAAGGTCCGTTTCGACGAAGCGGGACGCGTGACGGGTTATACCGGGGACCTCACGGAACTCACCCCCGCGATGCCGCGGGACGACGCGACCGAAACCTTCGTGCGCCGCTCGGGCGAAAAGGTGGAGGCGGAACGAAAGCGCGTCCTCGCGACGAACCGGGAACATTTCTACGACGGCCTCGACGAATGCCGCGAAGGCGAATGCCTCTCGGGCATGTGGACGGCGGACGCGCTCCTCGACTGGGGACGCACCTTCGGGGCGCAGGCGGCCTTCATCAACGGGGGAGCCCTGCGCGCGCCCCTTCCGATCGGTCCCGTGACGCACGCGGACATTCTCGACGTTCATCCCTTCGGCAACCACGCGGCGGTGGTGGCTATGCCGGGGCGCGTGATTCTCGCCGCGCTCGAGCACGGGCTCTCGGAGCCAGACCTCAAGAGTCCGCGTCTTCTGCAGACGTCGGGACTGCGCTACCGGGTGAATCCGAAGCGCCCGATCGGCTCGCGCGTCGCGTCGGCGGACATCCTTGAGAACGGACAATGGGTCCCGATCGAACCGCAAAAGACCTACCGCATCGTCACGACCGCGTATCTTCTCGACGGGGGCGATCAGTTCAGAATGCTCAAGGCTCTTCCTGCGGCCCTCGCGCGCGGCCCACTCGAAGCGGAACTTCTCGAGCGCTTTCTCGAAGCCCGCCGCGACGCCGCGGGCAATCTGCCGCTTCCCGAAACCGGACGCATCCTCGGCATGCCCTTCCGAGACGATTTGCAGTCGAAGCAGCGGAAATTTTGAGACCGGGCGACGTTTTTCGAGAGAATCGGGCAATTCCCGCGTACGTTTCCCCAACCTTTTCCTTCGGACGGCCGCTACACTTTTCCCCGTTCACCGGCCTCAATTCCAAGGAGAAAGACAATGGCTTACGCCGTGCACAATTTCGACTACAACACGCCGACCCGCCTTCTTTTCGGGCGCGGCAAGATCGAGCGCCTCCCCGAAGTGGCGGCGGAATTCGGGAAGAAGGTCCTCCTCGTCTACGGCGGGGGTTCCATCAAGAAGCTCGGCATCTACGACAAGGTGAAGACGCTTCTCGCCGACTGCGAAATCTACGAATGCGCCGGAGTCGAACCGAATCCCAAGGTGACGAGCGTGAACGAAGGCGCCCGCCTCTGCCGCGAACACGACGTCGACTTCGTCCTCGCCGTGGGCGGCGGCTCCGTGATCGACTGCGCCAAGGCGATCTGTGCGGCCCGCTACTACGAGGGCGACGCCTGGGACATCGTGACGGATCCCTCGAAGATCACGAAGGCGCTTCCGCTCGTCACGGTTCTCACGCTCGCCGCGACGGGGAGCGAATACGACGCGGCCGCCGTCATCTCGAACATGGACGAGAACAAGAAGATCGGCGTTTTGACGCCCGTCTTCTATCCGCGCGTTTCGATCTGCGATCCGGAATACACCTTCTCGGTTTCGAAGAAGCAGACGGCCGCGGGCTGCGCCGACATCATGTCCCACATCTTCGAGCAGTACTGCGTCAAGGATTCGAACCTCGTCTCCGATGGTCTCTGCGAAACGGTGCTGCGCGCCGTCCTCGGGATGGGGAAGCGCGCCTACGACAAGGGTGACGACTACGAAGCCCGCGCGACCCTCATGTGGGCGAGCTCGCTTGCCTGCAACGGCATCTGCGTGACGGGAAATTCCTTTGCCGCGTGGGTCTGCCACGGGATCGAACACGAACTCTCCGCCTTCTACGACATCACGCACGGCGAAGGCCTCGCCATCGTGACGCCCGTCTTCTTCCGCTACAGCCTGAACGACGAAACGGTCGGACGCTTCGCGACGCTCGCGAACCGAGTCTTCGACGTGCCGTTTGAAGCGGACCTCTACGCGATGGCCGAAAAGGGCTTCCAAAAGCTCGAAGCCTTCTTCGCCTCGATCGGTCTGCCCTCGAAGCTCTCCGAGGTCGGCATCACGAGCGACGAACACTTCGAAGCCATGGCCGAAAGCTGCATGAAGCTCTGGGACTTCTCGCAGGCGATCCGCCCGCTCGACAAGGACGACGTCGTCGAAATCCTGAAGCGCGGCCTCTGATCGGCGCCTGAACGACGCAAGCCCGCTTCTCCCGCATGCCCCGGGAGGGCGGGCTTTTTCTTCGAACCGCCGCAAGAAAAAAAAACCGACTTTCTGGCTGATTGAAAAGATTTTTCTCTGTTATCGCTAGAGTTGCACAGGATAACAAGGAGAAAGCAACTATCAGCTTTCGTCGGTAATTATTTCATCGGCAACTTCAACCGCAGTTTTGCTCGGATCGTTGAGGCCGTCTCCACTGCGTTGAGCGGTTCCATGCCGCACGCACGAAGGATGTCATCGCAAAGCGTCCCAAGCGTTTTCTTCTCCCCGTTCTCATCCGTTGCGGAGGTTGCTTCGGCTTCGAGATTGCTACAGGTGTACAAGTGACTGTTGGCTTTCTTCAAGCCGCTTACGTGCTGGATCTTCATGGACTCCAACGCTTCGATAATTTCAGCCGCAGACAAGTCCAGTCCCTTCTCTCGCAACTTTTTCATGAAGATCTTCTGCATCACCAACCCGATGTAATTCAGGACGAAATGTCCGCGAATATGCTCATCGGTCCAGACGAAAACCGGTCTGGCTTCGAGGTTGGTTTTGAGCATTCGAAAGTTGTCTTCGATCCGCCACAGCTGACGCAGTTTCGTATACACCCACTGTGGATCCGGGTCCGCAATGTTCGTCAGCAACGCGGAATGACCGCACCAGGTTCGCCGCTTGTCGTAAAGGTCTTGGTTCAAATGCACACTTTTCGTGTCGACGCTGATGAACCTCTTATAGCCGCTGCGTCCGGCGGACGCCACGGCGGCGGCACCTCTGTTCACAAGAGATGTTGCCCGATTCCATTTGAGGGTGAGTTCCCGGAGATCGTGTTCAAACCTGTGCTCTGAGAACGTTCCGATGCAGGTAGCTTTGAATTGAGCCCGTTCGATACAGCCCTTGGCGTGGTTTTTGTAGGTCTTGTCAATTTCTAGCGGGAGCGTTTTGTATCCCCAACGTTCGCCATCGTCTGCGTGACGCCACTCCCAGCCTTCCTCATCCAGAAATTTCTTTTGCAATTCCTTGCTGAGCTTGATGTATGGCGGATAGCCGACGATGAAGCGCATTCCTTTCTTCTGCAGCTCATCCAAATTCAGGAGCTGATTCAATCCCGCGTCGGCCACGACGATAACGTCCTTGATGCTGTAGGAACTGCGGAATTTCTCGATCACCTCCAAAAGCGTATGAATCTCGCCGGTATTGCCCGGGAACAGCTCGTAGGAGAAGGGAACGCCGTCGGCATCGATAAGCAGGCCGAGCACCACCTGCGTTTCCTGAGTGCGGTGCTCCTTGCTCATCCCTCGCCGACGCAAATCTCCCTCCACAAAGCTCTCGAAATAGAACGTTGAAACGTCGTACAGCGCGACCGTCAGATCGCGCTTGTACATCGCGTCGATGTGCTTGTTCAGGCACCGGATGATGTTGTCCTTGTGCTTCGCCAAGACGTCCAGACTGTCATACATCTGCTGCAACTCAATCTCGGAAAAATCCGTGAGATACGAGTTCCGACGACGCCAGCTTGCAAGTTTGGAGGACGGCTTGATCAAGCGTGAGACACAGGAGAAAAAGATCGTTTGTTCAAGGTCGTAATCCACCCCGTGGTTGCGTCGAAAGTTCTTGAAATAGGCCGACATTCCAAGCGCTTCCCAGACCGGATGAAACAGCGCCGGCGTGCAGGTGAGACAGGCCGCTCGCTTCGTCGCTTTGGCAGATACGCTGACGCCGCTGAGCATGCGCTCCTTGATGGTGTTGCTGTATGCCTTGGAATTGGACTGTAGTTCCTTGACCCGCTCTTCGATCTTCTTCAGGGCATCCGGATCCTCAGCCAACAGCTTGTCCAGGCGCCCAAAACTTGCCAACGTTCGGCTCGTCGGACGCTTAGTGGCCGGATCACGGTAGTTCTCGACGATGTAGACGTACTCGCGGTTCTTTAGCTTTTTGATCGAAAGAGAGATCGCCATCTCAAAACCCCATCGGGTAGGCACTTGTTCACACAATCTATTTTACCATAAATTTACCTACAATATTACTACAAAAATTGATCACAGCAAAAAGGCTCTGAAGTCTTGCACCTCAGAGCCTTTCAAGCAGCGAAAGTGTGATTTTTGCCGAAAGTCGGGAAAAAAAGCCGGTGCGGCGGACCGCACCGGCTGCATGCGAAACGTTCGGACGTCAGGCCCGCGCCTCTCGAATGACGCGTTCGACCTCTTCGGGCGAATGGTGTTCGTCGCGCGAGCGCTGCCGCCCCACCCAGAGGGCCATGGCGAGAAGCGAAAGACCCGTGAGGATGAGGCCCACGGCCGTGGCGCCCCAGAAGCCGAAGGCGCCGTACGGACCGCCCGCCCATTCGGCGCCGAAGGCGAGCTGATACCCGATCCCGATCCCCACGCCCCAGAGCATGATGCCGTAGATGAACATCGGGGCGCGCGTGACGCGGTAGCCGCGAAGCGCAAAGCTCGAGACGGCCTGCATGGCGTCGAAGACGTGGTAGGTGCAACCGAAGGCGACGAGGGCCGCTGCGGTGGCGGCCACGCCCGCGTCGCTCGTGTAGAGGGCGATGACGTTTCCCTTGAAGATGTAGAGAAGCGTCGCGAGCACCGCCGCGATGACGATGGAGATCTTGAGCGTGCGGCGCAGAATGAATTCGGCCACGGCGGGCCAGCGCGCGCCGAGCGACTGCGAGATGAGGACCGACGAGGCGATGCCGAGCGAGAGCGGCACCATGTAGAGCATCGACGTCAGGTTCGCCACGATCTGATGCGCCGAGACCGTCTCTTCGCCGAGGCGCGAAATGAAGATCGCCATGAGCGTGAAGCTCGACACTTCAAAGAAGGTGGACAGCCCCATGGGGACGCCCACGTGCAGGTGGTTCTTCAGAAGCTCCCAACGGGGCCCGACGAACTGCTCGACGTGCATCGGACGGTAGAACTTGTCGAACTTCCAGATCGCAAGGAAGGCAAAAAGCGAGAGCCAGGAGAGAACGAAAAAGGAAATCCCGGCGCCGCCCCCGCCCATCGCGGGAAAGCCGAGCCAGCCGTACATGAAGACGGCGTTGAGGGGCGCCTTGAGGGCGAGCATGCCGAGCGAGACCCACATCGTGATGCGGGGGCGCGAAACGGCGGCGTTGAGTGCGATGAAGCAGCGCCCGAGAAGGCTCGCCGGAAGCGCGAAGGCCGTCCAGCGGATGAACTCGGCCGCCATTTCGGCGACTTCTCCCTTGGCGCCGCCCAACTCGATCCAGAAGTCGGTGTTGAGCAGAAGCGGAACGCCGACGGCCATGAGGACGAGCGAGAGCCAGAAGCTCTGGTTGAGCTCCTCGCCGATGGCGCGGAACTTGCGAGCGCCGAAATGGTGACCCGCGATCGGACTCAGACCCATGAGGACGCCCACGAGCCCCATGAGGACCGAAATCGTCGTGGCGATGCCGAGCGCGATGGCGGCCAGATGCTCTTTCCCGAGATGACCGGCCATGATGGTGTCGATCGTTCCGCTTCCCACGATCGCGATGTTCGCGATCCAGATGGGGCCGGCCAGTTTGGCGAGGGCTTTGAGGGAGGTGTCGGGAGGGAGAAGTTTCGTCATAAAAGGCAAAAAAGGTTATTCGGAACGCACGACGACGAAGTGTTCGGTCGTGGAGGCGCGCGAGGCGGGTTCGCCGACGACGTCGGACGTGTCCGTCAGATGGTCGCGCAGGCGAAGCACTCGGTAGCGGCAGACCTGGTCTTCACGGGCCGTGAAGGAAAGGTCCGAACCGTAGGAGAAGATCGCGCGGATGCCCGGCGGGATGCCCTCGAGCGAAACGCAGTCGTTCGGGGCGATGCCCGCCGTTCGGATCGTCGCGTCAACGGAGGCGACGACGGGCAGATAGCTTCGGTTGCGGTCGATCACGTCGTGGAAGAGTCCCATCGTGATGACGAGCGAGGTCGTGAGGCCGAAGGCCGCAAGCCACGGACCGCGCCACACGACGACCGGGCGGTGCGTGAGGCGCCAGACGACGAAGACGATCCAGAGGGTCGTCATCAAAAGGGCGAACCAGAAGCCGAAACCGAGGGTCGGCGCGGCCTCGGGGGCGAGGCGCGAGATCGAAACCGCCATCTTCGGCGCGAAGTTCGTCGTCCAGGCGAGCCAATAGGCCCAAAGCGTGAGCGCCGTGAGCGAGAAAATCGACACGGAGAACCAGTCTAACACGTTTGCCTTGGCGCTCTTAAGCGTAAAAAGACCGAAGGAGGCGAGGACGGCCAGGGCCGGCAGGAAGACGATGAAGACCGTGTCGGCCGTCTGCGAGGAGGAGAAAAGCACGGCGAAGATCGACACCGTGATCGCTGCGATCGGAATCGAAAGGTGCGTGCGCGTCAATGCGTGGCGCCACTTCCAGAGGGCCGCGAGAACGAGCGGCCACAAGGGGCAGAGGAACCAGACGAAGTTGCGCAGGAACCAGCTGAAGGTCTCCGGTCCCGCAATGCCGAAGAGCGAAGCCTGCGTGTCGGCCCAGCCCTTGAACCAGGCGCCCGCCTCGTCGGGGGCGAGACCGTAGGCGAGCGCGGGCCAGAGCGAAACCGTGAGGACGGCCGAGCCGATCAGGCTCGCGCAGCGCAGATCCGCGTTTCCGGGGAAATCCTTCACGACTGCGTGCACGGCGAGCGCGGCGGCAAAGAGCCAGACGCCGCCGAACAGGGTCGACGAGAGAACGGCCGCGCCCGCCGCGGCGCCCGCGATGGCAAAGCCGATCATCGGACGTTTGAGGGCCTTGGTGAGGCCGTAGAACATGACGCAGGAGAGCGCGAGGAGCACCGTCGCGGGGGTGGGTTCGTGAAAGCCCCGCACGAGACCGAAGGTCGCGATGAATAGAAGCACCGCGCAGTCGGCCGTCACGCGGCCGTAGTCCTTGGGATTGGCTTCGTCGCCGAAGGGAAAGCGAAGGGGCTGGGCTTCGGGGCGGCGCGCAATGTGCCAGGTGCCGTACCAGAGCGTCGAGAGGGCGAGCGCAAACCAGAAGAGACTCGCGCAGCGAAGCGCCGTGAGTTCTCCCACGAGCGGACCGAAGACGGCGAGGAAGAAAGCCGACACCCAGGCCGTGAGCGGGCCGTTGTGCCAGTCGGGCACGCCCGTGATCGTCGGGAGCAGAAAGTCCGCTGCCGTCCCGCCGCGGAGCATTTCCATCGCGACCCCGAAGTTTTCGGCGTCCCGCAGCGTCCAAAAGTCGAGCACACCGAAGACGTTGCCGATGAAGACGGCGAGGAGACCCAAAAGGGCGTAACGGGGAAGGGCCCGGGCCGCTTCGCGGGACATCTTGACGGGGGTGATTTTCTCCAGATGCAAGAGACGCTCCTTGTCCGCGGAGGGCGGGGTGAAAAAAACGGGGAACAAAGACACAAAGAGGGGAGTTCTCCCTTGAGAGAAACTCCCCTGCTATTGTGTCGCAGCCGCCCTTCGAAGGGAAGGGCGCGGCAATTACTTGGCGGCCTTGGCAGCCTGAGCGGCGGCGTTCATGGCCTGCTGCTTGGCGGCGAACTTGGCGCGGAACTTTTCGACGCGGCCGGCTTCAACGATGCGGGTCTGGGCGCCCGTGTAGAACGGGTGGCTTTCCGACGACGTATCGAGCTTGAACATCGGGTAGGTCTTGCCGTCGATTTCAACCGTTTCCTTCGTCTGAACGGCGGAACGGATGATGAACGTCTTGTTGATGGAGAGGTCCACGAAGGCGACTTCGCGATATTCGGGGTGAATGTTCTGCTTCATTTTGATCAATACCTTGTTTTCGTTTGTCGGTCGCCCTGGTCGCCTTACGAGTCCGCCCGGATCCGCCGGGTCTTACGACAGGCATGCTTACCCACGTGCCAACTGGAAAGGCGAAATTATGGCATAAGGCGAAGTTCGGTGCAAACGGATTCGCGGATTTTCGTTTTCTTCGTCCCGGGCTTAAGAGCGGCACAAGAGTCGCCTGTTACAATCGCGCACATTCGCTTTTTTCATCCACTCGACAGAAATCACCATGTCCAAATTCGAACGCTGCGTCATCGCCACGCGCGAAAGCCCGCTTGCCATGTGGCAGGCGCTTCACATCCAGTCGGTTTTGCGCAAGACCTATCCCGAAGCCGAAGTCGACCTGCTCGGCATGACGACGCGCGGCGACCAGATCCTCGACCGCACGCTCTCGAAGGTGGGCGGCAAGGGACTCTTCGTGAAGGAACTCGAAGTGGCCATGCGCGAAGGCCGCGCCGACCTCGCGGTGCATTCGCTCAAGGACGTTCCGATGGAACTCCCCGAAGACTTCGAACTCGTGGCCGTGACGGAACGCGAAGATCCGCGCGACGCCTTCGTGTCGCCCAAGTACGCGAGCCTCGACGAAATGCCCGCGGGCGCGGTGGTCGGCACGGCGAGCCTGCGCCGCGAACTGATGGTTCGCATCAACTATCCCCATCTCGACGTCCGTCCGATCCGCGGCAACGTCGGCACGCGTCTTCGCAAGCTCGACGAAGGCGAATACGACGCGCTCGTCATGGCCTCGGCCGGTCTCAAGCGCCTCGAACTCTCGGAACGCATCCGCTCGATCATTCCCGCCGAGAAGAGCCTTCCCTCTCCGGGGCAGGGCGCGCTCGGCGTGGAAATCCGCAAGGGCGACAAGGTGCTCGAAGAGTCGCTCGCCTTCCTGAACGATCCCCATACCCGCGCCTGCTGCACGGCCGAACGCGCCGTTTCGCGCGCCCTCGGCGGCTCCTGCCAGGTGCCGCTCGCGGCCTACGCCGTGGTTGAAGGCGAAGAAATGTGGCTGCGCGCCCTCGTGGGCAACCACCACACGGGCGAATGCGTGCGCGCCGAAGCCCGCGGTTCCTGGACCGATCCGGAAGCGCTCGCCGCGACCGTCCTGGAAGATCTCCGTCGTCAGGGCGCCGAGAAGATTCTGGCGGACGTGCTCGGTCGCCAGGGTTAAAATATTGGGATTATGAAAAAACGTCCCGTCATTCTCATGCGGCCGGGTGAAGCGAACAATCGTCTGGCCCAGAAGCTCGAACGCGAAGGCCGCCTCGTCTGGCGGTGGCCGGCGTTCCGCATTGAGCTCCCTGAAAACGCCGAGGTGGTCGAGGCGCAGCTCGCCGACCTCACCGGCGTCGACATGGTGATCCTGCCGAGTCCGTCGGCGGTCGCCGCGGTCGCCCATTGGGTGCGCTCCTGGCCCGAGCACGTGACGCTCGCCACCGTGGGCGAAGGAACCGCCCGCGTGATCCGCGCGGCCTGGGGCGAGAACGTCAAGCTTCTCTATCCCAAGGGCGATGCGGCGCATTCCGGCAGCGAGGCGCTTTGGGCGCTCGTCGAAAAGACGGGCGCGCCCGCGCGCGTTCTCTTCCTGCGCGGACAGACCGGACGCGAGTGGTTGCCCGAGCATTTCGCCGCCATGGGCAGCGACGTCATCAAGCTCTGCGCCTACGTGCGCGTTCCGATCGAACTCACGGAAGAGCAGATCAAGGACGTGACGCAAAGCATCTTCGGGCCGAGCCCGATCGTCTACATCACGAGCACCGACGCCGTCGACGCCCTGATGCGGGCGATCCGCGTGGTCCCCGGGGGACGCGACTGGCTCGTCAACGGCGTCGCCGTCACGATCCACCCGCGCGTCACGGAGCGCCTCAAGGAAGCGGGCTTCACGAAGATCGAAATCGCCGGGGTCGACGACGAAAACGTCGCGGCCGTCGTGCGCGCACAGGACGCATCCTGAAAAGATTTTTTTCAGAGGTAGCCCTCCAGCAACCCGCTAGAATGGGGTCGTTTCTAAACCCTGTTCGAGCGGGTTTTTCCTATGCAAAGAATCATCTACTGTCAGACGGCGCCTCAGACGGGCGCCTTCGCCGCGAACCTTGCGCGGCTCTCGCGCCTCGCTTCGGCCTTTGAAGCGAAGGACGCGGTCTTTACGGCGCCTGCGGGCGCGCTGGAAGGCGGGACGGGCCACGACGCCCTCGCGTGGAAAGACGTGAGCACGCGGCGCGACGAGGCCCTTTGCGCCTTTGCCGAGGAAACGAAGAAAGACGGGCGGCGCTGGGTGCTCCCGATCCTTCGGGAGGGTGCCTTTGACTGGGTGGAAATTTCCGGGGGCGAGGCTCGATCCTTCACGCCTCCCTCCGATTGGCCGGCTCTGCGCACGACCTCCGTTTTGCCCTGGTCTCCCGACGTCCGGCCCGCGCAGGGGACGGCGCTCGAAGGAAGCATTGCCGGCGCGGAAGACCGCATCGTCTTTGCGGGCGGCGGCCGTTTCGCGGAGAAGGGCCGCGTCCTCGCCGAACTCACGCCCTGGGAAGAAGGCGTGCTCCTTGTCGAGCGTACGAATGAGGGGTGGCGCGCCTCGGCCAAATCCGTGCCGACGACGCTCCCGCCCGTACGGGATCCTCGGTATCTCGCGCTCGTCACGGCCGTTCGCTCCTATGCGGAAAAGTCCCGCGCTTCGGGCGTCGTGCTCGGGCTTTCGGGCGGAGTCGACAGCGCGCTCGTTCTTTCGCTTGCCGTCGACGCTCTCGGCGCCGAGCGCGTGCGCACCGTGATGCTTCCCACGGACTTCACGTCGAGCGACAGTCTGGAGGACGCCCGAACGCTTGCCGAAACCCTCGGCGTGCGCCACGACGTGCTCCCGATCCGGTCGCTTTTCGAAAACGTGCGCGAAGCCCTGGCTTCGGAACTCGCCGGCCGTCCCTGGGACGTGACGGAAGAAAACATTCAGGCGCGGCTTCGCGGACTTCTCCTCATGGCCTACGCCAACAAGAACGGAGCCCTTCTTCTCTGCACGAGCAACAAGGGCGAGGCGGCCATGGGCTACGGCACGCTCTACGGCGACCTGACGGGAGGTTTCGCGCCTCTGATCGACCTCTGGAAACGCGAGGTCTATGAACTTTGCCGCGCCCGAAACGCCTGGCGCCCCGACATTCCCGAACGAATCCTCACGCGTGCGCCCTCGGCGGAACTGCGCCCGGGACAGAAGGATTCGGATTCGCTTCCCGACTACGATCTCATCGAAAAGACGCTCACGCACTACCTCGCGAAGAAGACTCTTCGCGATCTCGAGGGCGTGGACGCCGAAACGGCCCGGGAGATCGTCGGGCGCTTCACCTTCAACAACTTCAAGCGCGCCCAAGGGATTCCGGGGCCGATTCTCGGTCTTTCGCCCGCCTTGTCTCTGGCCGCCGACTGGGGTCTCACGCGCGGGTGCTGACCCCCAAAACGACGAACCCCCGCGAGGGGCGGGGGTTCGTGCGGCGCATCAGCGCTTCATGAGATCGAAGAACTCGGCGTTGGTCTTCGTCTGCTTCATCTTGTCGAGGAGGAACTCCATCGCTTCGAGTTCGTCCATGTCGTAGAGGAACTTGCGCAGGATCCAGACCTTCTGCAGAACGTCGGGCTTGAGGAGGAGTTCCTCGCGGCGCGTGCCCGAGCGGTTGATGTTGATGGCCGGGTAGACGCGCTTTTCCGAGAGACGGCGTTCAAGGTGGATTTCGTTGTTGCCCGTACCCTTGAATTCTTCATAGATCACGTCGTCCATGCGGGAGCCCGTGTCGACGAGAGCCGTGCCGATGATGGTGAGGGAACCGCCTTCCTCGAGCTTGCGCGCGGCGCCGAAGATGCGCTTCGGACGCTGCAGGGCGTTGGCGTCGACGCCGCCCGTGAGGACCTTGCCCGAGGACGGAATCACCGTGTTGTAGGCGCGGGCGAGACGCGTGATCGAGTCGAGCAGAATGACGACGTCCTTCTTGGATTCGGTGAGGCGCTTGGCCTTTTCGATCACCATTTCGGCCACCTGCACGTGACGCGCGGCGGGTTCGTCGAAGGTCGACGCGACGACTTCGCCTCGGACGGAGCGCTGCATTTCCGTCACTTCTTCCGGACGTTCGTCGATGAGAAGCACGAAGAGCGTGATGTCGGGGTAGTTCGTCGTGATGGCGTGCGCGATGTGCTGCATGAGCACGGTCTTGCCGCTCTTCGGAGGCGCCACGAGAAGGGCTCGCTGACCCTTGCCGATCGGGGCGATGATGTCGATGATGCGCCCCGTGATGTTTTCGTCCCCGCGCATGTCGCGCTCGAGCGTGAGGGGCTCGTTGGGGAAGATCGGCGTCAGGTTTTCAAAGAGCATGCGGTGCTTCGTGCTCTCGGGCGGCAGACCGTTGACGGTGTCGACGCGCACGAGCGCGAAGTAGCGTTCGCCGTCCTTGGGGGTGCGGACTTCGCCTTCGATCGAGTCGCCCGTGTGGAGATTGAAGCGGCGGATCTGCGAGGGCGAGATGTAGATGTCGTCCGTGCTCGCCAGGTAGGACGTGTCGGGACTGCGCAGGAACCCGAAGCCGTCGGGCAGCACTTCGAGGGTGCCGTCGCCGAAGATCTGTTCGCCCTGACGGGCCTTCTTCTTGAGGATGGCGAACATCAACTCCTGCTTGCGCATGCGGTGGGCGTTGTCGACTTCAAGCGCGAGCGCCATGTCGAGGAGTTGCGAGACGTGCAGTTTTTTGAGGTCGGAAAGGTGCATGATGGTGCGGCCCGAAGAAATGGGCCATCGGAGGGAGGAAGTCGCCGCCCGAACGGGCGGCGAGCGACGTCGTTTTTAGAGGTTTTCTTCGATCCAGGCGTCGAGCGTGGCCTGGTCGCAAAGACCGGTGCGGCGGGCCACGACTTCACCCTTCTTGAAGCAGAGGATCGTCGGGATGCCGAGGATGTTGTGTTCGGAAGCGAGTTCGTTGGTTTCGTCCACGTTGTACTTGGCGATCACGGCGCGCCCGTCGAACTTTTCGGCGGCCGCTTCGAGACGCGGGGCGAGCATGCGGCAGGGACCGCACCAGGGCGCCCAGAAGTCGACGAAGACGGGGAGTTCGGACGCGGCGACCTGTTCGGGAAAGGTGCTGTCGGTGATGTGGATGATTTCGCTCATGATGGTGTCCTGAGTAAGGTTCCTTCACCCCGGTCCGGGCAGAACTCGAGTTCGGGTCGTACCGAAGGATCGGAGAAAGGGGAAAAATACGGGATGGTAAAGAGTGTTGTCGGGAGGAACGCCCGAACCGGCGGTGCGGTCGGGAAGTGCGCGGCGGAATGGCGCGAGGAAGACGGATTCGTCCTCCCGGAAGGTTCGCTAATACTAGCATTCCCGCGCCCCCAATGGGAGGAGGGAGGTTCGAAGAAGTGCAAAAAAATTTCTCCGCTCTTCGGCGGGAAAAATCTTTTTTCCTGTTTCCCCTTTTTTTCTCCCTTTCGTATAGAATTGACGCCTTGGCGGGTCCCCTCGCATGCCGCCTCCGGCAATCTGGTCAGGTCAGGAATGAAGCAGCCACACCGGAGTAGCGACAGTGCCGAGGAAAAGGCTCGCCATTTTCATTTTCTACGCCCTCGCTTTTCGGATTCTCTGGGTCCGTTCCGCTCTTGCGCAAGCCCCGCGCTCTTCTCCGTCCTTCTCGCCGAACCCCCGGATCCGTTAGACTTGAGCATTCGGACCACTCCCGACGCTCAATCCCGACCATGCTCAACCTTTCCCTCTATTCCCTTTTCGTGATCACCTCCATCATGACCGTGGCGACGCCGGGACCGGGCGTCCTGATGACGCTCATGAAGTCGATCGGCTACGGGTTTCGGGGGGCGATCTGGACGATCTGCGGCACGGCTACGGGCGCCATCATCATGTCGGCCATTTCGGCGACGGGCGTGGGGCTCATTCTGCGCGCTTCGCCCGACGCCTATGCGCTTTTGCGCGTGGTGGGGGCGGCCTACATGATCTGGCTCGGCATCAAGAACTGGCGCGTGCGCACGATGAGTCTCGAGAGCGCTCTGCGCGGCTCGAAGCATCGGGCGATCGCCAGCGGCGCGCCCGTCGAGGGCGAAATCCGGCGCTTCCCCTTCTTCATGGAGGGCATCACGCTGCAGATGACGAACCCGATGCTCATCATGTTCTTCGTGTCGCTCTTTCCGCAGTTCATCGACCCGAAGCTTTCCTACGGCGCGCAGTACGGCATTCTGGCCGCGACCTACGGGATCCTCATTCTTGCGATCCATTCGGGCTACAGCTTCGTGACGTCGCGCTTCCGGGGCTTCCTCTCGAGCGAGCGCATGTCGCGCCTCATCTACCGCATCGGCGGGTCGATCTTCATCGTTCTCGCCCTCAAGGTGCTCTGGGACGTCTACGTCTCGTTTTCGGCCTCGTGAGCCTTCGGGTTTTCCGGGGCGCTTCGCGCGCAAACGCCATCCCGCCCGTGTAATATCTAACGACCGCAACGCAAGGGAAACGTCATGGCCTTTGAGATACGCAACGCCCGTCCCGAAGACTGCGAAGTCATTCGGGACATGATTTTCGAGCTCGCCCGCTACGAGCGGCTCGAGTCCGCCTGCAAGGCGAGCCGCGGAAAGATCGAACGCGAACTTTTCGGTCCGAACCCCGTCATCCGGTGCGTCCTCGGCTGGGAAATCGACGAAGCGACCGGGCGGGAGGAACCCGTGGCGTTTGCGCTCTATTTCTTCAATTTCTCGACTTTCCTCACAAAGCGCGGCCTCTATCTCGAGGATCTGTTCGTGCGGCCGCAGGCCCGCCGCCGCGGCTACGGGCGCAGGATCATGCATCACCTGGCGAAGACGGCGCTCGAACTCGACTGCGGCCGCTTCGAGTGGACGGTGCTCGACTGGAATCAGCCCGCCATCGACTTTTATGAAAAACTCGGCGCCCGTCTGCAGGAAGACTGGCGCATCTGCCGACTCGAAGGCGAGGCCCTTCGTGCGGCCGGACTGACAAACGCATGAGTACGTATCAGGTTTTGGCGCGCAAGTGGCGCCCGCACAATTTCCAAACGATCGTCGGTCAGGATCACGTCGTGACGGCCCTGACGCGGGCGCTTGCCGAAAAACGCCTGCACCACGCCTATCTCTTCACGGGAACGCGCGGCGTCGGGAAGACCACGATCTCGCGCATCTTCGCCAAGGCGCTCAACTGTCAGGGCGCCGACGGCAAGGGGGACGTCACGCCCGAACCCTGCGGCGTGTGTCCGGCCTGCCGCGCGATCGACGAGGGGCGCTTCAGCGACTACATCGAGATGGACGCGGCGAGCAACCGCTCGGTCGAAGACATGACGGCGCTTCTCGAGCGAGCGATGTACGCGCCGACCGAGGGCCGCTACAAGGTCTACATGATCGACGAAGTGCACATGCTCTCGACGACGGCCTTCAACGCGATGCTCAAGACCCTCGAGGAGCCGCCCGAATACGTGAAGTTCATCCTCGCGACGACGGATCCGCAGAAGGTGCCGATCACGGTGCTCTCGCGCTGTCTGCAGTTCAACCTGCGCAACATGACGCCGAGCGGCATCGTCTCGCATATGTCGCACATTCTCGACACCGAAGGCGTGGCCTACGAAACGGGCGCGCTTCGGCTCCTCGCCCAGGGCGCCCGCGGCTCCATGCGCGACGGCCTTTCACTTTTGGACCAGGCGATCGCGTACTGCGCGTCGGGCGTCACCGAGCGCGAAGTGCGCGACATGCTCGGCATGAGCGGGACGGAACTCCTCTCCGAGCTCTTTGACCGTCTTCTTGCGGGCGACGCCCGCGGTCTGATGGGCGTTGCCGACGAGATGCTCGCGCAGAGCCTGAGTTTCGCGCAGGTCCTGCGCGACCTCGCGGGCGTCGTGCACCGCGCGGCGCTCGTGCAGCGCGTTTCCGAAGCCGTGAGCGAAGACGATCCCGAGTGCGCGCTCGTTCGCCGTTTGGCCAAGGACTGCGCGCCCGAAGAAATCCAGCTTCTCTACCAGATTCTGATTCACGGGCGAAACGATCTTTCGCTCGCGCCCGACGAATACGCGGGCTTCACGATGACGCTGCTGCGCATGCTCGCCTTCAAGCCCGCGGGCCTCAAGACGGCGCACGTGTCCGAAAGAAAGGCGCAGGCCGCTTCGTCCGAACCCGAGGCGCGGGCTCCCGAATCTGTCGCCGCGGCGCCCGCGAGACCCGTTGCGCCTCCGAAGCCCGAGCCGGCGCCCAAACCGGCGCCCGCCCCCATGCCTTCGGGCGTGCAGGCCGTGGGCGCCTCGTCGGGGCTCCCGCCCATTGAGCGCGCGCCGATGCCCGAGGAGCTTCCTCCCTGGGGGGAGCCTGACGCCGGTTGAGCCGCTCCCCGAGGTCCCGAGACCGCCGGTCGTGACGGGACCGCTCAACTGGCGAAAAGTCATCGAGGGAGCCGGGCTCGAGGGCCCGATCCTCATGGTCGCGACGATGGGCGAACCGCTCGAACTCACGGGCGAGAGCCTGCGCCTTCGCATTCCGGTGGCGGCCTTCGCCACCGAGGCGAACCGCGCGGCGCTCGCCGATTCGCTCTCCACGTATTTCGGCACGGCCTTCCGCGTCACCTTCGAGGTGGGCAGGGTCGAGACCGTCACCGTGGCCGAATCGATTCGGCAGGAACGCGAAGAGGCGAGAAGGGCGCTTGTCGAAGCCTTCCGCAACGACCCGGTCGTCAAGGAGGTGATTCGACTCACCGGCGCCGAAATCGACGAATCCTCCATCCGTGCGCTCACTCCCGAAGAGGAGCCGCGGAAATAACCGATTCCCCGGGCGGGGCAATGCTACAATGCCTGCCTTTGGGTCCCGCGTCGGGCCCGGGAAATCTCGTCCTCCGGGACGGTAAACGAACTCATACGAAGAAGGAGCACACTATGCGCGGAATGGGCGGTATGGGCGGCATGATGGCCCAGGCTCAGCGGATGCAGGCCAAACTGCAGAAGGTTCAGGAAGAAATCAAGAAGATGGAGATCCCGGGCGAAGCCGGCAACGGCGCCGTCAAGGTGGTCGTCAACGGGCAGCACCGCGTCCTCAACGTGACGATCGCGCCCGAAGCGATGGATCCGGAAGATCCCGAAATGCTCGAGGACCTCGTCACGCTCGCCATCAACAACGCTTTCGAGACGCTCGACCGCATCACGGAAGAACGCATGCGCGCGGCCGTTCCGCTGCCCGCGGGCATGAAGTTCCCCTTCTGACACGAAGCTTCCTTCGAAAGGAGTCTTCCCGCGGGCGGGGACTCCTTTTTTCTTGCGTTGCGTCCGCTTTTTCAGGTTTCGCCATGACGATCCGTTTGTCGCCGCTCTTGGGCGAGCTCATCGCCGAACTCGAGCGCATTCCGGGGCTCGGCCCCCGGTCCGCGCAGCGCGCGGCCATGCACCTTCTGCGCGAAGGGCGCGTTCCGGCCCTGCGGGCGCTTCTCGATAAGGTGGACGCGAACCTGCACCGCTGTCCGCTCTGCAACACCTTCACGGAAAAGGAAATCTGCGATGTCTGCGCCGACGAGACGAGAAGTCCCGTGCACCTGTGCGTCGTAGAGAGCGTGGGCGACCAGATGGCGCTCGACGCCTCGCTCTCCTGGGGCGGGCAGTACTACGTGCTCGACGGCCGGCTCAATCCGATCGAGGGGCGCGGTCCCGAGGCGATCGGCATGGGCGGACTCTTCGAGCGCCTTCGCAAGGCCGAGGCGGACGGAAAAGCGTTTCAAGAAGTTGTCGTCGCGACCTCTTACACGCCCGAAGGGGATGCGACGGCCTATTATCTGATCGAGGCGCTCGGGCGCCGCTGGCCCTCGCTTCACGTCACGCGCCTTGCGCGGGGACTCCCGTCGGGGCTCGAAATCGAATACACGGACCTCAACACGCTCGCGAACGCCGTCTACGGGCGCCGCCGCGTACTGCGAAACGACAAGACGCCGGACGAATCCTGAGTCCGACGCCGTCAACTCTTTTTTTTGGCGGTTTAAACCGTCGCCGATTATGCAGAACACCGTTTTGAACGCGCTTCGCGAAGCGCAGGCGGCGCTCGACGCCCTTCTCAAAAACGACGAGGCGCAGGCCGCCATCGCCCGCGCGGGTGACCTGATGGTCGACGCCGTCGCTTCGGGTAACCGCATCTTCAGCTGCGGCAACGGAGGAAGCCTCTGCGACGCCATGCACTTCGCCGAGGAAATGACGGGCCGCTACCGCAAGGACCGTCCCGCCTATCCGGCGACCGCGATCGCCGACGCCTCGCACCTCGCGTGCGTCGCCAACGACTACGGCTACGAATACGTTTTTTCGCGCTACGTCGAGGCGCACGGTCGCCCGGGCGACGTCCTGCTGGCGATCACCACGTCGGGCACGAGCCGCAACGTGGTGCGCGCAGCCGAAGCGGCGAAGGTGCGCGGCATGAAGGTGGTGGCGCTCACGGGAAAGCGGGGCGTCCCGCTCACGGACGAAATCGCAGACGTCGCGGTGGTGACGCCGGGCGGCCGCTGGGCCGACCGCGTGCAGGAACTCCACATCAAGTGCATTCACATCTGGATCGAGTGGATCGAACGGCGCCTTGCGCCCCAAAACTACGCCGAAGGCAATTGATCCGCCGACTTCCGGCTTGAAGAGCCCGGAGGGCTTCACGGGGACGCCTCTGCGCAGTCCCCAAGAAAAGCTGATAAAATGTCCAGGCTTTCGGACGGCCCCGCGGCCGTCCCTCTTTCGAGCGGGTGCCGGCGTCGGTGCCCGTTTCCTCTATCTGATGCGGGCGAACGGTCGGAGCACGATCGTTCTTTTTTTCTTCGCTCCCGTCCCGCCGGGAGCGCATTGACCAAGGAACACAGTCAAGGAAATGCTCTCCAGTCGAATTCCGATTACGGCCGCCGGCGCCGAAAAGCTCAAGGCCGAACTCGAGTACCTCAAGAAGACGGCGCGTCCCGCCGTCGTGCAGGCCATTGCCGAAGCGCGTGAAAAGGGCGACCTTTCGGAAAATGCCGAATACGATGCCGCGCGCGAAGAGCAGAGCCACATCGAAGGCCGCATCGCCGAACTCGAAGGAAAGATTCCCGCGCTGCAGATCATCGATCCGAAGACGATCGACGCGGGCGACCGCATCGTCTTCGGCGCGACCGTGGACCTCTACGACGAAGAGGACGACACGAGCGTTACCTATCAGATCGTGGGCGACGACGAGGCCGACATCAAGGCCAACAAGATTTCCGTCTCGAGCCCGATCGCGCGCGCCCTCATCGGCAAGTTCGAGGGCGACACGGTGCAGTTCATGGCGCCCAAGGGCCTCGTCGCCTTTGAAATCGAAGGCGTTCGCTACGAATGATGCAAAAAGGCCCCGACGGGGTCGGGGCCTCTGAGAGGGAGCGGGATCAGGACTTGGATCCCGCGGCCTTCTTCGTGACGCGCTTCGTCTTCGGGCGGGCGCGGCGCACGGGAGCGTAGGCCTTCTTCGCGGCGGGCTTCTTCGCGCCCGACTTCTTCGGGGCGGCCTTTTCCGCCGTGACGCGGCGGCCGGCCGTTTCCGCACGACCGCGGAAGAGTTCGGCGAGACGACGGTCTTCTTCGGATTCTTCCTCTTCCTTTTCTTCGGAAGGACGCCAGAGAACGAGGAGCTTTCCGATCATCTGCACGCGCGCGGCGCCGAGCTTCTGCGCGACTTCGAGAAAAATGGCCTCTCGCTCTTCCCGATCGTCCGTCGGGACGCGCACCTTGATGAGTTCGTGCGCGGTGAGTTCGCGGTCGATTTCCTTGAGCACGGCTTCGGTGAGACCGTTGGCGCCGAGAAGGACGACCGGATCGAGATGATGGGCCGCGGCCCGCAGGGCGAGACGGCGGTCGCGTTCAAGAACGATTTCTTCCATAATTTTTCTGATTCAACGTTGGAGTCGAAAAGATCTTCGACTCAAGGATAAAGAGTTTACAAATGCCGGTGGCAACGAAAAAACTGCGCTCCAACCGCGCCTGGATCGAACGGCACATCAACGATCCCTTCGTCAAGCGAAGCAAGGCCGAGGGGTACCGCGCCCGTTCCGTCTACAAACTCACGGAGCTTGACGACCGCGAACATCTTCTTCGCCGCGGCATGACCGTGGTCGATCTCGGCGCGGCGCCGGGGAGCTGGACGCAGATCGTCCGCGAGCGTCTCGTCGGCCGCGACGGCAAGGTGGACGGCCGCATCATCGCCATGGACATTCTGCCGATGGACCCGATCGACGGCGTCACCTTCCTGCAGGGCGACTTCCGCGAGCAGGAGGTCGCCGACAAGCTCGCCGAAATTCTCGGCGGAGACAAGGTCGACGTGGTGCTGAGCGACATGGCGCCGAATCTCTCGGGGATCGCCGCGGCGGACGCGGCCCGCTCGCTCCTTTTGAACGAGCTCGCCCTCGAATTCTGCCTGGAACACTTGAAGCCCAACGGCGTCTTCGTCACGAAGGCCTTCCAGGGTTCGGGCTATTCGCAGTACGTCGAGGCGCTCAAGAAGCATTTCCGCCGCGTCTACACGCGCAAGCCCGCGGCTTCGCGCGACACGTCGGCGGAGGTGTATTTGGTCGCCCGCGAAAGAAAAGCGTGATTGTGCCACCATTCCGACATATTTGCACACGAAGAAAGACGCTTTCTTGCACGTCGCCCGCGAAAAAGCCGCTTTCCTTTCGAGGGGGCGCCGCGGTGAAACGCTAAAATGTCGGAACCTCGCAATTTCGCCTCGGGGGAGGCGAAGGTCACATAGAACCCGCAGGGACGCGCGCCGCAGAACGACCGATGCGGCCTCCCTGCTTCGGAGTCAATTTTGGATAAGAAAAGCATCAGCCGTCTTCTCGCACTCATCCTTGCCGTAGCGGTGCTCTTCACGGTGTTCGAGCAGTTTGACGGCACGCTCACGACGACGCAGAGCGGCGTGAGCTACACGCAGTTCATGGCCGACGCCAAGGCGGGCAAGATTGCCCGCGTGGACGTCCAGGGCAGCCGCATCACGGTGACGCCGCAGAGCGGTCCGGAATACACCCTGACGAGTCCGGGCGACATCTGGATGGTAGAGGATCTGCGCGAGGCGGGCGTTCAGGTGTTCGCCCGTCCCGAGGAGCAGCCCGGCTTCCTCACGTCGATCTTCATTTCCTGGTTCCCGATGCTCCTTCTCATCGGCGTGTGGATCTACATGATGCGCCGCATGCAGGACGGCGGCAGCGGCGGCGGCGCCTTCGGCTTTGGCAAGTCCAAGGCCCGCATGCTCGACGGCACGCAGAACACGGTCCGCTTCAAGCACGTCGCGGGCTGCGACGAAGCCAAGGCGGAAGTGCAGGAAGTCGTCGACTTCCTTCGCGATCCGAGCAAGTACCAGCGCCTCGGCGGCCGCATCCCGCGCGGCATTCTCCTCGTGGGGAGCCCCGGCACGGGTAAGACGCTTCTCGCCAAGGCCATCGCCGGCGAAGCGGGCGTTCCCTTCTTCACGATCTCGGGTTCGGACTTCGTCGAAATGTTCGTCGGCGTCGGCGCCGCCCGCGTGCGCGACATGTTCGAGAGCGCCAAGAAGAACGCTCCCTGCATCATCTTCATCGACGAAATCGACGCGGTGGGCCGTCAGCGCGGCGCCGGTCTCGGCGGCGGCAACGACGAACGCGAACAGACCCTCAATCAGATGCTCGTCGAAATGGACGGCTTCGAGACGGGGTCGAACGTCATCGTGATCGCCGCGACGAACCGTCCCGACGTGCTCGATCCGGCGCTTCTGCGCCCGGGCCGCTTCGACCGTCAGGTGGTCGTGCCGCTTCCCGACATCCGCGGCCGCGAACAGATTCTGAACGTTCACATGAAGAAGGTCCCCGTGGGCCGCGACATCGACGTTTCGGTGCTCGCCCGCGGCACGCCGGGCTTCTCGGGGGCGGACCTCGCCAACCTCGTGAACGAAGCTTCGCTCTTTGCCGCGCGCCGCAACGCGCGTACGGTCGAGATGCAGGACTTTGAAAACGCCAAGGACAAGATCATGATGGGGGCCGAACGCCGCGGCGTCGTCATGAACGAGCACGAACGCCGCAACACGGCCTATCACGAATCGGGCCACGCGGTGGTGGCGCGCCTTCTCCCGAAGGCCGACCCCGTGCACAAGGTCACGATCATTCCGCGCGGCCGCGCGCTCGGCGTCACCATGCAGCTGCCGACGGAAGACCGTTATTCCTACGACCGCGAGACGCTCCTCACCATGATCTCAATCATGTTCGGCGGCCGCATCGCCGAAGAGGTCTTCATGAATCAGGCGACGACGGGCGCTTCGAACGACTTCGAGCGCGCCACACACCTCGCCCGCGACATGGTGACCCGCTACGGCATGAGCGACAAGATGGGCCCGATGGTCTACGCGGAAAACGAGGGCGAAGTCTTCCTCGGCCGCTCGGTGACCCGCACGACGCACGTCTCGGAAGCGACGATGCAGCAGGTCGACGCCGAAATCCGCCGCATCCTCGACGAGCGCTACGAAGTCGCCAAGAAGCTCATCGTGGAAAACAGCGACAAGATGCACGCGATGGCCGAGGCGCTCCTCAAGTGGGAGACGATCGACTCGGATCAGATCGACGACATCATGGCGGGCCGCGAAGTCCGTCCTCCGAAGTCGTACGACGAATCGAAGGCGACAGAGGCGAAGGCTGAAGGCGCCGCCCGGTCCGAAGCGGCCGAGACGCCCGAGGCGCGTTCCGACGAACCGACCGAAGAGCGCGCGACGTCCTCGGACGCCGCCGACAACGAAGAGAAGCGGGACTGATAAAGCGCCCCGCAGCGAAGGCGGATCCCCGCGGACCGGAAGGGTGCGGGGGTTCCGCCTTTTTTCTTGAGACCGAAGAAAGATTGCACAAGGAGGATCGCCTCATGGCGAAAGCGAAGGTTTGGCGTTGCGCCGAACGCCTTTTTGATCTCGAAGCTCGGCCCCTCATCATGGGGATTCTGAACGTCACCCCCGACTCCTTTTCGGACGGGGGCGAACACAACACGCCCGAGGCGGCGCTTCTTCACGCCCGCCGCATGCGCGACGAAGGGGCCGACCTCATCGACGTCGGGGGCGAATCGACGCGCCCGGGGTTCGACGAGTTCGGCGTTTCGCTCGAAGAGGAGCGCCGCCGCGTTCTCCCCGTCGTGCGCGCGCTCGCCGCGGAAGGCTTTTGCGTGAGCGTGGACACGAGCAAGCCCGAAATCATGACGGAGGCGGCCGAACTCGGCGCCGCCGTCCTCAACGACATCCGCGGTTTTGAACGGCCGGGCGCCCTCGAGGCCGCGGCCCGCACGAACTGCGGCCTCGTCGTGATGCACCGCAAGGCCGAGCCCCGTTACGACGATCTGGTGGGCGAAGTGACGGCCTACCTCGAAGAGCGCACGGCGAAGCTTCTCGCGCTCGGCGTTTCGCCCGACCGCATCTGCTGGGATCCGGGCTTCGGCTTCGGGAAAACGCCCGACGGGAACTTCACGCTCCTTCGGGAAACGGCAAGTTTCGTCGAGCGGGGGTATCCTTTTATGACGGCGCTCTCCCGAAAGTCGTCGATCGGACTCGCCGCGCATCAGGAAAAGCCGACGGACCGCGTCGCGGGAAGCGTCGCGGGCGCGCTCTTCGGCGCCGCGCACGGCAGCGCGGTTCTTCGCGTGCACGACGTGCGGGAAACGGCCGATGCGCTCGCCGTATGGCGTGCGGCCCAGAGGGGCGCCCTTTGAAATCGATTCGCAGTAAAAAAGGCAGATTATGAGCAGACGCTACTTCGGCACGGACGGCGTGCGAGGCAAGGTGGGCAAGAGCCCGATCACTCCGGACTTCGTGTTGCGGCTCGGTCAGGCGGCCGGGCGCACGATCCGGCACCGTTCGGGCACTTCGCGTCCGACGGTTCTGATCGGCAAGGACACCCGCATTTCGGGCTACATGTTGGAGGCCGCGCTCGAAGCGGGCTTTTCGAGCGCGGGCGTCGACGTGCTTCTCTGCGGTCCGATTCCGACCCCCGCCGTCGCCTATCTCACGCGGGCCCTGCGGCTCGACGCGGGCGTGGTGATTTCGGCGAGCCACAATCCTTATGACGACAACGGGATCAAGTTCTTCAGCGGCGCGGGCACGAAACTCCCCGACGAGATGGAACTCGAGATGGAAGAGGAAATGGACCGGGGCTTCGCCTGCGTCACTTCCGCCGAACTCGGCAAGGCCCGTCGTCTCGACGACGCCTCGGGGCGCTACATCGAATTCTGCAAGGCGAGCATCTCGGGGAACGCCGACCTCAAGGGACTCAAGATTCTCGTCGACTGCGCCAACGGGGCGGCCTACCACATCGCGCCCTCCGTCTTTCACGAACTCGGCGCCGAAGTGACGGCGGTCGGCAACACGCCCGACGGCTTCAACATCAATGCGGGCGTCGGCGCCACCCATACCGAACACCTCCCCGAACTCGTGCGCGAACACGGCTGCGACGTCGCGGTGAGCCTCGACGGCGACGCGGACCGCCTCATCATGGCCGACGCCAATCACGTCTACAACGGCGACGAACTCCTCTGGGCCATGGTGACGGACCGTCTTCTCGACGGCGCCGTCTCGGGCGTGGCGGGCACCCTTATGACGAATTTCGCGCTCGAGCAGAAGCTCGCCGAACGTCAGATTCCCTTCGGCCGCGCCAAGGTGGGCGACCGCTACGTGCTCGAAATGATGAAGCGCGAAGGGTGGCTCCTCGGCGGCGAAACGTCGGGCCACATCATCGCGCTCGACAAGCAGACGACGGGCGACGGCCTCGTGAGCGCCCTGCAGGTGCTCGCCGCCATGCGCCGTCAGGAAAAGACGCTCGCCGAGGTCACGGCGGAACTCACGCTCCTGCCGCAGGTCCTTGTCAACCGTCCGATCGAACCGGGCTTTGACTGGCGCAAGTCGGAAGCCTTCGGCGCCGCCGTGCGCGAAGCCGAAAAGACGCTCGAAGGGCGCGGCCGCCTGCTCGTGCGTCCTTCGGGGACCGAGCCGCTGCTTCGCATCATGGTGGAGACGGCCGATCCGGCCGAGGCGCGGCGCCTCGCCGAGGAACTTGCCGCGGCGCTTCCGTAAGGCGCGGCGATCGGCGACGAGAAGAGGGAGGACAGTTCAGGTCCTCCCTTTTTTCTTGCGGGACGTCCATCAGAAGTAATGCTGTCTTTGTTTTGTCATAAAACTGTGCGAAACTGAGAGAAAGGACTCTTCGTCCGGACTCCCACTCTTTCCTCACAAGGCAGAAAAAAATGGAAAACAATGAAACGGTCGCCGCCGTCGAACCCGCGGCTCCCACTCCCAACAGCGCCGAAGCGGCCAAGCCCGCCAAGTCGGACCGTGCGCGCGGCGTGAAGGAGCGCAAGGAGTCCGCCGTCGAAACGACGATCGACCTCAACGACCCGAAGTACTATCTCAACCGGGAAATCAACTGGATCGACTTCAACGAGAAGGTGCTCTCCGAAGCCGAAGACCCCCGCGTGCCGCTTCTCGAGCGCGTGAAGTTCCTCTCGATTTTCTGGAACAACCTCGACGAATTCTTCATGGTTCGCGTCGCCAACGTCTTCCGTCAGGAACAGACGGGCGTCGCCGCCACGGGCGCCGACGGAATTCCGCCGCGCCGTCAGCTCACGATCATCCGTCAGAAGGTGTCGACCCTCGTCGACCGTGCCGAGGATCTCTGGCTCAAGACCCTGCAGCCCGCCCTGCGCGAAAAGGGCGTCGTCATCACGAAGTTCGCGACGCTCGGCGGCAAGAAGCGCCAGAAGCTCGAGGCCTGGTTTGAGCAGAACATCTATCCGGTCCTCACGCCCCAGGTCGTCGACTCGGGCCATCCCTTCCCGTGGATTTCGAACACGAGCCTCAACTTCTTGATCGAGCTCGTTTCGGAAACGGACGAGGAGGACGTGCGCTACGCGCGTCTGAAGTGCCCGAACAACATTCAGCGCTTCCTCTTCCTCTCGAAGGATCTCGACGAAGCCGCGCCCGACCTCTCCTTCCAGTCCTCCTACAAGAACGTGCAGGTGATCCTCACGGAAGACCTGATCGGCGAGTGCCTCGGCCGACTCTTCCCGGGCTTCCGCGTGACCTCCTACGGGCTCTTCCGCATCACGCGCAACACCGACGCTGAAATTGAAGAGGACGAAGCCGACGACCTTCTCGAAGCCGTGCGCGACTACGTCGAACAGCGCCGCTTCGGCGCGCCCGTGCGTCTCGAACTCGAGCGCGGCATGCCGGTTCGTCTGCAGAACTTCCTGCTCGACCACATCGACATGAAGCCCGGCCAGATTTACAAGGTGAGCGGCCCGCTCGCCTTCTCGGAATTCATGGATCTGTGCTTCATCGACCGCCCGAGCCTGCAGTACGTGCCCGATCGCATGACTTCGCCCGAAGTCTTCGATCCGGAAAACGATCTCTTCGCGACGCTGCGCGAACGCGACGTGCTCCTCTTCCACCCCTATGAAAAGTTCACCGGGGTGCTCTCCTTCATCGACCGCGCTGCGCGCGATCCGAAGGTGGTGGCGATCAAGCAGACGCTTTACCGCTGCGGCAGCAATTCGCCCATCATCAAGAGCCTCATCGAGGCGCGCCGCCGCGGCAAGCAGGTGACGGCCGTCGTCGAACTCAAGGCGCGCTTTGACGAAGAGCGCAACATCAACTGGGCCGAAGCGCTCGAACGCTCGGGCGTGAACGTCGTCTACGGTTTCGTCGGACTCAAGGTCCACGCGAAACTCTGCCTCGTCGTGCGCCGCGAAGCCACGGGCATCCGCCGCTACGTGCACATCGGCACGGGCAACTACAACGCGCTTTCCGCCACGATCTACACCGACCTCGGTCTCTTCACGTCCAACGAGGAAATCTGCGCGGACGTCACGGACCTCTTCAACGTGATGACGGGCTGCGGCATCATCAAGCGCTACCGTCAGCTCGGCGTGTCGCCCCTTTCGCTTCGCACGCGTCTCGTCGAGATGATCCGCCGCGAAGTCGAAGCGCACCGCGAGACGGGCGACGGGCACATCATCATCAAGTGCAACCAGCTCGCCGACGACGAAATGATCCGCGAACTCTACCGCGCGTCGCAGGCCGGGGTGAAGATCGAATGCGTCGTGCGCGGCGTCTGCTGTCTGCGTCCGGGCGTTCCCGGCGTCTCCGAGAACATCACCGTGCGTTCGATCGTCGGACGCTATCTCGAACACGCCCGCGTCTACTGGTTCAAGCACGGCGGCGACGACTGCATGTGGATCGGCTCGGCCGACATGATGAAGCGCAACCTCAACGGCCGCATCGAAGTGATCACGCCGGTGCATGATCCGCGCCTGCGCGAACGCATCACGAAGATGATTCTCGACGCTCAGCTCGCCGACACGCGCGGCGCCTGGTCGCTCGACGCCGACGGCAAGTACACGCGCGTTCGTCCCAAGAAGGGCGAGGCGGTCTTCGACAGCCAGAATGCCGAGTTCCAGCACAAGGGGGTGAGGAAGTGAGTGAAGCGGAGATGCTCGCGCCGCGCGAGCGGCGCGTGGGACTCATCGACCTCGGGAGCAACTCCTGCCGTCTGACGGTGGCCGCGGTCACCGAAGACGGCCACGCTTCGGTGCTCAACCGCGTCAAGACGATGGTCCGCCTCGGCGAAGGTTCCTTCAAATCCGGCATTCTGCAGCCCGAGGCGATGAACCGCACGGTGAAGGCCCTCAAGTCCTTCGTGGAAATCTGCGCCTCTTACGGCGTCACCGAAATCCGGGCCGTCGGCACGGCGGCCCTGCGCAACGCCAAGAACCGCGACGAATTTCTCGAGCTCGCCCGTAAGGACGCGGGCGTCGAGGTCGCCGTGATCTCGGGAGTGGAAGAGGCGAGCCTCATTCGGCTCGGGGTCTTCTCGGGCCTTCTGCGCGTTTCCGATCCCGTCTGTCTCGTCGACATCGGGGGCGGAAGCACGGAGATTTCCGTCTCGACGCGCCGTCACGTCGACATGATGGAGAGCACCGACATGGGGTGCGTGCTCCTCACGGACGCCGTGCCCGGCGACGAGGCCGGACGCGTCTCGAAGAAGGGGCTTCGCGAAATGCGCGACCTCGTGCGCGGCCGCACGCGCTATGCGACGACGCTTGCCGTCAAGGCGAAATTCAAGCGCGTCTTCGCTAGCAGCGGCACGGCGCAGGCGCTCGTCAACCTCGCCGCCATGTCGCGCTTTGCCGAACCCGGCGCCGTCGTCGAAACGTCCGAGGGGCGCGAGGCGAAGCTCGACGCGCTCGTAGGCGTCGTCACCAAACTCGCCGCGATGTCGGTCGAGGAACGTGCGGCTCTGCCGGGCATGTCGCCCGCGCGGGCGCAAGTCGTGCTTGCGGGCGGCGTCATTCTCGTGACGGTCTTGGAGGCGCTCGGCGTCGACAGCGTGACGGTGACGATGAAGAACCTGCAGGACGGACAGCTCGTCGACTATCTCGAGCGCAGCGGTCTCGGCGCGGGCTCGAACGAAAACACGCGCCGCCGCAAAAGCGTGCGTCGCCTCGTCAAGCGCTTCCACTGCGAAAAGGGGCACGCCAAGCAGGTGCGACGGCTCGTGCGGGGAATGCTCCTGAGTCTTGACGCGGCGGGGATCGTCACGGTCGGTCCCGAAGACACCGAGCTCGTCGAACACGCGGCGAGAATGCACGACATCGGCATCGACATCTCCTACAAGGACCACCACCGCATGGGGGCGTGGCTTGTGCGCAACGTGGGGCTCGTCGGCTTCACCGAGGACGAGTGCCTTCGCATGGCGCGCTTCGTCTTCTGGCACAACAGTCCTTCCGCGGCTCTGCCGGAGGAACTTTCGCCCGAACACGAACCCACGCTCACGGACCGCTGGGCGGCTCTCTCGCTCGCCCTTTCGGAAAAGCTCGACCGCACGCACCGCTCGCTCGTTCACGAAGCCTTCTGGAAGGCGGAAAAGGATCGGGCCACGCTTCTCGTGCGGGCAGATCCCGACGCCACGATCGAGCGCACCGCCGTGGAAAAGCTCATCGCCAAGGCCAACAAGCGCATGGGTTTGGGTGCGCTTGCGCTCCGTTGGGAGACGATCGGCCGAGCCTGACGGGGCATGACGAAAAGGGGCGGAGCAAACGGCTCGCGCGCAGGAGAACCCGCCCCTCTGCTACACTTTGGGGACGTGCCGCCCCGAGTCGGGGCGGCCGGAACCAACCAAAAGAGGAAAAAATCATGGCTCGAACCACTGCCAAGACCAAGACGACCGCCGCGCCGGAACAGGCGCCCGTCGCCGTGGAAGATCACGGTCCCTTCGTTCATCAGCTCCATCTCTACCTCGTGGGCGGACAGAACTTCACGCTCAACGAAGTCACGTCCTCGACCAAGATGCCCGCCAACGTCGTGGCCTTCATCAACGCCTGGCGTGAAAAGAAGGACGTCTGGCACAGCCCCAACAACGACCCGCGCTTCGGCGTTCGCGTGAAGGACGTGTCGCTCTACGAATATCGCGTCGGCCGTCCGGCCCCCGCCAAGACCGAAGCCGCGCCCGCCGCGGAACCGGCCAAGGAAGAACAGAAGTAATTCGTTTCGTGTTCGGAGGTTCGCTCCCAAAGGGGCGGACCCTCATCGTATTTGAGGGTCTCCCTCCGAAGTCATTTGGAGCGGTGCGCCGCCCCCGCAGGGCGCGCGGCACCGAAAGCGTATGAAGCAGATTGTCGCCGTCATCAAGCCCTTCAAACTCGACGAAGTGCGCGAAGCCCTCGCCGACGTGGGCGTGAGCGGACTCACCGTGACCGAAGTGAAGGGATTCGGACGTCAGAAGGGCCACACGGAGCTCTATCGGGGCGCCGAATACGTGGTGGACTTTCTTCCGAAGCTCAAGATCGAAACGGTCGTCTCGGAAGACATCGTCGAACAGGCGATCGAAGCGATCCGTCAGGCCGCCCATACGGGAAAGATCGGCGACGGAAAGATCTTCGTCTTCGACGTGGAACAGGTCATCCGCATCCGCACGGGCGAAACGGGCGAAGCCGCCGTCTGAGGACGCGCAGTTCCGACAGAAAAGCCTCGGTTTCCTGGGAATCCGAGGCTTTGCCATTTTCAGCGGCGCGGAGCCTGCGAGAGAAGAACGAGGACGGCTCCGCCGCCTCCGTCGTTGGGCGGCGCCTCCACAAAGCACATCACTTCGCGGCGCTGCTTGAGCCAGCGGCGAACGAGTTCCTTCAGGATGCTCTGTCCGCCCACCGAACCGTAGCCCTTGCCGTGCACGATGCGCACGCAGCGGTGGTTGCGGGCCTGATTTTCCGAAAGAAAGGCCGCGACCGTGTCGCGCGCCTCGTCCACCGTCAGGCCGTGCAGGTCGACGTGCGCCTCGACCGTGAATTTGCCGCGGTAAAGTTTGCGCGGCAGGTCGGGCGAGACGCCTTCGCGGTGAAAGAAGCGCCCGTCGTCGCTCTCGAGAAAGAGGAGCGGATCGGCGTCGTCCGACATGGTGGCGCGCAGCACTTCGGCGCGTTCGACGTCCTTGGCCATCGGGATCCGAACGGGCTTCTTGATGTTGTGGCTGACGCGGTTGGCGTCGGTCTTCTCAAGAGGCGTCACGCCGAGATCCTTCATGGCGTGGCGAAAGAAATTCTCCTCGCGTTCGCGCTCGCGCGCCTTTTCCTCTTCCTGCGCGCGGCGCTTGGCCTGTTCGGCAAACGTCTTTTTCACGGCCTTGAGGTCGGAGAGTTGTTGAAACGAAGACATTTGAGATATATCCGAAAGAAAAACGTCGCCGCGGAGGCGGCGACGGGGAAAGTCGGAAATCAGCGGGCTTCCTGCTCGAGGAAGCGTTGCGCGTCCAATGCGGCCATGCAGCCCGTGGCGGCCGAGGTGACGGCCTGACGATAGACGGGGTCCTGCACGTCGCCCGCGGCAAAGACGCCGGGCACCGACGTGGCCGTGGCGGCGGAGCTGCCCGTGCCCGCCGTGCGGACGTAACCGTTCACGAGTTCGAGCTGACCCGCAAAGAGGTCCGTGTTGGGCTTGTGGCCGATCGCGACGAAGAGGCCGTCGACCGCGATTTCCACGGGTTCCTCGCCCTTCGTGGAGCGAAGGCGAAGGCCCGTGACGCCCTTGTCGTTGCCGAGCACTTCCTCGACTTCGCGGTGAAGCGCCAGCGTGATGCGTCCCGCCTTCACCTCTTCCATGAGCTTGTCGACGAGAATGGGTTCGGCGCGGAAGGTGTCGCGGCGGTGAACGAGCGTGACGTGCGAGGCGATGTTCGCGAGATAGAGCGCCTCTTCGACGGCGGCGTTGCCGCCGCCCACCACGGCGACGGGCTTTTGACGGTAGAAGAAGCCGTCGCAGGTGGCGCAGGCCGAGACGCCGCGTCCGCGGTACTTTTGTTCGCTCTCGAGGCCGAGATACATGGCCGAGGCGCCCGTGGCGACGATGAGGACGTCGGCTTCGTAGGTGACGCCCATTTCGCCCGAGAGTTCAAAGGGACGCTTCGAGAGGTCGACCTTGACGATGTTGTCGTACTCGACGCGGGTCTTGAAGCGTTCGGCCTGCTTTTGCAGGCGGGCCATCAGGTCGGGACCCTGAATGCCTTCGTCGGCGGAGGGCCAGTTGTCGACTTCGGACGTGGTCATGAGCTGACCGCCCGCTTCCATGCCGGTGATGACGAGCGGGCGCAGATTGGCGCGGGCGGCGTAAATGGCCGCGGTCCAACCGGCGGGACCGGAGCCGAGAATGACGACGGGGTGGTGCAGACGTTCGGTAGACATGCCTTCTCTCCGGGCGAACGGGGTGTCCGCCGATAAATAGATTTAACGAAAAGTGTGAACATTATAGACGCGCCCGAGCGCGGAACTTTTCAGGAAAATGTTCCGAGACGTAGCACGCCGATTGTCATCGGCCGAGAAACGGCCGTTACCGTCTACAATGGTTCTTTCCTACAGCTGATTTTCCGAAGGACATGGCAAAAGCAAAAAAGGCGAATCCGTCGACGAAGCGCAGCCCCGCTGCGCAGGCCCTCTGGCGCTGGCTGCGCACGGCGGGCACCTACCTGCGCGTCTTCGTGCGGGGCATCGTCTATCTCCTCTGGTCCAAGAGTTGGATCGTCTTTACGCCCCTGGGCGTTCTTCTTGCGGTCTTTCTTTTTTCCTATTCGCCCTCGGACCCGGCCTTTACGTTTACGACCGACGCGCAGGCGTCGAACTGGGGCGGCGTCGTGGGCGCCTGGGTTTCGGACTGCCTTCTCTCCGCCTTCGGTTTTTCCGCCTGGTGGTTCGTGCTCGCGTCCTTCATGAGCGCGGTCTTCGCGTTTCGTTCCCAGTGGCGCCAGAGCCGCGGCGAACGGGATCCCGAACGCCTGCGCCCGCCGAAGCTTTCGTCGGCCTTCGGGTTCGTCGTGCTCCTTGTGGGATCGTCTTCGCTCGAGGCCCTGCGCCTGCGCCGCTTTGAAACGAGTCTGCCGGGGAACCCGGGCGGCGTGCTCGGCGATTGGCTCGCCTTCGCGGTCGAACACTACATCGGCGTTGGCCTTGCGACCGTCGTCTTTTTCGTTCTGATCGGCATGGGACTTTCGCTTCTCATGGACTTCGAGTGGATGAGCGTGTGCGAGCGCGTGGGACGCCTTCTCGACTTCCTCATTTTCGAGCCGATCGGAAAGCTCCTCAACCGCAAGAAGGAAGAGAAGCCCGCCGAGGCGCCCGCCGAGGCGGAGCCGCTCCCGCGGGCCGAGCCGATCGACGAAGAGACGGCGCACGTTCCGATTTTTGCGGGTCTGCACAACGTTTCGCCCGACGAGGGCGCCCTTGCGCCGGCCGATGCGGACGAGCGCGGGCCCGAAGCGCAGCGTCCGAAGAAGACGGCCGCCGTACACCGCGCGCCCGTGAAGAGGATCCCCGCCTTTTCTCCGCCCCTTACGCTTCTGGACGACCCCGACCGGGATCAGCCCGGCATGGACGAGGCGTCGCTCGAAATGACGAGCCGCCTCATCGTCTCGAAACTCAAGACCTACAAGATCGAGGCGCAGGTCTGCGGCGTGCAGACGGGTCCGGTCATCACGCAGTACTGGCTCGAGCCGGGACCGGGCGTGAAGGGCTCTCAGATCGAAGGCGTGCGCGACGACCTGCGCCGCGTGCTCGGCGTGCAGTCGGTGCGCGTCGTGCCGAGCATTCCGGGGACGAGCTACATCGCCCTCGAAGTGCCCAACGCCATTCGCCAGACCGTGCGCCTCAAGGAAATTCTGGATTCCGACGCCTATCGCAAGAGCGCTTCGCCCCTTACGCTCGCCATGGGGAAGGACATCGCCGGCAAACCCTTCACGATGGACCTCGCCAAGACGCCGCATCTTCTCGTTGCGGGTACGACGGGGTCCGGGAAGTCCGTCGGCATCAACGCCATGATTCTCTCGATGCTCTATCGGACGGAGCCCAAGGACCTGCGTCTTGTGCTCATCGACCCGAAGATGCTCGAATTCAGCGTCTACGAAGGGATTCCGCACCTTCTCTGCCCGGTGGTCGTCGACATGAATAAGGCGACGACGGCGCTCAAGTGGCTCTGCAAGGAAATGGACCGGCGTTACCTCCTCATGAGCCGTCTGGGCGTGCGTCACTTCACGTCCTACAACGAAAAGGTGCGCGCCGCGATCGATGCGGGCGAACCCATTCGGGATCCGACGGCGGCGCCGGGCGACCCCGCCGCGCCGACGCTCGAGCCCTGGCCCTACATCGTGTGCATCATCGACGAACTTGCCGACCTCATTCTGACCTTCCGCAAGGAGGTGGAAGGGGAGATCACGCGTCTCACGCAAAAGGCGCGCGCCGCGGGGATGCACCTCATTCTGGCGACGCAGCGTCCCTCGATGGACGTCGTGACGGGCCTCATCAAGGCGAACGTGCCGACGCGCATCGCCTTCCAGGTGGCCTCCTCCTACGACAGCCGCGTGATTCTCGGCGACACCGGTGCGGAGCAGCTCCTCGGAAACGGCGACATGCTACTTCACCGTCCGGGCATGTCGATGCCCTGCCGCATTCAGGGGTGCTTCGTCGCAGACGACGAAGTCGCCCGCGTCGTGGCCGAGTGGAAGAAGTACGGCGCCCCCGTCTACATCTCCGAAGTGACGGAGTCGGTCGAGCCCGACGCCGGGGACGCGGGCATGCGTCGTTCGGGCGAATCGGATCCGCTCTACGACCGGGCGGTCGAAATCGTGCTCACCGACAATCGTCCTTCGATTTCCTACGTGCAGCGGCAGCTCGGCATCGGCTACAACCGCGCGGCGAATCTGCTCGAAGCCATGGAGGCGGCGGGTCTTGTGAGCCCGCCTGGGCACGCCGGCAAACGAACCGTGATCGCCCCCAACCGCTGAAAGGAACCTTTATGACGACGATTCGAAACCTTTTGACGGGCGCAGTCCTCGGACTTGCCGCTCTCTCGGCCTTCGCCGCGCCGAGCGCCGCCGAGCGGCTCGACGCCTTTCTCACGAAGACGCAGGAGGGAGCGGGCACCTTCGAGCAGCGCGTCGTGACGAAGGAGGGCGAAGAGGCGGCCCCCGCCGCCCGGGGAAGCTTTCAGTTCAAGCGCCCGGGGCAATTCCTCTGGCGCTACGAGGAACCCTATCGCCAGCTCATCGTGAGCAACGGCGAGACGCTCTGGTTTTACGACGAAGATCTCGCGCAGGTGACGAAAAACACTCTCTCGGGCGCGCTTCCGACGAGTCCCGCTTCGATTCTCTTCGGGACCGGCCGGCTCGATTCCGCCGAATGGACGATTTCGGAGTCGCCCGCCGCGGAGGGACTCGACTGGGTGACGGCCAAACCCCGCGAGGCGGGCGTCTTCGAGCGCGTCGAGATTGGTTTCCGAGGCGAGGGCGACGCGCCCGTTCGGATGCGGCTCGTCGACGGATTCGGACAGGTGACGACGCTCGACTTCCTTTCTTTCGAAGGAAAGAGCGTCCCCGCGTCGGTATTCGAATGGACGCCTCCCGAGGGCGTCGACGTGCTCGACATGGGTACGCCGTGATTCTTCGGGAAAACTTTGGCGCTTTCCAACGTGATAGCGGCTACAATGCTTCCCATTGACGGCGCATGTGATGCGCCTTGCGAAGCCATTTGACTCCGTCGACGACTGTATTGGTCCGCCCGCTCGGCTCCCGAGGGCGAAGAGAGATGCCGCGCGCTCCGAAGGAAAGGGAGCGCCTTGATGCGCATCGGTCGTGACGTTGAAAAGGGAGCCCGAGACCGCCCCGCCCGCGCGTTTGTCCGCGAGGCGGATTTTGCCGTGCTCCTTCGCAAGGCGTTCCTGCGCCCCCGGATAATGAAGGGCCGGGCGCTTGAGGCGCCTTCGCCCGCGGAAAGAAGGAAGCATCATGGGTGACGAGCAGGAGAAGCGAACGAAACGCCGGCGGGGACGTCGGCGTCAGCATCGTGCCAAAGAGCTTCCGAACATTTTCTTTTGCGGCGACCCGCACGGTGAGTTCGCCCACATCAACGAGGCGGCCCGCCTCTACAAGCCCGACGCCATGGTGATTCTCGGCGACTCGCAGCCGAGCGCTCCGCTCGAGGAACTCTTGGGCGAAGCGATGTCGCTCACCGACATCTGGTGGATTCCCGGGAATCACGACACCGACACGGACGAATATTTCGACTATCTCTGGCGCGGCCCCCTGGCTTCGCACAATCTGCACGGACGCGTCACCACGGTGGCGGGACTGCGAATCGCGGGGTTGGGCGGCGTTTTCCGCGGACAGATCTGGATGCCCGACGAAGAGCCCAACTACTTCAGTCCGGCGCACTTCATACGGCGCTCGCCCAAGGTGAACATCTGGCGCGGCGGTCTTCCGAGACGGCACCGTTCGACGATCTTTCCGTCCGTCTACAACTATCTCATGCACCAGAAGGCGGACATTCTGATCACGCATGAAGCGCCCTCGTGCCACGCCAAAGGGTTCGAGGCGCTTGACCGGCTCGCCCAGAGCCTCGGCGTGAAGTGGTTCTTTCACGGGCATCAGCACGAAGACCGCGTCTACGGCATGCAGAACGGATGTCTCACGCGCGCCGTGGGTTTCCGCGGGATCGTCAATCTGCAGGGCGAAGTGATCGTCCCAGCGCAGATGGATCCGAGAGAAACGGTGGCGCTGCAGGAAGCCTTCGACTGGGCGGCCCGCACACAGGCGCCTGAAGGCTTTGAGCCGGGGAAGGACACGCGCGCGCCCATCATCTGGGCGCCTACGCACCGGGGACCCGACGCGCCGCTCGATGCGGGGATTTTTACGTCGGGCGTGGAGCCCGATCCGAAGATCGAGGCGCTCTCCGAAGAAGTGGCTATGAAGACGCCCGTCGCGCGCTTCAAGCCCGAGGGCTACGTCGTGCGTTCGGGGCGCCGTCTGAGGGGGCGCCGTCAGAAGAAGGGCGACGCCAAATAAGAGATCAGAGGAAGAAAACGTCCACGGGACGGCCGGCCGGAATCGAGCCGGCCGTTTCTTCTATGAGGGCGCAGGCGTTGCATTCCGTGAGCGTCGTAAGAAGGGCGGAACTCTGCGTGGCGTAGGGCGTGAAGAAGAGTTCCTCGCCGCGGCGCTCGAGCGTTCCCCGCACGAATTCGGTGCGGCCCGGACGGCTTCTTACGTTCGTCGCGGCCGTGGCGCGCAAGAGCGGGACTTCGACGGGGCGGCTCCCGGCAAGACCGTCGAGAACAGGGCGCACGAAGAGTCGGGCGGAGAGTAGCGCGGCGACGGGGTTCCCCGGAAGGCCGAGGAAGAGAACCCGACGTCCTTCGGTTTCGATCGTGCCGAAGGTAAGGGGCTTCCCGGGACGCATGGCGACGTGCAGATGCGTAACCGTTCCGAGCCGACTGAGAACGAGGGAGGTGAAGTCCTTTTCTCCGGCGCCCACGCCTCCCGAGGTGAGAAGAAGATCGTGCGTGCGCGCAGCCTCGCGAAGCACCGCTTCCATGCGGTCGGGATCGTCGGGAAGAATGCCGAGGTTCGTCACGTCCGCACCCCAGGCGCGAAGCTGCGCCGTGAGACTGTGACCGTTGGCGTTGTAGAGTTCCCCTTCGCCGAGAGGCCGGCCCGGCTCGCGCACTTCGTCGCCCGTCGCGAAGACGGCGGCGCGAACGATTCGTTCGACGGGGAGTTCGGCATAACCGAGCGAAGCGGCCAGACCCACGTGTGCGGGGGTGATGCGTTCGCCCCGGCGAAGCGCGGCGTCGCCCGTGCGAAGTTCCTCGCCCTTGTGACGCACATTGGCGCCGGGCTTGACGGCGTCGCGCGCAAAACGGATGCGCCCGGGCATCTCCTCGACCTTTTCAAAGGGAATGACCGTGTCGAGTTCCTCGGGAACGAGGCCGCCCGTCATGACGTGAAGGGCCGACCCCGGAGGAATTTCGTGCGAGCAGGGGTGGCCGGCGAGCGATTCGCCGGCGACCGCGAGTTCCAGCGTTCCTTCTCCCGCGAGCTCTTCCCCGCGGAAGGCATAACCGTCCATGGCGCTGTTGGTGTAGGCGGGGACGTCGATGGGAGAAAGAAGGTCACGGGCGAGCGTTCGGCCGAGCGACTCGTCGAGCGCAACGGATTCCGACTGCGGCCGGTCGGAAGGAAGGAGCGTGAGAATGCGGGCGAGCGCCTCGGGGAGGCTTGTCGATTCAACGCGGAGCGTATCGGACATGAAAGGAGTTCCTCCGAAGAAGAGTTAGATCCGATCATTCTAGCTTGCGTAGAATCGGAGGCAGACACAAAACGCAAGGAGGTGCCCGTGCAGAATGCCGTGACGCTCCTCATCTATGCGGGCGGACGCGCCACGCGGATGGGAGGAATAAACAAAGCCTTGGTTCCCTTCCTGGGACGTCCCATGGTCGAGTGGGTTCGCGAAAGGCTCGCAAAGGGCGTCTCGCAGGTGCTCCTGAGCGCCAATCGGGATCATGAGACGTTTGAGGGCATGGGATTCGTCGTATGTGCGGACACCATGGACGAATATCCCGGTCCGCTCGCGGGTCTGCTCGCCGTGAAGGAGCGGGGGCTTCTCAAGACTCCCTGGATTCTCACCGCGCCGTGTGACGCGCCGATGGTGCCGGAAACACTCTTGGAAACGCTGTGGACGGCCGCCGAAGAGGACGGCTTCGGACACTCCGCCTACACGGTCGTGGCGGAGGGATACCCGCAAAACGCCTTTGCGCTCATCCGCTCGGAAGCGCTTTCGGGGATCCGTCCCTTCCTTCTTTCGGGGGAACGCAAGCTCGGAGCCTGGCTCAAAGGGGTGGGGCAAAAGAAAGTTTTCATGAGGAATTATCGAGGAAACTTCAAGAACCTCAATGCCTTTGAAGAGATTTCTTCCGCGGAAGCGGAAGAAATTTCTAAAAATTTCCAAAAAGACCCTTGACAAACTCAGTCCGTTTAGGCATAATTTCAATCCTTCGCTGCTTCGACAGCGACAGTTCTTTAACAATTCGAATTCAACGAACCGATAAGTGTGAGCATCGGCGGTTGTTCT
>UQTE01000008.1 GCA_900543805.1 uncultured Sutterella sp.
AACAACCGCCGATGCTCACACTTATCGGTTCGTTGAATTCGAATTGTTAAAGAACAGTCCGCTCATCGCGGAACAGGTTGTGCATTCTATCAAACTCAGAAGTCTTTGTCAAGGCCTCGTTGTTATCTTTTTCTGCACTCACTCAGCGAAGCGCTGAGCGAAGGATTGAAATTATGCCTAAACGACCCGAATTTGTCAAGGGCTTTTTGAAAAATTTTTATGCCCGTTGTCCCTCGGGGAACCATTCGATTGGCGTCTCCCCTTGCGCCCGAAGGATTTCATTCACTTTTCGGAAGTGACCGCACCCCAAAAACGGCACCGGCGGTCTCCTTGCCGACAGAGGAGAGGGATGATTGGCCGTCAGAATCTCATGTCCGGGACCGATCAGTCCGGCCTTTTCCTGCGCGAATCGTCCCCAAAGGAGAAAGACAAGCCCCTTTCGCTCCCTCGAGAGAGCGGAGAGCCATCGGTCGGTGAGCGTCTCCCACCCCCATCCGCGGTGACTCGCCGCAGTGTCCTTTCGCACCGTCAGGATGGCGTTCATAAGAAGCACTCCCTGATCCGCCCAATGGGAGAGGTCGCCCGCGGTCGGTGCGCCCACACCGTACTCCGCCGCGATCTCCTTATAGATGTTGCGAAGCGACGGCGGAACCTTCACGCCCTTCGGCACGGAAAAGGCCAGCCCCATGGCCTCGCCTTCCCCGTGATAGGGATCCTGCCCCACGATGACCACGCGCACGCGCTCGAAGGGCGTCATCTCCTCCGCAGTGAAGGGACGTACGGGATAGACGGGTTCCGTCTCCGCGTCGATGCGGTCGCGCAGCGCCTTCCCTTCCGGAGAAGCCAGAAATTCTTCGGTAAGCGACTTCCAGCGTCCGGTGAGTCGCGAGGTGCTCCAGTCGATCGTCACTTCTGACTGCTCAAATAGTGGTTTTCCAACATGTCGATGCGCACGCGGTAGAGATTGATTCGGCAGGCCAACTCCGCCGCCTGTTCCGTCGTACGGTTCCCTTTCGTCGTCATCTTGACGAACTCGCACTCCCGGCGAGCCCAGGTTTCGAAGTTCTGGCTCGCCCGAATGAAGCGGTTCCAACGGTCCCGGGTCTTATAAGGTTTGTCCCAGGCCTTCGCCAAAGAGGCGACGCGCTCGACGGCCTCCTTGTGTTCGGCCTGCACGGCCTTCCACTCTTTCTCCAGGCACGCCTTCGTCTGCGTCACGTCCTTGGCGTCTCGATAGCACGCAGCCAAATCGTCGGCCGCCGACGCACCCAACGGCAGAGAGATCGCAAAGACGAGCGTAAGAATTGTTTTGAAACCCATCATTCTTCCTCCCCGCAAAGGGTCCCGAGAGCGGCGCTCAAACTCGGATAAGGAGCGTCGAACCCCTCCTCCTTCGCCCAGTCTTCCATCGACACGCCTTCGTTGTACCCGGTCGTGAGAAGCACTGCGCGCACGCCGGCCGCCCGAGCGGCCAGCGCGTCGTTGCGGCTGTCGCCCACCATCAACGCGTTTTCGGCGGAAACGCCGAGTTCGGAGAGCGCACGCAGGATCATGTCCGGCGCCGGCTTGGGCTGAGGGCAATCATCCCCCGCCACCACGACGTCGAACCAGCCCTCCATGCCGCGGTCCTTCAAAAAGGAGAGCGTCAGATCGCGAAGCTTGTTCGTGACCAGTCCCACCCGAATGCCGCGGGCGCGAAGCTCGGCGATGACGGACGCCGCATCCGGGAAGAGCACCGTTCCCCGACCGTTCGATTCGGCCCAGGCGTCCACGATGTCCTGAAAGAGACGGTCGCGGTCCGGAGAGTCGGGCGCGCAGGCCGCGGTGACGCGGTCCGCCAGGACGGACACGCCGCGCCCGATCATGGCGGCGATTTTCTCGTCGGAGAGCGCAGGTTTCCCCTGACGCGCCAGCGCCTCGTTGACGCCGTGCGAAATCTCAGGCAACGAATTGACGAGCGTGCCGTCCAAATCAAAGAGAACCGCCCGCATCACTTTTTCGCCATTCCTTCGCCGGCAGCCGCCTTCATGCGGGTGATCACGTCGCGGTAGCCCTCGGGACTGCCCGCGCCAAAAACGGCGGAACCCGCCACAAAGGTGTCGGCGCCCGCCGCAGCGATCTGCGCAATGTTGTCGGGCTTGACGCCTCCGTCGACCTCGAGAAGGATTTCACGGCCGGCTTGCGCGCGATAGGCGTCGAGACGGCGACGGACTTCACGCACCTTCTCCAGGGTGGAGGGAATGAAGCTCTGTCCGCCGAACCCCGGATTCACGCTCATGAGAAGCACGAGATCGACGTTGTCGAGTTCGTAATCAAGATAGGAGAGCGGCGTCGCGGGATTGAAGACGAGCCCCGCCTTGACGCCGAAGCTGCGGATGAGCTGCAGCGTGCGGTCGATGTGGCGCGAAGCTTCACAGTGGAAGGTGATGTAGTCGGCCCCCGCCTTGGCGAAGGCGGGAATGAGTTCGTCCACGGGCTCGATCATCAGATGCACGTCGATCGGCACGTCGCTGTAGGGACGGATGGCCTTGAGCACCTGGGGTCCGACGGTGAGGTTGGGAACGTAATGATTGTCCATCACGTCGAAGTGAATCCAGTCGGCGCCGGCCGAAACCACGTCGCGGACTTCCTCGCCCAAACGGGCGAAGTCGGCGGAAAGGATGGAGGGAGCGATTCTGCAGCGTTGCATGCGTTGGATCCTCAAAGAAAAGTCGCCTCATTCTACCGACTGTCATTCGCCCGCGTCGTGCAGTCCGACTCGCTACGTATAATGAGTGCGGTTTTTGACGAACTCGGATCCTCCCCTCATGATGCGAAATCCCCTTTTGCGGGTCGGCCTGCTGTCGACCCTGACGCTCCTCGCCGCCTGCACCACGACGCAGGAGCCCGAGACTCCGGTGAAGAAGACCGTCGAGACCCGTTTTGAGGCCGTCGAATTTTCGGCCCTCCCCGACATCGCGCCCGCCGACTGGCAGGCAGCTCTCGAGGCCTTCCGCACCGGGTGCGAACCGCTCGGCAAGCGCCCCAACTGGCGGGACGTATGCCGTCGCGCCGTGGAGACCGGTCCGCAGGACGCCGAAACCTTCTTCCGCTCGAACTTCACGCCCTGGCACGTGCGCGTCGCCCGTCTTGAAAACGGCGAAGAGGTTTCTTCGGACGACACCGGCCTCATGACGGGATACTACGAACCGCTTCTGCGCGGAAGCCGCGTTCGTCAGGGGCCGTACGTCCATCCGCTCTACGGCGTTCCGGACGATCTGATTCAGGTGGATCTCGCCGACGTCTACCCGCAGCTCAAGGGACTGCGCCTGCGCGGCAAGGTCGTCGGCCGAAAGCTCGTCCCCTACGACACGCGCGGAGAAATTCAGGAGCGCTCCGACCTGGATCGCTGGGCCATCGCCTGGGTGGACGATCCCGTCGACGCCTTCTTTCTGCACATTCAGGGGTCGGGCCGCATCCGGCTCCCCGACGGCGGTTTCATGCGCGTGGGTTTTGCCGATCAAAACGGCTACGGCTACCGGTCGATCGGCAACTGGCTGATTCAAAAGGGGCACCTCAAGCCCCACGAACTCTCCATGCAGCGCATCCGCCGCTGGGCGAAAGAACACCCCGCGCAGGTAAAGGAAGCGCTCGCGCAGAATCCGAGCTACGTCTTCTTTGAAGAGAGAAAGACCGATCCGACAAAGGGACCGGTCGGCGCCCAGGGGGTTCCGCTCACTCCGATGGCGAGCGTCGCCGTCGATCCGAGACATTGGCGACTCGGCACGCCCTTCGTCGTGTCCGTCTCGCAGGAAAGCCCGTCGCTTCACTTCACGCGCCCGGTCGTGGCGCAGGATACGGGCGGCGCGATTCGGGGCGCCATCCGCTTCGACTATTTCTGGGGATTCGGCGACGAGGCGGGCGCGAGTGCCGGACGCCAAAAAAGCGAGGCGCGCGCCTGGGTGCTGATTCCGAACGGCCTGCGTCCGGAAGACGCAAAGGAATGAGAAGCGGCGGCCAAAAAGCGAAGGGGGCGAAACGCCCCCTCCTCTTTTAGCTTCCGACCCGGCGAGATCAGCTTCCCGCCGTCGCGGCGAGCAGCTTTTCGAGCTGTATGGCCGACATGGCCCCCGTCATGCGGTCCCCGCTCGGGAAGAAGAACGTGGGAGCCCCCGTGATGCCGAGCTTGCGGACCATCTGAAGATTCCGGTCCAAAACGCTCTTGTCGCACGTCATGGGCGCCGGAGCGGGCATCTTGCCTTCGCCCATCCAGGCGTGCCAGGCGGCGGACGGATCGCTCGAGCACACGATTTCGCGGTTGATCTTTTCCCCGCGGATGAGCGGCGTAATGAAGGTGTAGACCGTCAGATTGCCGACCTGTTCCCAAACGTTTTCCATCGCGCGGCAGTACTGGCAGTTGGCATCCGAAAAGACGACGATCTGGCGCTCGCCCTTCCCGTAGACCTGCTTGACGGCGTCCTGGAGCGGCCACTTCGACCAATTCTCGCGCGCGATCTCGCGCAGACGCTCGTTCGTCAGATTCTTCTGCGTGGCCGTTTCAATGATGTTGGCGCCGGCGAGCACGTACTTGGCTTCGTCGTCCACGTAGAAAATGCGCCCCTGAATCTGCACCTCCCAGATGCCCTTCACGGGAGAGGGTTCGACCGCATCGGCAATCAGGCCCGTGGCCGTCATCAGGCTCGTGCGCACGGAATCGGCCGTGGCCGCCTGCGCGGCAGACGTCGTAAGAAGGGTTCCGAGAAGCGTAAGCGATAAGACCGTCTTCACCATGTCGACACTTTGGAGAGAAAGGAAAGGATGGATAGTGTACCCAAAACCGCCCTCGGGCAAGTCGGGAAAAACGTAACGATCCTCTGCTTCCACTCGAAACGACCGATCCCTATCCGGCCTCCCCGGAGAAATTTGCAAACACCCCTTGCAAATTTTTCGTGGATCGGTTATGATTGAGAACTCTTGTGGCTAGGTAGCTCAGTTGGTAGAGCAGCGGATTGAAAATCCGCGTGTCGGCGGTTCGATTCCGTCCCTAGCCACCAGATTCGGGACATCGCCTTACGTCGGGCGATGTCCCGTTTTTTTATTCCTTCCCCTGCCGATAGGCAATCCAGCCCTGCGCACGCAGACGGCAGGCCGGGCATTCGCCGCAGCCGTACCCCCATTCGTGCCAGTCCGTGCGGTTTCCGAGGTAACAGGTGTGCGTCTCGCGGCGCACGAGCTCCACGAAAGCCTCTCCGCCCAAAGATTCCGCCAGGCGCCACGTTGCGGCCTTGTCGAGCCACATGAGGGGCGTTTCGATCACGACCGGTTCGTCGAGCCCGAGCGAAAGCGTCACCTGCAGGCTCTTCAAGGTGTTGTCGCGGCAGTCCGCGTAGCCCGAATAGTCCGTCTCGCACATCCCGCCCACGAGCGTGCGGATCTTTCGGCGGTAACCGAGCGCGGCGGCGAAGGTGAAAAAGAGCAGGTTTCTCGCCGGCACGAAGGTGTTCGGAACACCGTTGGCCTCCCACTCGAGCGCGCGCTCGCGCGTGAGGGCGCAGTCGGAAATTTGTCCGAGAAGACTCATGTCGAGTTCGTGGTCGGGCCCGAGTCGGGCGTCCCAGTCGGCCGACATCGCCCGCATCGCGGCGAGCACGTTCCGTCGGCAGGTCATCTCCACGTCGTGGCGCTGGCCGTAGCGCACGCCCACCGTTTCGACCCGGTCGAAGCGGCTCAGCGCCCACGCCAGGCAGGTCGTGGAATCCTGGCCGCCGGAAAACAGCACGAGTGCGCCGCCCGGTCTCGTCTCAAGGTTCGTCATTCGTTGAAATTCCTGAAAAAGTTACCTCTGAAGGCTTGGGATTGTAGCATTCGGCGCCTCGGCTTCCCCGCACCCGCTTTCTTAAGGAAAACCGAACCTTTCTCTCCGTATAATCCGCACAACATTACAAATAGACACGCATCGGCGCGGACCCCAAAACCATTTCAACGCGCCCGATACCAAACCATCCATCCCATACGCCCATGCAACTGATTGCCTTAGGTCTCAATCACACGACGGCTCCGGTGGAAGTGCGCCAACGCGTTTCGTTCGGCGACGCGGAAATTCCCGCGACCATCGGATACCTGCGCGAACGCTTTTCGTCCCCCCGTCAGGGAGGCGTGCACGAAGCCGCCATTTTGTCGACCTGCAACCGTACGGAAATCTATCTCGCGGCCGAAAACGCCGAAGCCGCCCGCGCGAGCGTCCTGAGCTATCTGGCCGAGTGCAAGCACGTTCAGTTGAACGAGCTCGAACCGCACATCTATACGTTCTATCAGGAAGAAGCCGCTCAGCACACCTTCCGAGTCGCCTCCGGGCTTGACTCCATGGTGCTCGGCGAAACGCAGATCGTCGGCCAGATGAAGAAGGCCGAAAAGATCGCGCGCGAATGCCACGGGCTCGGCGTCATGCTCAACCATCTCTTCCAGACCACCTTTACGGTGGCCAAGGAAGTGCGCACCGCCACCGCGATCGGCGCCAACTCCGTGAGCCTCGCCGCCGCGGCCGTGCGTCTTGCGCTTCGCCTTTTCGGTTCGCTTCAGGACGAAAAGGTCCTCTTCGTGGGCGCGGGTGAAATGATCGAACTCTGCGTCGCGCACTTCGCCGCGCAGAAGCCCAAGTCGATCACGATCGCCAACCGCACGCTCGAGCGCGGCCAGTCGCTTGCCCGTACCGTCAACGCCGACGCGATGAAGCTCGCCGATCTTCCCGAACGCATCGCGGAATTCGACGTCATCGTCTCCTGCACCGCCTCGGCCCTCCCGATCATCGGTCTCGGCATGATCGAGCGCGCCGTCGCCGAACGCCGCCACCGTCCGATGTTCATTGTCGACCTGGCGGTGCCCCGCGACGTCGAAGCGGAAATCGACCGGCTCGACGACGTGTACGTCTACACGGTCGACGATCTCGGGCAGGTCGTCAATCAGGGCCTTCAGAGCCGTCAGGCCGCCATCTCGCAGGCCGAAACCATCATTCGTCTGCGCGTCAACGACTTTTCCTCCTGGCTCAAGATCCGTGAAACGGTGCCGTCCATCCAGTCGCTTCGCGACCGCGCCAACTATCTGCGCGACTTCGAACTTCAGCGGGCCCTGCGTCACCTGCATCACGGCGACGATCCCGAAGAGGTTCTCGAGATGCTCGCCTACGGTCTCACGAACAAGCTCGTGCACGATCCGACCATCCTTCTGAGAAACGGCGAGGGACTCTCGCTTGAAGACCGGGACCTCATGGAGCGGCTTCTCTCGAAGTTCTACCGCCGCCACGACCGGTAATCCGACGACATCCCGAAGAAGGCCGCACGCGTTGCGGCCTTTTGTTATCCTCGTCCTTTTCTCCCGCGCCGACCTGCTTTGCCATGAACGAAAGATTGCTTTCGAAACTCGTCACCCTGACCCGCCGTCTCGAGGAAATCGACCGCATGCTCGCGGCGCCCGACGTCGCAAGCGACACGAACCGTCTGCGCGACCTCACCAAGGAGCGCTCCGACATCGAACCCGTCGTGACGCTTGGCCGGGCTTACGAGGACGCGCAAAAGGATCTCGAAACCGCCGAGGCGCTGCGGGACGATCCGGAGTGGCAGGCGTACGCCGAAGAGGAAATCCGCGAGGCCAAAGGCCGCATGGAGACGGTCGAGCACGACCTCGAAATCGCCCTCCTCCCCAAGGATCCGAACGACGAAAAGAACCTCTTTCTCGAAATCCGCGCCGGCACGGGCGGAGACGAATCCGCCCTCTTTGCGGGGGATCTTCTGCGCATGTATCTGCGCTACGCGGAAAACCGGGGTTGGAAGACCGAAATCGTCTCCGAAAACCCGAGCGACCTCGGCGGCTACCGCGAAGTCATCGTGCGCATCATCGGACGGGCCGCCTATTCCGCCCTCAAGTTCGAATCGGGCGTGCACCGCGTGCAGCGCGTCCCCGTCACCGAATCCCAGGGACGCATCCACACGTCGGCCGCCACGGTCGCCGTCCTGCCGGAACTCGACGCGGTCGAGGTGGCGGATCTCTCCCCCAAGGATCTTCGCATCGACGTCTTCCGCGCCTCGGGCGCCGGCGGCCAGCACGTGCAGAAGACCGACTCGGCCGTTCGCATCACGCACCTTCCGACGGGACTCACCGTGGAGTGTCAGGACGAACGTTCGCAAACGCAGAACAAGGCGCGCGCCATGGCCGTGCTCGCCGCACGTCTCTACGCCATGCGGGAGGCCGAGCAAAAGGCCAAGGAAGCGAGCGAGAGAAAATCTCTCGTCGGTTCGGGGGACCGTTCCGAGCGCATTCGGACCTACAATTTCCCGCAGGGCCGCGTCACCGACCACCGCATCAATCTGACGCTCTACCGTCTCGATGCCGTGCTCGACGGCGACCTCGACGAACTGATCTCCGCCCTGACCATGGAGCATCAGGCGTCCCTGTTGGCATCCTCTCTCTGAAGCGAGACCTTTTCATGACCCGCCCCGACATCCGCACGTTGATCCAAGAGGGAACCGAACAGATCGGCCGGTTCGAAACCATGGTGCTGCTTGCGCATGCGCTCGGCGTGCGCCGCGAATTTCTGATCGCCCATGATCTGGACGTCCCCGACGAGGAGAAGGTCGAGAAGTTCCGCCTCTACGTCGTCATGCGCAAAAGCGGAACGCCCGTCCCCTACATTACGGGAGAGCAGGATTTTTACGGGCGTTTCTTCGAGGTGAATCCCTCCGTTCTGATTCCCCGGCCCGACACGGAAGTGCTCGTCGACACGGCGCTCGAACTCTTTGACGAGGCGCCGCGCGTGCTCGATCTCGGCACGGGGAGCGGATGCCTCGCCGTCACGCTCGCCCTGGAAATGAAGAATTCCGAAGTCGTGGCGACCGACGTCTCGCAGGAGGCGCTGCTTACGGCCGAACGCAACGCGGAGAAACTCAAGGCCAAGGTGGCGTTTCGCCGCGGCGCCTGGTGGGAGGCGGTCGGCGAGGAGGAACAGTTCGACCTCATCGTGAGCAATCCCCCCTATATCCGCGCCGACGACGAACATCTCGCGAACCTCATGTTCGAACCCCGCTCGGCCCTCACCGACGAAGGAGACGGCTTGAGCGCGCTCGCCGTCATCGCGCTCGGCGCACCCGCGCATCTGCGCTCGGGCGGATGGCTTCTTCTCGAACACGGCTACGATCAGGGCGAAGCCTGCCGCAATCTACTCCAACACGCGGGCTTCCTGGCCGTGCGCACGGTAAAGGACTTCGGCGGCAACGACCGCGTCACGCTCGGAACGGTCGGGCACTTCAGCGGTTGAAGCGCCGGCTCGTCGCGCTCCAGCAGAGAATGGAGCCCGAGATGACGAGCGCCACGCCCGTCCAGAAGGAAGCCGTCAGCTCGGCGCCGAGCCAGAAGACGCCGAACAGACAGGAAAGCGCCGGCGTGAAGTAGGAAGCCGTCGCCAAGAGGGTGATGTTGCCGCGCTGCATGCCGTGCGCCCAGCAGGCATAGGCGCTTCCCATCACGATGCCGCCCACGACGACGCTCGCGATCCCCCGCCAGTCGGGCGTCGCGGCGGAGGCGCCGAAGCCGAAAAGCCAGAATAGGCCGTAAATCGTCGTGTCGATCATGAAGAGCACCGTGCTCGGATTGTGCCCCTCGCCCCAGGCGCGGGTCATGCTCGAAAAGCCCGACCAGGTGAGCGCCGCGGCGAGCGCAAGAATGTAGCTGATCGGATTGTGCGCGAAGCGCTCGCAAAAGCCGCTCCAGGAGAGGCCCGCGTCGCCGCCCAGAATGCGAAGGATGCCGTAGAGCGCCAGCGCCACGCCGAGCCAAAGCCACCAGCGCCCCTTGACGCCGTTGAAGAGCACCGCAAAGAGAATCGTAAGGGAGGGCCAGAGGTAGTTCACCATCCCGACTTCGAGCGTCTGGGCGCCACCGTCGGACGTGAAGATCGCGAGCACGAAGGTGAGTCCGCTCGCCACGGCGGTGGGTATGCCGATGAAGAGATACTTGCGGTTCATCGTGCGGAAGTTCGGGAGGCCGACCGTGAAGTAGAGCGACACCGCCGCGATCAGGTAGAGGAAGAACTGCCCCTGGGCCATGCCGAAATTTTCGGCGATCCCCCGCACAAGACTCACCGACATGCCCCAGCAGACGGGCGCGATCAGACCGATCGCCGTGGCCGGCCCCGTTTGATTCCAACGCCCCCTCGCCATGAAGCCTCCTTTTTTTTTCGTCGCCATTCGTTGGGTGCAGGACGTACTGTACACTCTTGTGCCATGTTTGTCCCACCCCCTGTACGGGCGGCAGAAAACAAAAAACCCGCACCGCGGCAAACGGTACGGGTCGGGTGTCTGGTGCCCCTTGTCTGGCTCGAACAGACGACCTACTGATTACAAATCAGTTGCTCTACCAACTGAGCTAAAGAGGCGAGGGAAGTTTTTAATCTTACCAGATCAAAACCGTTACTTCAAACGCGTGGGACGATGAGGCGTTACCGGCGTCTCCTTCGTTTCTTTCTTTTCCGGCTTTTCTTCGGGCGTGACGTCGAACTGCAATCCGAGGTCCTGGCGTTCCATCGGGAAGACGAAGGCGATCGTCTCCATGGGCACGTAGATGTCGACGATGCGGTTGTCCTCGCCGAAGCGGGCCTGGAAGGAAACCTTTTCGTCGGTCACTTCGAAGCGGTTCGTGGCTTCGGAGGAAATGTCGAAGACGATCATGCCGTCCCGAACGAATTCATCGGGAACGCGGCACTCGTCGTTCACTGCGACCACCATGTAGGGGGTCAGGCCGCGGTCGGCGCAGAGCTCGAGAATGGCTCGGATCAGGTAGGGCTTCAGTTCGTTTTGCTTCACGGCTTTTTCTCCCGAAGAAAAAACCGGCGTCTTGGAAAAGCGCGCCGGTCTTTCGTGTTCGCTTCGTCGTCCGTCGATCAGCGGCGCATCACGCGTTCGTTGGGCGTCATGGACTCGATGAAGGCGGGACGGGCGAAGAGGCGTTCGCCGTACGTCATGATCGGCGCGGCGGAACGCGGCATTTCGATGCCCCAGTGCGAGAGGCGCCAAAGCACCGGCGCCATGCTGATGTCGAGCAGCGAGTATTCGTCGCCCATCATGTACTTCGACGTGTTGAGACGCAGGGCGATGAGCGTGAGCTGGTCGCGCAGCGTGTTGCGGGCCTTTTCGTATTCCGATTCGGGCAGATCGACCGCTTCGAGCGTGCGCACGTGCGTGAAGATTTCCCGTTCGAAGAGGTAGAGGAAGAGACGGGCGCGGGCGCGGTTCGTCGGATCCGCCGGCATGAGCTGCGGATGCGGGAAGCGTTCGTCGAGGTATTCGTTGATGACGCGGGCGTTGAAGAGAACCAGATCGCGATCCTGCAGGATCGGAACTTCTCCATACGGGCTCAACGCACTGACCTTCACGTCGATCGGCTGATACATGTCGACGTCGGTGATTTCGAATTCACACCCTTTTTCCTGCAAAACGATGCGGGTGCTGTGCGAGAAGGGGCAAGTCATGCCCGAATAGAGCATTATCATGAATGCGGTTCCTCAATGTTTCGTACGTACACGCGTCTTCCGACCCGGAACACGTGGAATTTTTTATTTTATCAAAAGTCGGTCCAAGATCCCACTCCCCTCACACGGGATTCTTCGTATCAAAGAATCGGAGGTCGAGTTCCGGCCAACGTTCGGCGAGGTGACGCCCGAGCGCGCGGATGCCGAACTGCTCGGTGGCGTGGTGCCCCGCCGCCAGATAGGTGACGCCGAGCTCCTCGGCTTCATACGTCGTTCTTTCGCTCACTTCGCCCGAAAGAAAGAGATCGGCCCCGAGGGCGGCCGCAAGCCCGATTTCGCCCTGCGCCGCGCCCGAACACCAAGCCACGCGCCGCACCGTTCGTTCGGTCGGCCCGAGAACGAGGGGGCGTCGGCCGAGAACAGCTTCGACGCGTTCGGCAAAGGCGGCGACGCTCATTTCGCCCCGCTTCGGCTCGCCGACCCAGAGAAGTTCGTAGTCTCCCGCTCGCGCCGTGACCGTGAGGTCGAGAAGCCGCCCGAGTTCCGCGTTGTTCCCCACCGTCGGATGCGCGTCAAGCGGCAGATGATAGGCAATCAGATTGATGTCGTTTGCAAGAAGAGGCGCAAGACGCTCGCGCTTCAGCCCGACGACGGGCGCGGGCTCTCCGCGCCAGAACCAACCGTGGTGCACGAGAATCGCGTCGACCTTCTGCGAAACGGCCTCCTCGACGAGAGAGCGCGAAGCGCTCACGCCGAGAAGAATCCGGCGGATCTCGGCGCGGCCCTCCACCTGCAGACCGTTGGGGGCGTAATCCCGAAACATCTCCGCCTGAAGGAATTCGTCCAAATGGGAAAGCAATTCACCGCGCTGCATGGCACCTCCTTGACATTGACATGGCGACAGTCTACGCGACTTTCGTTTTCTCTTTTCGGTTGAGTTTGTACAATGGCAGGACTTTGCATTCTTCCGCAGCCATGATCCGTCGTCTCTGGTTACTCTTTGCCCAGGCCGTCACCGTCGGCCTCGCCCTCTTTCTGGTTTTCCGCGGGCTTTCTCCCGAGGTTCCGGCGCCGGCCGTTCCCTCCGCCGCGCCCGACCTCGCCGCAGCCGTCCGACAGGCATCGCCCGCCGTCGTGACCGTTCTGGCCCGACGCACCGTGCGTCCCGAGAGCGGCGTGGAAATCGGTTCGGACTGGCACGACGCGCCGGAACTCAACGTGCAGCCGCTCGGAAGCGGCGTCGTCCTCGACGAAGAGGGATTCGTGCTCACCAACCACCACGTGGTCGACGGCATCAAGGACCTTCTCGTGACGACTTCCGACACCGAACGCCACTGGGAGGCCCGCCTCGTGGGGACGGACCCGGAAACGGACCTCGCTCTTCTGCGCGTCATCGCGCCCAAGGGGGCGCTCACGCCCATCCGTTTGTCGCAGGACGCAAAGCTTGCCGTCGGACAGACGGTCCTCGCCATCGGGAACCCCTTCGGCGTCGGTCAGACCGTCACGTCGGGCATCATTTCCGCCCTCGGACGCCACGGCCTCGGCCTCAACATCTACGAAGACTTCATTCAAACCGACGCGGCGATCAATCAGGGCAATTCCGGCGGCGCGCTCGTCAACGCGCAGGGCGAACTCATCGGGATCAACAGCGCCATCTTCGCTCCCGACTTCTCCGAGGGCTTCGTCGGCATCGGCTTTGCCATCCCCATTTCGCTCATTCAAAACGTTCTGCCGAGCCTCAAGGCGGGAAGCGAAGTCGTGCGCGGATATTTCGGCTTCATCCCCCGTCAACTCTCCCCGGAACTCGCGCAGGACCTCGGACTCTCCCGCCAGGACGGCGTCATGGTGAAGCGCGTGCTCGCCGACAGTCCCGCCGAGCGGGCGGGACTGCGTCCCTTCGACATCGTGCTCGCCATCGACGGCGAAGCCGTCCGGACGGCGCATCGACTCCTGCAGCGGATCGCGCGCATGCGCCCCGGCGATACGGTGACGCTTTCCGTCCTGCGCGGCCGGCAGACGATCGACCTGCCGCTCGTCGTCTCGCGCCGTCCTTCCGGATCGCTCGAGCGAGAGGAGTTCCTCTCGGACGAAAACGCCGCCGAACCCTGAGCGCAAAACGAAAAAAGCCCCGGAAAGCCGTTCTGACTTTGCCGGGGCCGTTTGTATCGGGCGATCCCTTTTATTCCTCAGGATCTTCCTTATCCTTCATCTCGTCGATGTCCTCCTGCGACTTGCCGAAGAAGCGCACGAGCCAGATGCCCACCTGGAAGAGGAGCACGAGCGGCAACGCGAGAAGAAGCTGCGAAAGCACGTCGGGCGGCGTGAAGATAGCCGCGAGAACGAAGGCGCCCACGATCACGAAGGGGCGGACCTGCACGAGCTTTTCGTAGGAGGCGAAGCCCACGCGGTTGAGCACCACGACGACGATCGGGACTTCAAACGTCAGGCCGAAGGCCACGAACATCGTCAGAACGAAGCTGAAGTACGAGTCGATGTCCGGCGCGAAGTTCACGCTGTCGGGCGAGAACCCGGCGATGAACTGAAAGACCATGCGGAAGACGATGAAGTAGCAGTACGCCATGCCGAGCGCAAACATGCAGATCGAGCTCACGAGAATCGGGAGCGCGAGCCGCTTCTCACGGCGATAGAGCGCCGGCGCGATGTACGCCCACATCTGATAGAGCACGTAGGGCAGAGCGATCAGAAACGCCACGAAGAGCGTCACCTTGAGCGGCACCATGAAGGGCGCCACGACGCCGGTGGCGAGCAGCTTGACGCCCTGCGGCAGAGCGACCATGAGCGGCTGGCTCAAGAAGTCGAAGATCTGCTTCATGAAGGGAGACAAGCACGCGAACACCACGAGCACGGCCAACGAGGCCCGCACCATGCGGTTGCGCAGTTCCACGAGATGGCTCACGAGCGGCTGCTCGTTGGCGGGATCGTCGGGCGCTTCCAGTTCGGGAGTGGTTTGAGTAGCCATGATGTTTGGAGATTAACGATAGATCCGGGGACGGCTGCTGCGGGAACGGGCCGCATAGCGGCGTCCCGAGCCGCCCATCTGCGCTTCGCGCATGCCGAGTTCGCGGCGCAACTTTTCGATTTCGCCCGCCAGCTCGTCCACCGACGGTCCGGAGTGGTAGCGCTTCGCAAAGCGCTTGGGTTCCTCCCAGGTGTACTGGGGCGTGGGCGCCGTGTCGGGCGTTCCCCAACCGTACACGTTGGCGAGGTCCGTGCTCGAAGTCGTTTCGACGCTCGCTTGGGAAGCCACGCTCTGTGCCTCCGCCTCCACCGCCTGGCCGACGGCCTCGACTTCGCCGGCCGCGCTCTTGACGTCCGACTCGATCTGCGTGGCGGCCTTCTCGACGCTGTCTTTCACGTCGGAAGCGATCGCCCTGGCCTCTTCCTGGATTTTCTTGAGTTCCGACAATTCCGTTTCGCGGTCAATGTCGGACTTGACCTGTGCGACGAAGCGCTGCGCCTTGCCCACCCATTCCCCGGCGGTTTTCGCCACGACGGGCAGACGTTCGGGACCGAGCACGACAAGCGCGACGATCCCCACGAGGAGCATTTCGCTGAAGCCGAAATCAAACATAAGTCTTCCGTTGCGTTCTGCGACGAATCCGCCGAAGCGTCAGCGGATTTGTCATCGGATGAAAGCAAGAAAAGCCGCGGTCCCCTCCGTTCTCAGCGAACGGCGGTGGCCGCAGCCTCCCTTCCGCACACGAGACCCGCACCGCAGGCGCGGGTCCTGCGCCTTATGATCAGCCGGCCTTGGTCTGGTCCTTGTCCTTGGCCTCGACGTCAACGGTCTCCTTGGACTGAGCGATTTCCTTCTTGGCGTCCGTTTCGCCTTCGTTCATGCCTTCCTTGAAGCCGCGGATGGCGCCGCCGAGGTCCTTGCCCATGTTCTTGAGCTTGCCCGTACCGAACACCAGAACGACAATGACCAGAACGATCAGCCAATGCCAAACAGAAAGGGAACCCATAATCTTCTCCGAGAGTTGAATTTACATTTGTTTCCAGGGACGTGCGCCGCCGAGCACGTGGACGTGCAGATGCGGAACTTCCTGTCCGCCGTCCGCGCCCGTATTGATGACGACGCGATATCCGTTCACACACCCCTCCTGCAGAGCAAGCGTGCGGGTCAGACTCAACATTTTACCCAAAAGCGCTTCGTCTTCGGGAGTCGTCTGAGCAAGAGATTGCACGTGCTTCTTCGGAATGATCAAGAAGTGCACGGGCGCGCGCGGGTTGATGTCGCGAAACGCGAGAACGTCGTCGTCCTCGTAAATCTTGTTAGACGGAATCTCGCCGCGGGCGATGCGGCAGAAAAGACAATCGTCGAGTTGCATGTATTTCTCCGGCCAGGTCGATCGGTCCCTCCGTCCCGAGGTTTCAGAACGGAGGCTTTCCGAACATTATGTACAACCCCCGCCGCTTTCGCCACATGCCTTGGGATGGGGGCTTCCCGCGTGTCACTCGCTCACGCGGACGATGTCGGCGCCGAGCGCGCGCAACTTCGTTTCCATGTGCTCGTAGCCGCGGTCGAGATGGTAGATGCGGTCGACCGTGCTTTCGCCCTCCGCGGCAAGGGCCGCGATGACGAGCGAAGCGCTCGCGCGCAGATCCGTCGCCATGACGGTCGCCCCCGAAAGCTTTTCGACGCCCTCGACGACGGCCGTGTGGTCCGAGATCGAAATCCGCGCGCCGAGGCGCTGCAGCTCCGGCACGTGCATGAAGCGGTTCTCGAAAATGGTCTCCGTGATCGAGCTCGTGCCCTCGGCGAGCACGTCGAGCGTCATGAACTGCGCCTGCATGTCCGTCGGGAAGCCCGGATGCGGCATGGTGCGCACTGAAACGGCCCGGGGACGCTCCGTCATGCGGGCCCGCACCCAGTCGGGTCCCGTGACGATGTCGGCGCCCGCTTCGCGCAGCTTCGCGAGAAGCACGTCCATGTGCGCGGGCACGCAGTGCGTCACGAGCACGTCGCCGCGCGTGACGATCCCGGCGATCAAAAAGCTTCCCGCCTCGATGCGGTCGGGAACGACCGAATGTTCGGCGCCGTGCAGGCGTTCCACACCGTGCACGGTGATGACGGGGGTGCCGGCGCCCTCGATCTTCGCCCCCATCTTGTTGAGACATTCGGCGAGGTCGACCACTTCAGGTTCCCTCGCGGCGTTTTCGATCACCGTGACGCCGTCGGCGAGGACGGCCGCCATGAGGAGGTTTTCCGTTCCCGTCACGGTCACCATGTCCGTGATGATGTGCGCGCCCTGGAGGCGGCCGGCCCGCGCGAGAACGTAGCCGTTTTCAATCGTCACCTCCGCACCGAGCGCTTCGAGCCCCTTGATGTGCTGATCCACGGGACGCGCCCCGATGGCGCAGCCCCCGGGAAGGCTCACGTCGGCGCTGCCGAAGCGGGCGGTGAGCGGGCAAAGCGTCAGGATCGAGGCGCGCATCGTCTTGACGAGGTCGTAGGGCGCCTTCGTGCTCGTGATGCGCGAGGCGTTGAGGACGACCTTGTCGCCCTCCCGACGGATGACGACGCCCATGCCTTCGAGAAGGCGGAACATCGTGCGCACGTCGGCGAGGTCGGGCACGTTCGAGAGAACGAGGTCTTCCGGACACAGGAGCGAGGCGGCCAAAATCGGAAGCGCGGCGTTCTTCGCACCCGAAGCGCGCACTTCCCCCACCAGGCGGCGACCGCCGCGGATTTTCAGTTTCTGCATGGAAAAAGACTGTCTGAGAACGGTCTCAGAGACCGTTCCCGGCTAAAAGTTCATGAACGCCGTAGAGACGCGCGAGCGTGCGCAGGTCTTCGGGCGCGTGTTCGACGCGCAGCTCCGGATATCGGCGCAAAAGCGCGAGAAGAAGAGAGACGGCGGAGCTGTCGAGCCGACCGACGCCGTCGAAGTCGACCGTGCGGTCGCCCGCGCGGAAGGCGTCGAGCGCCTCCCGCTTGACGGAGACGACCGTGTCGACGGTCACGTCACGACCGTTGAGATTCATTTTTCGTCCTTCTTGACGAATTGATCGCTCTTCGTCTTAAGCGCCGTGACGAGGCCGGCGACGCCCTCCTGGCTCAGAATCGGAGCGAACTGCGAACGGTAGTTCTCCACCATCCAGATGCCTTCGACGTTGACGTCGACGATGCGCCAGGTTCCGGTCTTGTCGCGGTAGATGCGGTAGTCAAGGCCGATGTCGTTGCGGCCGGCGCTCTTGAGAAGCGTGCGCACGATCATCTCGTCGCGGACCTTCTTGTTGCGCGTCGGACGAAGTTCGCAGCGGTGGTCCTCCACGGTCGTGAGCGCACCCGAATAGACGCGCACGAGAAGGGCCTTGAAGGCCTCCATCAGTTCGGTACGTTCCTCGGCGGAGGCCTGACGCCAGCGCGGCCCCACCGTCATGCGGGTCATCATTTCGAAGTCGGCCGCAGGCATGAGCGTTTCGTCGACGAGCTTGCGGACCTGCTCGGGATCGGCCTTGTGCAGGGCCGGATTCTTACGGATTTCGTCGAGCACGACGTTGCTGAGCTCCACCAGATAGGCGAAGGGATCCCCCTTGGGATCGGGAGCCGCCTGAAGGGCGCCCGCGGGCAGAACGGCCGCGCAGGCGGCGCACAAAACCAAAGTACGGCGGGAAATCATGATCATTCCTCAAAGTTGAGCGGCGTGAGGCCGCCGAGTTCTTCCTCCTCGGACACCTCACCGTCGCGCACGGCGTTGCGCCGCATGCTCAGATAGGCTTCGCGCACGGCGATGTATTCGTCCATCGTGGCGCCGCGGACCTGGTCCTCCACTTCCAGAAGACGCGCGCGGCCGTCCACCGCCGTCACGACGGTGTGGGCGGCGCCGAGCCACCAGTCCTCATCCCAATAGAGATAGGTCGTGGGAGTGAGCCCCCACTGCACGGGATAACGCCAGACGTCGCGCGTCGTCGTGGGCCCAAGGAAGGGAAGCACCCAGTAAGAGCCTTCCCCCGCGCCCCAGACGGCGAGCGTCTGTCCGAAGTCTTCCGGACGGCGTTCCATTCCGATCCAGGAGGCGACGTCAAAGAGGCCGGCGATGCCGAAGGTCGAGTTGACGAGGAAGCGGAAGGTCGATTCCACCCCCGCCTTGCCCTTTCCCTGCAGGAGGTTGTTGACGGCGTTGTTCGGTTCGAGCAGATTGTCCACGGCGTTGCTCACGGCGTCGCGGACGGGTTCGTTCGTCACGGCCACGTAGCCCTCGGCGACGGGCTTGAGCACGGCGCGGTCGAGCGCGTCGTTGAAGGCCCACATGTGGCGGTTGAAGGCTTCGTGGGGGTCGTGGGGCGTCTGTCCCGCATCGGGCGGAACCTGGGCGCAGCCGGCAAGCAGACCGGCCATCAACGCGGGAATAAGAAGTTGACGGGATTTCATTGTCGGATCTCACGGGACCTCGCGAACCCTCCGCGGACTCAGGTCCTCTTGCTGTCAAAAAGAGTGTTTATTCTCCACTTTTTTCCGCAGTGGAGTACAGGAACTGACTGATCAGATTTTCGAGCACGACGGCCGACTGCGTGCGGCGGATGCTCGATCCGTCGTCGAGATTGGCTTCGTCGGCCCCGGCCTCGAGGCCGATGTACTGCTCGCCGAGAAGACCGCTCGTGAGGATCTTCGCCGACGAGTCGGCGGGGAAGGCGTACTTCTGTTCCAGATCCATCGTCACGCGGGCCATGAAGGTTTCCGGATCGAATTCGACCGAGCGCACGCGGCCCACTACGACACCCGCGCTCTTGACGGCCGCGCGCGGCTTGAGACCGCCGATGTTGTCGAATTCCGCCGTGACGGCGTAGGTCTTGTGTCCGAACGAGAAGCTGCCGAGATTGGCGCTCTGCAGCGCCATGAAGAGCAAGGCGGCGAAGCCGAGAATGACGAAAATGCCGACCCAAAACTCGAGGGTTTTCTGTCGTTGCATGGTTGTTGGTCCCCTTCGGAGCGCCCCGACGGAGCGCCCCACCGTAAAAAGAAAGTATTCAGAAAACAGTGAAAAGCCAGGCCGTCATCATGAAGTCGACCCCGAGAACGAGAAGCGACGACGTGACGACGGTGCGCGTCGTGGAGTGCGCCACGCCTTCGGGCGTGGGTCGTCCCGACCAACCGCAAAAGAGCGCCACCAACGCGATCACCACGCCGAAGACGATGCTCTTGAGGATGCCGTTTCCGATGTCGTGGTAAATGTCGACGGAACTCTGCATCTGCGACCAGAAGGCGCCGTCGTCGGTCCCGATGAGTCCGACCCCGACGAGCCAGGCGCCGAGAATGCCGACGGCGGAGAAAATCAAGGCCAGGATGGGCATGGCGACGAAGACGCCCCAGAAGCGCGGCGCCAGGACCTGCTTGAAGGGATCGACCCCCATCATCTCCATGGCGGCGATCTGCTCGCCCGAGCGCATGAGGCCGATCTCAGCGGTGAGCGCCGTGCCCGCGCGGCCGGCAAAGAGAAGCGCCGTCACCACGGGTCCGAGTTCACGCACGAGGGAAAGCGCCACCAGCACCCCGAGGGCCTGTTCGCTGCCGTAGCTCACGAGCGTGTAGTAGCCCTGCAAACCGAGCACGAAGCCCACGAAGAGGCCCGAGACGGCGATGATGAGAAGCGACCCGTTGCCGAGAAAGTGAATCTGCTGCATCACGGCCCGGCCCCGCGCGCCGGTGAGCTTTCGCAACACCTGCACGGAGAAGAGGCCGAATTTGCCGACGCCGCGGACTTCCCGGATGACGGTCGCCCCGAAATTGGAAATCCACCCGATCATGCTGATTTCTCTCCGAGAAAGTCGACCCGAAGATCGGGCGACGGATAATGGAAGCGCACGGGACCGTCGGATTCGCCGCGGATGAACTGCGTCACGAAGGGATCCGTGCTCGAGCGAAGTTCGTCGGGCGTGCCCTCGGCGGCGACGACCCCCGAGGAAATCATGTAGACGTAGTCCGCGATTTCAAAGGTTTCCGCCACGTCGTGCGTCACCACGATGCTCGTGGCGTGAAGCGAGTCCGAAAGCGAACGGATGAGCTTGGCCGTCACCCCCATCGAAATGGGATCGAGCCCGGCGAAGGGTTCGTCGTAGAGAATGAGGGCCGGGTCGAGCGCGATGGCGCGCGCGAGCGCCACGCGCCGCGACATGCCGCCCGAAACTTCCGAGGGCATGAGTTCGGCCGCGCCGCGCAGTCCCACGGCGTTGAGCTTGAGAAGCACCAGGTCGCGGATCGTCTCCTCGTCAAGGTTCGTCTGCTCGCGCATCGGAAACGCCACGTTGTCAAAGACCGAGAGGTCCGTGAAGATGGCGCCGAACTGAAAGAGCATCCCCATGCGGCGGCGAAGACGATAGAGCGTCTTCTGATCGGCCGTGTGAATCTCCTCTCCGTCGAACTTCACACAGCCCTTCTGCGGCGTAAGAAGCCCGCCGATGAGCTTGAGGAGCGTGGTCTTGCCCATGCCCGATCCGCCCATGATGGCGATCACCTGTCCGCGCTCGAAATGCATGGAGACGTCGTTGAGGATGCGCCGTTCCCCGTACCCGAAGGTCAAATGTTCAATCGACAAAAAATGCGACACGTTGTCACCTCAACCCAAGAGCGTCGCCGACGGCGAATAACGGATCTGCCGCGCGATGCCGAGGGTCTGAAGCTCGGGATCGTCGGGCGGGACGGTAAGAAAGAAGGCGACGACGTCCTCGGTGAGCCGCGCGGGGCGGAAGCGTTCGGAATCGACGAACACCCACTCCGTGGCGCCCGCAAGGAGAAGGTCCTCTCCGCGCTTGAGGGCGTAGCGGCGCAGCGATGCAAAGTGCCGGATCGACTGCACCCACGTGAACATCATCAGCTCTTCGCCGAGGAAGGCGGGCTTGAGGTATTCCACCCAGTGTTGCCGAGCCACCCACATGCGGCGTATGCCGACGAGATCGGCGTAGGCCCATCCGTTCTGCGCGGCGTGCGCCGTCGCCGCGGCCTCCATCCAGCGGAGGTACTCGCAGTTGTTCACGTGTCCGAGCCGATCGATGGCGTCGTCCGCAACGCGAATGGGGTAGGTAAAAATTCTCTGAGACATAGTCCTTGGATTATCCACTTTTTGGACCCTTTTCGCTTGTTTCCCATCGATGCGAAACTTTAGCGACTGTTGCACACGGTTGCGACAATTTCGGGCCCCGCCCCGAATCCCGAACTTATAATGCTCCCACTTTGCCCGCCTTTTGCACGGAGGTCGGGCGCTCTCCAACCGCTACTATCCTTTCCTCTCCTACATCGTGGCTTCTACCCGCTCGCGCACCGCTTCCAAGAAGACCTCGGGATTCCGCCGCTTTCTCGGCTGGTTCTTCGGACTCTCCGCCGCAGCCCTGCTCTGCGGCGTCTTCCTGTGCGTCTTCGTCTTCTCGCTCATCTACCGGCAGCTCCCGCCCATCGACACCCTTACGGACTATCGTCCGAAGGTTCCGCTTCGCGTGTGGAGCGCCGACGGGAAGCTCATCGGCGAATTCGGAGAGGAGCGCCGCGACTTCGTGCACCTGAAGGACATTCCCGAACACGTCAAGTTCGCGATCCTCGCGGCCGAAGACGACGGCTTTTACGAGCACCACGGCGTGGAGATCACGGGGATTCTGCGCGCGGCCGTCATGAACGTTCTCCTCGGGCGCCGCGCCCAGGGGGGCTCGACCATCACGCAACAGGTCGCGCGAAACTTCTTCCTCACGACCGACCGCACGTACACGCGCAAGCTCTATGAAATCGCGATGTCCTTCAAGATCGAACAGGAGCTCACGAAGGACGAGATCCTCGAGATCTATCTGAATCAGATTTACCTCGGTCAGCGCGCCTACGGCTTCTCGAGCGCGGCGCGCACCTACTTCGGCCGTCCGCTCTCGGAAATCTCCATCGGCGAGGCCGCGACGCTCGCGGGGCTTCCCGTCGCTCCCTCCGCCTACAATCCGATCGTCAATCCCTCGCGCGCGACGATGCGCAAGAACTACGTTCTGCGCCGCATGTACGACCTCGGCTACATCGACGAAGTCACCTACCTCGCCGAAAAGGCGCAGCCCATGCAGACGCGCCGCGTGGCGAGCGCCGAGGAAACGCTGCGCGACAACGTCACAAGCGACCGCGTTTCCGCCAAGTACGCCGCCGAACTCGCCCGCATGCTCGTCTACGACATCTTCAAGGACGAAACGTATTCGCGCGGCCTCAACGTCTACACCACCATTCGTTCGGACGATCAGCAGGCGGCCGTGAACGCCGTGCGTCGTCATCTGATCAACTACGACCGCAAGTACGGCTACCGCGGCCCCGAAGGCTTCGTCGAACTCGGCGACGCCGCCTCGCGCCCGAAGGCCATCAAGGCTGCGCTTGCGAAGACGGCGAGCTCCCCCTTCATGGTGCCCGCCGTCGTGACGGAAGCCTCTCCCAAGGTGCTCAAGGCGGCCATTTCCGCCGACGAAATCGTCACGCTCGACGCGGCGAGCCTCAAGTTCGGCCGCCGTCACCTCGCGGCCAAGCCCAAGAAGGGCATCGATCCCCTGCGCCCGGGCTCGATCATCCGCGTGCAGCGCTCCGCCGACGGCAAGCACTGGACCCTCGCGCAGGTTCCGCAGGTGGAGGCCGCCTTCGTGGCCTCGAACTTCAACACCGGCGCCGTCACGGCGCTCGTGGGCGGGTTCGACTTCAACCTCAACATGTTCAACCACGTCACGCAGGCCTGGCGTCAACCGGGGTCCTCGTTCAAGCCCTTCGTCTATTCGGCGGCGCTCGACAAGGGCTTCTCGCCGAGCACCGTCATCAACGACGCGCCGATTTCGATCGATCCGAAGCTCACGGGCAACAAGCTCTGGGAGCCCAAGAACTACGACGGGCGCTTCGACGGCCCGATGACCCTTGAAACGGCCCTGCAGAAGTCGAAGAACCTCGTTTCGATCCGCATCATGCAGGCCATTTCGCCCGAATACGCTCAGCAGTACATCGCGAAGTTCGGCTTTGACCCGGAAAAGCATCCGGCGAACCTCCCGATGGCGCTCGGCGCCGGCAGCGTCACTCCCTGGCAGATGCTCGGCGCCTATTCGGTCTTTGCCAACGGGGGCTACCGCGTGAAGCCCTACCTCATCGAACGCGTCACCGACAACGACGGGCGCGTCCTGATGCGCAGCACCAACCGCACGGCGGGCGACGAGTCGATCCGCGCGATCGACGACCGCAACGCCTACATCATGCACGAGCTCCTCGCCAACGTCGCCAAGAAGGGCACCGCCCGCCGCGCCACGCGCGAACTCAAGCGCGACGACATCGGCGGCAAGACCGGCACGACCAACGACAGTCACGACGCCTGGTTCTGCGGCTACACGGGCAATCAGGTGGCCGTCGGTTGGATCGGCTACGACAACCCCAAGCCCTTGGGCTCGCGCGAAACGGGCGGCGGTCTGGCGCTTCCGCTCTGGATCGACTACATGAAGGTGGCCGTGAAGGATCAGCCCGAATTCGTTCGGGTCCGTCCCGCCTCCGTCGTCGAGCGCAACGGCTTCCTTTACTACCGCGACCCCGTGCGGGGCGGCGCCGTGATGGAGGACGGCGACCCGGTGAGCGAATCCACGAAGGAACTCATCCGCAATCAGATTTTCTGATGCTCCGAAATGGGGAAGGGGCTCGAACGCAAACCTGCGGTCGAGCCCCTTCCTTTTGCCGAAAAACTTTGTTCAGGCCGTCAGAGCCTTCACGGCCTCCTCGAGCTTTTCCTCGAGCGTCGCGTCCGTGCGCGTGTCGTGCCAGACGCCGTCGCGTTCGCGGAAATGGTAGCCTCCGAGACGCGAAGCCAGCCAAATTTCATGCCAAGGCGTCTGCAGATTGAGTACGATTTCATTGCCGCCCTCGAGCTGCAGCGTCAAAACGTTCCCCTGACGAGAGACGTCCGCATCGGGCAGCGCCTCGTCGGCCCAGGCCTCGATCGCATCAAGCTTGGCGTTGGCCGCCTCCAAATATTCCGTGTCGTTGTTCATAGTCTGATCCATCATGAAACGAACCCTTCTGGTCCTGATACTCTCCTGCGCGTTCGGCGCGGCCCTCTCGGGCTGCGGTCTCAAGGGAGACCTCTATCTGCCCGAGAATCCCGCCGGACAAACCCGCTGAGTCCTTCGTGCGCATTGTAGCGCCGTCCTTTCCCCGTCATTCCTCACCATGCCTCTCTTGTCACCTGCGAACGGTCCGAGACCCGCCTTTTCGCGCATCGGCAGCACGCTTCACTGCGAAGACGTCAACCTCGCCGATCTGGCCGAACGTCTCGAAGGCCCCGCCTACGTATACTCCCGTCGGCAAATCGAAGAGAACTTCGCCGCCTGGGAGCGCGGTTTTTCCGGTCATCCCCACCTGGTGTGCTACGCCGTGAAGGCGAATCCGACGCGCGGCATCCTCACGCTGCTCGCCCGTCTCGGTGCGGGTTTCGACACCGTCAGCATCGGCGAGGTGGAGCGCGCCCTGCGCGCGGGGGCCGATCCGAAGAAAATCGTTTTTTCGGGCGTGGGCAAGTCCGAGCGGGAGCTCGAACGCGCCGTGGACCTTTCGCTCTACTCGATCAACGTCGAGTCCGAAAGCGAACTCTTGCGCCTCATGCGCGTGACGGAGCGCCTGCGCCGCCCCGCGCGCGTCAGCCTTCGCTGCAACCCGAACGTCAACCCGAACACCCACCCCTACATTTCCACGGGGCTTCTCAACAACAAGTTCGGCATTCCCATGCGCGACGTACCGCGCCTCTACCGCCTCGCGCATGAGCATCCCTGGCTCGAGCCCGTCGGCATCGACTGCCACATCGGCAGTCAGATCACGACGGTCGGGCCCTACACCGAATCGGTCGACAAGCTCCTCGACATGGTCGAACTTCTGCGAAGCGAAGGCATCCGCCTCACGCACCTCGACATCGGCGGGGGGCTCGGCATCGTCTACACGGCGCGGGACCGCCCGCCCGAACCCGCGAAGCTCGTCGAGGAAGTCCGCGCGCACCTGAGCGCCCGAAACCTCACCGATCTGACGCTCCTTGCCGAACCGGGCCGAAGCATCGTCGGCAACGCCGGCGTCCTGCTCACCCGGGTCGAATACATCAAGACGGGCCCGACGAAAACCTTCTGCATCGTCGACGCGGCCATGACGGACCTCATCCGCCCCGCCCTCTACGACGCCTGGATGGCGATCGAACCCGTCACGGAGCGCGCCGAAGCGCCGCGCCTCATGGACGTGGTGGGCCCCGTGTGCGAATCCACCGACTTCCTCGGGAAGAACCGCGAACTTGCCGTGCACGAAGGCGACTTTCTGGCGATCCTCGACGCGGGCGCCTACGGCTCGAGCATGGCGAGCAACTACAACAGCCGAGCGCTCCCGATGGAGTATCTCGTCGACGGAGAGCAGGTCCGCATGCTTCGGATTCCGCAGTCCTGGCAGGACTTCACGCGCGGCGAGGTCGCCCTCTGACGCCTCCCGAAAAACGACGCAACAAAGCTTGCACGGACGGTCGGGGTCTTCTACAATCATTCCACGCCGAATGCGGGAACTTTCCGCATCCGGCGTTTTTTTGTGTTTGTCATCTTCACTTCACACCAGCGTTTTCACGCGTTTTTGCCGAAGTGTACGTACACTGCCAAAGGTAGGAACCATGCACATTGAGAATACCGTTCGTCTCGACTTCAAGGACGTTCTGATCCGTCCGAAGCGATCCACCCTCACGAGCCGCTCCGAAGTGGACATCACCCGTTCCTTCAAGTTCCTTCACACGAGCACGCCCTATCACGCGATCCCCATCATCGCGGCCAACATGGACACGACGGGCACCTTCGCCATGGCGCGCGCACTCGCCGAGCACGGTCTCTCCACGGCGCTGCACAAGCACTATTCGGTCGAAGAGTACGTGGACTTCTTCTCGAAACTCGAAACGAAGTCCTCCGCCTTCTATTCCCTCGGGATCGGCGACGGCGACTGGGAGAAGTTCCGCGAAGTCATGCGCCTCTCGGGGAACGCCGTCTCCTTTGTCTGCATCGACGTCGCCAACGGCTACACCGAAGCCTTCGTCTCCTTCGTCAAGAAGGTCCGCGACACCTTCCCCGACCTCGTCATCATGGCCGGGAACGTCGTCACGGGCGACATGACCGAAGAGCTTCTGCTCTCGGGCGCCGACATCGTCAAGGTCGGCATCGGGCCGGGGTCGGTCTGCACCACCCGCAAGATGACGGGCGTGGGCTATCCGCAGCTCTCGGCCATCATCGAGTGCGCCGACGCGGCGCACGGTCTCGGCGGGCGCATCTGCGCGGACGGCGGCTGCACGGTCCCGGGCGACATCGCCAAGGCCTTCGGCGGCGGCGCCGACTTCGTCATGCTCGGCGGCATGTTCGCGGGCCACGACGAGGCCGGCGGCGAGCGCGTGGAACTCGACGGCAAGGTCTACCGCCGCTTCTACGGCATGAGCTCCAAGGACGCGATGGACAAGTATTCGGGCGGCGTCGCGAAGTATCGCGCCGCCGAAGGCAAGAGCGTTCTTCTCCCCGAACGCGGCCCCGTGGAGAACACGGTGCAGGACATTCTCGGGGGCGTGCGCTCGGCCTGCACCTACGTGGGGGCCCGTCGCCTCAAGGAGCTCACGATGCGCACGACCTTCGTGCGCGTCTCCATGCAGATCAACGAAGTCTTCGGCAAGAGCTGATTCTCGTCCGATCCCCGGTCACGTTGCGTTAAGCGCGCAACGTTATCGTACTGTTGCGGCGGGGCGTCTGCGGGCGCCTTGCTACAATGTCGGACTTCGCGGGACGCGGCCGAAAGCCGCCTCCCTTTCACAGACCTCCTTCCACGGATGCCATCTTGAGTATTTTCGACAGCGCGCGCTTTCTCATTTCCGCGGCCAAGCTGCAGGGTCTTCCGCCCGAAGGCTTGCCGGAAATCGCCTTTGCCGGGCGTTCCAACGCCGGCAAGTCCACCACGATCAACGTTCTCACGCGACAGACGCGTCTGGCCTTCGCGAGTAAAACGCCGGGCCGCACGCAGCTCGTGAACTTCTTCCTTCTCTCGCGCAAAACCGCCTCGGGCGAGCGCGAAGAGGTGGGCCATCTCGTGGACCTGCCGGGCTACGGCTTTGCGAAGGCGAACGAATCGGTCCGCCAGACCTGGTCGTCGCTTGTGGGCGGCTACATCGCGCAGCGCGCCTCGCTCTCGGGGCTCGTCGTCGTCATGGACGCCCGACGCCCCTTCATGCCGACCGACGAATGGTTGATCGAATTCATGAAGGAGCGCCCGAACGTACCGATGCACTGGCTTCTCAACAAGGCCGATCAGCTCAAGAACATGGAGCGCCGCCGCACGCTCGACCTGGCTTGGAAGCGAGCCGCCGAAATCGGCCCCCGGGTGTCCGTGCAGCTCTTCTCGGGCATGAAGCGCGAAGGCGTGCCCGAGCTCGCCGCCACGCTCGAAGGGTGGCTCGGCCTTCGAACGCCCGAATCGTAATTCTTCGTTTCTTTCAAAAGGATTGTTTATGCAGACCCTCGGTGCTTATCCTTCCGTGCGCATGCGCCGCATGCGCCACGACGACTTCTCCCGCCGTCTCATGCGTGAAAACGTCTTGACGGTCAACGACCTGATTCTCCCCGTCTTCGTGATGGAAGGCGAAGGCCGCCGCGAACCGATCCCGACCATGCCCGGCGTCGACCGCCTCACGATCGACGAACTCCTCAAGGTCGCGGGCGAAATGGTGGAACTCGGCATCCCGATGATCGCCCTCTTCCCGCACATCGAAGACGACCTCAAGACCCCCGACGGCCGCGAAGCCGCCAATTCCGACGGTCTCATTCCGCGCGCCGTGAAGGCGCTCAAGGCCGCCTACCCCGAACTCGGCGTGATGTGCGACGTGGCGCTCGACCCGTACACGACGCACGGCCAGGACGGCCTGATCGATGAAACGGGCTACATCCTCAACGACGAAACGATCGAAGTACTCGTCGAGCAGGTGCTCGCGCAGGCCCGCGCCGGCGCCGACGTCGTGGCGCCCTCGGACATGATGGACGGTCGCATCGGCGTCATCCGCGAGCGCCTCGAGCGCGAAGGCCTCATCCACACGCGCATCATGGCCTATTCCGCCAAGTACGCCTCGTCCTTCTACGGTCCCTTCCGCGACGCCGTGGGTTCGGCCTCGAACCTGGGCAAGTCCAACAAGGCCGTCTATCAGCAGGATCCCGCCAACGGCAACGAAGCCCTCTGGGAAGTGGGTCTCGACCTCGCCGAAGGCGCCGACATGGTGATGGTGAAGCCGGGCGTCCCCTACCTCGACGTTCTCTGGCGCGTCAAGGAAGAATTCAAGGCGCCCACCTTCGCCTATCACGTTTCGGGCGAATACGCCATGATCAAGTGCGCCGCCGCCATGGGCTGCATCGATGAAAAGAAGATCACCATGGAAACGATGATCTCCTTCAAGCGCGCGGGTGCCGACGGCATTCTCACGTACTGCGCCCTGGACGTGGCCCGCTGGCTCAAGGAAGGCTACAACTACTAATCGCAGAGCCTCACGGCAAAACACCCCGTCGAACAAAATTCGGCGGGGTGTTTTTCGTTTCGGGCTCCGACAGTCGAAGTCAGCTCCACTGATCCTGCCAGGCGCGCAGCTTTCGCCCTTCGCGCTTCGTCGGACGACCCTGCCGAATCGCGTCGGCGGGCTCGAAGGCGACCTTGCGGCGCTCCTTGGCCTCCATGCGCGCGGCCAGACTCTCGGGCGTCTCGCGATAGAGCTTCTGAGCGGCCTCGGCGGGTCCGCGTTGATTGGAGAGCGCCTCCACGTACACGTGAAAGACCTCTCCCGAACGGTGAATCTCGAGTCGGTCGCCGGGCTTGACGTCGCGCGAGGGTTTCGCGCGCTGCCCGTTGAGGAGCACGCGCCCGAGTGAAACCTCCTCCTGGGCGATGGAGCGGGTCTTGAAGAAACGGGCCGCCCAGAGCCACTTGTCGATGCGGAGTTCGTCCACCTTGCTTCTCCCAAACGAAAGAAAAGGCGCGAGCCCCGATGGAGCTCAACGCCTTTTGCGTGATCGCGTCGATTAGATGTGATCGAGATTGGCGGGCGGCCAATTTTCGAGACGGGAACCGAGCGTAAGACCGTGCGCGGCGAGCACTTCCTTGATTTCGTTCAGGGACTTGCGGCCGAGGTTCGGGGTCTTGAGCAGTTCGTTTTCCGTGCGCTGGATCAAGTCGCCGATGTAGTAGATGTTTTCGGCCTTGAGGCAGTTGGCGGAACGGACCGTCAGTTCGAGGTCGTCGACCGGACGCAGAAGGATCGGATCGAGCGGAGGCGTGGTGTCCTCTTCTTCCTCTTCGACTTCGTCCGCGGTGGCTTCGCCGACGATGGAACCGAAGACGGAGAGCTGATCCTGCAGAATGCGCACGGCATCGCGCAGCGCATCTTCAGGCGTAACGGCGCCGTTCGTTTCGATCGTGAGTTCGAGCTTGTCGAGGTCCGTGCGCTGAGCGACGCGGGCGGCGAGAACCTGATAGGAAACGCGCGAGATCGGCGAGAAGGAGGCATCCATGATGATGCGGCCGATCACGTTCTTCGAGTAGTCGTCGTGGAAGGCGCGAACGTCGCCGGGCTGGTAGCCGCGGCCCTTTTCGACCTTGATCTGCATTTCAAGGCGACCGCCCGAAAGATGGGCGATGACGTGGTCGGGGTTGACGATCGAAACGTCGTGCGGCAGTTCAAAGTCCGCGGCGGTGACGACACCGTCGCCTTCCTTGCGCAGCGTGAGCGTGACGTCGTCACGGCCTTCAAGCTTGAACACCACGCCCTTGAGGTTGAGCAGGATGTCCACAACGTCTTCGAGCACACCGTCGATCTGCGAGTATTCGTGAACGACACCCGTGATCTGCGCTTCGGTGGGCGCATAACCGATCATGGAGCTCAGCAGGATGCGGCGCAGAGCATTCCCGAGCGTGTGACCGTAGCCGCGTTCGAACGGTTCGAGCGTGACGACCGCGCGGTTCGGGTTGGTCGGATCGACATCGACTTCCACCGAGGTGGGCTTCAGAAGAGCAGTATTAGCCATGTTGTAATTCCTATTGCAATACCCTCGGCTCGTTACACCGATAAGGCTGTTAGGGTGATTTCGGTCTTTGACGGGGCGGGACCGAAAAACCGCACATCCGGATTGTAAGCCCTCGGGGCAAACCCGGAAGAAAAACGGGCTTTCTTCTGGATTCGCACAGAGCAAAAATGCGGCCCCGCACGGGAACCGCATTTTTCTTTTCCGCATTCGTCGTCCGACGCGCACTACACGTCGGACGACGGGACTTGTGGGCGACCCTATTAGCGGGAATAACGTTCGATGATGAGGGCTTCGTTGATTTCGTGAGCCACTTCATCACGAGCGGGAACGTTCTTGAACGTACCTTCGAACTTCTTGGCGTCGACCGAGACCCAGCCCGGGAAACCGTTCTGCTGAGCGAGGTCAAGCGCTTCGATGATACGAGCCTGCTTCTGGGCCTTTTCGCGCACGGAGATGACGTCACCGGCCTTGACGCTGTAAGAAGGAATGTTCACCTTCTTGCCGTTGACGAGGATGGCGCCGTGGCTGACAAGCTGCCGGGCTTCCGCGCGGGTCGAACCGAAGCCCATGCGGTAGACGACGTTGTCAAGGCGGCTCTCAAGGAGCTGAAAGAGCGTCTCGCCGGTGTTGCCACGACGGCGGGAAGCTTCCGCAAAATAGCGGCGGAACTGACGTTCGAGCACACCGTACAGACGCTTGGCCTTCTGCGTTTCGCGCATCTGGTTGCCGTAGTCGGACATGCGGGCTCCGGAAATCTTACCGTGCTGGCCCGGCTTGGAACCGACGTCCTTGACTTTGGATTCAAACGAACGACGGGCGCTCTTCAAATTAAGATCAACACCTTCGCGACGCGAAAGCTTGAGCTTAGGACCGAGATATCGTGCCATTTAAAAATGCCTCTCTTATCCTGTAGGTATCGCCTACATTCAGTCCACGTGCCTCAGTTATGCAAGTGGACACGGGATACAACAGAAATTCTTGAACTTGTGATTAGACGCGGCGACGCTTGGAGGGACGCACACCGTTGTGGGGGATCGGCGTCACATCCTGAATCGACGTCACGCGAATGCCGAGGGCATTCAGAGCGCGGACGGACGATTCGCGGCCGGGACCGGGGCCCCAAATACGGACTTCAACGCTCTTGAGACCGTATTCCTGGGCCTGCTTGCCGGCGACGTCGGCGGCAACCTGAGCCGCAAACGGCGTGGACTTGCGCGAGCCCTTGAAACCCTGAGCGCCGGAAGACGACGCGGCAATCGCGTTGCCCTGGCGGTCGGTGATCGTGATGATCGTGTTGTTGAAGGAAGCGTGAACGTGGGCGATGCCTTCGGTCACGACCTTCTTGACCTTCTTACGAGCACGCTGCGCAGCAGCCTGCTTGGAATTATTGCCAGCCATAGTTATCCTTTGTTACTTCTTGAGCGTGACACCGACCTTGCGCGGGCCCTTGCGGGTACGGGCGTTGGTGCGAGTGCGCTGACCGCGGCAGGGGAGACCCTTGCGGTGACGCATGCCACGATAGGTGCCGAGGTCGATCAAACGCTTGATCGACAACTGGATTTCACGACGCAGGTCGCCTTCGACCGTGATCTTCGAAACGGCATCGCGGATGCGTTCGAGTTCGGCGTCGGAAAGATCCTTGATCTTCTTGGAATATTCGATGCCGCAGGAATCGAGAATCGTGCGCGCACGAGGACGGCCGATGCCATAGATGGCGGTCAGACCGATTTCGGCGTGCTGATGCGGCGGAATGTTAATACCGGCGATACGAGCCATTCTGTTACCTCTTTAGCCTTGACGCTGCTTGTGACGCGGATCAGCGCAGATCACACGGACGACGCCCTTGCGCTTGATGATCTTGCACTTGCGGCACATTTTTTTGACCGAAGCGTTAACCTTCATTCTCATCTCCACGTGCAGATGTTGCACGGAAAAACAATGCCCACATGGCGGAAAGGGCTAAAGCATACAACAGCTTTAACCTCAATGCAACTCAAAACGGGATCGTAGTGCAATCCCCGCTCGAATCATCCGAAATCCACTAAAAATGGGGACGCTTCACATGCATGAAGCGTCCCTCATTCACATCCGGATCCGGATTCGTCAGGCTAGGCCCGCGAGCGTCGCCACGGGGCGCCGACGGAACAACCGGCAATTACTTGCGCTTGTCGTTGCCCAGTCGGAAGTTGGTCTTCCGAAGAAGACTTTCATACTGATGCGTCATCATGTAGGCCTGAACCTGGCTCATGAAGTCCATCGTCACGACCACCGCAATCAGCAGCGAGGTGCCGCCGAAATAGAAGGGGACGTTGAAGCGAAGGTTCAAGAACTCCGGCACAAGGCACACGAACACAAGATAAACGGCACCGCCCAAAGTGAGGCGCAGAAGCACCTTGTCGATGTAGCGAGCCGTCTGATCCCCCGGGCGGATCCCCGGGATGAACGCACCGCCCTTTTTCAGATTCTCCGCGGTTTCCTTCGGGTTGAAGACCAACGCCGTGTAGAAATACGCGAAGAAGACGATCAGCACCGCATACAGCAGAGTGTAGAGGGGCTGACCGGGCGACAACGAAGCGGCAAGGTCACGGATCCAGCGAGTGGAGTCGCCGGAGGTGAACCAGCCGGCCAGCGTTGCCGGGAACAGGATCAGAGACGAAGCGAAGATCGGGGGAATCACACCCGACATGTTCATCTTGAGCGGCAGATACGAGCTCTGCCCGCCATACATCCTGTTGCCAATCTGGCGCTTGGCATAGTTGACGGTAATACGGCGCTGGCCGCGTTCGATGAACACGACGAAGGCCGTAACGGCCAGAACGATGGCGATCACGAAAATCGCGGCGAGCGGGCTGATGGCGCCCGTGGAAACCAACTGGAAGAGACCAGAGGCACCGCTGGGCAGACCGGCCACGATACCGGCGAAGATGATGATCGAAATCCCGTTGCCCAGACCACGTTCCGTGATCTGTTCACCGAGCCACATGAGGAACATCGTTCCGGTGAGAAGCGAAATGGTGGTGGTCATCCGGAACATGAAGCCCGGATCCAACACCAAACCGGGTTGGCTTTCCAGAGCGACGGCGATGCCGAAACCCTGGAAGAGCCCCAGCAGCAGCGTACCGTAACGCGTGTACTGGGTGATCTTGCGACGTCCCGATTCGCCCTCTTTGCGCAATGCTTCAAGCGACGGCAGCACGTACGACAGCATCTGCATGATGATCGATGCAGAGATGTAGGGCATGATGCCGAGCGCAAAAACCGAGAAGCGCGACAAGGCGCCACCGGAGAACATGTTGAAGAGCCCGAGAATGCCCCCCTGCTGATCATTGAAGAGCTGCTTGAGGGTGTCGGGGTCGATACCGGGAACGGGAACATGTGCCCCGATTCGGTAAACAACAAGAGCGAGCGCTAGGAAGATCAGGCGACCCTTAAGGTCGCCGTACTTGCTGAGGCCCGACTGTTGCTTAGAGCTAGAGCTGGTCGCCACGTCGGTGTCCTCTCAAATTTGGAATTATTCAGCCACGGAGCCGCCGGCCGCTTCGATCGCGGCGCGGGCGCCCTTGGTGACGCCGAGACCGCGGACGACGACCTTGCGGGTGATCGAACCCGAAAGGATGACGCGGGCGGACTGGGCGAGTTCGGAGACGACGCCAACTTCCTTCAGGACGTTGAGATCGACCTCTTCAACACCGATACGTTCCAAATCGGAAAGACGCACCACCTCGCAGAACTTGCGGGTGAGCGAGGTAAAGCCGCGCTTCGGGAGACGGCGATACATCGGCATCTGGCCGCCTTCGAAACCGACCTTGTGGAAGCCGCCGGCACGCGACTTCTGACCCTTGTGGCCGCGACCGGCAGTCTTGCCCCAGCCGCTGCCGACACCGCGACCGACGCGGTGACGGGGGTGCTTCGAGCCCTCAGCGGGCTTGATCGTATTCAAACGCATTTCTGTAATCCTCTCGATCATTCGGCGCGCACGAGATAGGCGACCTTGGTGATCATGCCGCGCACGGCAGGGGTATCTTCGAGAACGCGGCTCTGGTTGAGCTTCTTCAAGCCCAGGCCGAGCAACGTGGCACGATGATCCGCCTTCGTCCCGATGGGGCTCTTAACCAGAGTAACCTTAACGGTCTTCTTGTCGGACATGGTTTAGGTCTCCTGATTAACCGAGCAGTTCTTCGACCGTCTTGCCGCGCTTGGCAGCGATTTCGGACGGGCTACGAAGGTTGCTCAGAGCGTTGAGGGTGGCACGAACGAGGTTGTAGGGGTTCGTGGAACCGTAGGCCTTGGCAACGACGTTGCGGATGCCGACGGCATCGCAAACCGCACGCATCGGGCCGCCAGCGATCACGCCGGTGCCTTCCGGAGCGGGCATCATGATGACGCGCGAAGAGCCGTGACGGCCTTCAACGGCGTGATGCAGCGTGCCGTTCTTGAGCGGGACGCGCTTCATCGTGTGACGGGCGCGTTCCATAGCCTTGGAGACGGACTGCGGCACTTCGCGGGACTTGCCCGTACCCATGCCGATGCGGCCGTCGCCGTCGCCAACAACCGTGAGAGCGGCGAAAGCGAGAATGCGGCCGCCCTTCACAACCTTCGTCACGCGGTTGACCGCGATCATCTTTTCACGCAGACCGTCGTCGAGTTCTTCGACCGCGTTTTTAGCTTGAACCTTAGCCATAAGCTCCTCTTAGAACTTGAGGCCGGCTTCGCGCGCAGCTTCGGCGAGCGCGGCGACACGGCCATGGAAACGGTAGCCGGAACGGTCGAAGGCGCAGGATTCGATACCGGCGGCCTTGGCCTTTTCGGCAATACGCGCGCCGACGATCTTGGCGGCGGCAATGTTGCCACCACGACCCGTCACATTCGCGAGCTGAGCGCGGACTTCGGGTTCGACCGTGGAGGCCGAGACCAGCGTGCGGCCGTTGTCGGCCGAAATGATGCTGGCGTAGATGTGCAGATTGGTACGATGAACCGTCAGGCGATCGACCTTCTGCAACAAAATGCGGGCGCGCGTGGCACGCGCACGACGCAAACGGCTTTGTTTCTTGTTGATCATCTTGAAGGTCCTCGATTACTTCTTCTTCGTTTCCTTGATCACGACAACTTCGTCGACGTAGCGGACGCCCTTGCCCTTGTAGGGTTCGGGAGCGCGGTACGCACGGACTTCAGCAGCGGTCTGACCGACCTTCTGCTTGTCGGCGCCCTTGATGACGATTTCCGTCTGGCTGGGCGTTTCGACCTTCACACCGGCGGGCATCTTGTGCGCGATCGGGTGCGAGAAGCCGAGGGAAAGATTCAGGGTGTCGCCCTGGGCCTGCGCGCGGTAACCCACGCCGACCAACTGGAGCTTCTTCTGGAAGCCGACGGAGCAGCCCTTGACCATGTCGTTGACGAGAGCGCGCATCGTGCCGACGTTGGCGTTGGCTTCGCGCGTTTCGACCGTCATGGCAAAGTGCAGAGCGCCGTTTTCTTCCGTGATCTGGACGAACGGAAGAACGTGCATCGAGACTTCACCCACGGGGCCCTTGACCGTGATCGTGTCGTTCGTAAGGGTGTAGGAAACACCCTTGACGATCTGAACCGGGATCTTGGCAATACGACTCATTTCACACTCCTTCAGGCTTAGGCGACGTAGCAGAGAACTTCACCGCCGATGCCGGCCGCACGCGCAGCGCGGTCCGTCATCACGCCCTTCGGCGTGGAAACGATCGCGATGCCGAGACCGTTCATCACCTGGGGAATCGAACCATGGTTCTTGTAGATACGGAGGCCGGGACGCGAAACGCGTTCGATGCGTTCGATGACCGGACGGCCGGCGTAGTACTTCAAACCGACATGCAGTTCGGGCTTACCTTCGTTGGCCACGACGGTGTAACCGTCAATGTAGCCTTCTTCCTTAAGGACCTTGGCAATGGCGACCTTCAGCTTGGAGGAAGGCATAACCACTTCGGCCTTATCGACAATCTGACCGTTACGGATACGGGTCAGCATGTCGGCGATCGGATCACTCATACTCATTGTGCAATCTCCTCGCTTACCAGCTGGCCTTCACGAGGCCGGGAATGTCACCGCGCATGGCGGCGTCACGAATCATGCCACGGCACAGACCGAACTTGCGGAACGTGCCACGGGGACGACCGGTCAGAGCGCAGCGGTTGCGCTGGCGAACCGGGCTCGCGTTGCGCGGAAGCGCCTGCAACTTGGCACGGGCTTCGAGGCGCTCTTCCACCGAGCGGGTAGCGTCGTTAATAATAGCCTTGAGGGCGGCGCGCTTGGCCGCGAACTTGGCAACCGTAGCGGCGCGCTTGGCTTCGCGGTTAATAAGAGCAAGTTTTGCCATTTTGCGTCTACCTCAATTGCGGAACGGGAAGTTGAACCCGGCGAGAAGCGCCTTGGCTTCTTCGTCGGTCTTCGCCGTCGTGGTGATCGAAATGTTCATCCCGCGGACCGCATCGATCTTGTCGTATTCGATTTCCGGGAAGATGATCTGTTCCTTGAGACCGATGTTGTAGTTGCCACGGCCGTCAAAGGCGCGGCCGGAAACACCGCGGAAGTCGCGAACGCGCGGGAAAGCGACGGTCACGAGACGATCGAGGAAGTCGTACATGCGTTCGCCGCGGAGCGTCACCATGCAGCCGATCGGCATGTTTTCGCGAATCTTGAAGTTCGCGATGGCCTTGCGGGTGCGCGTGATGACCGGCTTCTGACCGGCGATCTTGGTCATGTCGGCAACAGCGTTGTCGACGAGCTTCTTGTCGTTAACGGCTTCACCAACGCCCATGTTCAGCGTGATCTTGGTGATACGCGGAACTTCCATAATGGACTTGTAACCGAACTTCTTGGTGAGTTCGGGAACGATGGTGTCGCGATAAATGGTAGCAAAACGAGACATCATCACCCTCATTCGGCCTTGGCACCGACAACGGCGCCGTTGCTCTTAAAGACACGGACCTTCTTGCCGTCGACGATCTGGAAACCGACGCGGTCGCCCTTGCCCGTTTCCGGATTGACCAACATGACGTTGGACTGATCGATCGGCATGGTCTTGTCGACGATCCCGCCGGCAACGCCGAGAGCGGGGTTCGGACGAACATGCTTCTTAACGACGTTCACGCCTTCGACGAGAACGTGACGATCATCGACGCGGGAGAGGACGGTGCCCTTCGTGCCCTTGTCGCGGCCACAAATGACGATGACTTCGTCACCCTTACGGATACGCTGCATCGCTTCTCCTTCTTAGATCACTTCGGGAGCGAGCGACACGATCTTCATAAACTGCTCGGTACGCAGTTCACGCGTAACCGGCCCGAAGATACGGGTGCCGATGGGCTCCAGCTTGTTGTTGAGCAGAACGGCGGCGTTACCGTCGAAGTTGATCGACGAGCCGTCGGGGCGGCGAACACCGTGGGCCGTGCGAACGACGACGGCGTTGTAGACTTCGCCCTTCTTGACGCGGCCGCGCGGGGCCGCTTCCTTGACCGTCACCTTGATGACGTCACCGATGTTGGCGTAACGGCGCTTCGAGCCGCCCAACACCTTGATACACATCACCGAACGAGCGCCGGTGTTATCGGCGACGTCCAGTCGGCTTTGCATCTGAATCATGGTTGAATAAATCCCAACTTATTCCGCAATGGCGGATAGTATTGGTCCCGTTACGGGAGGAAGATCTCGTTATTTCCGCCGTGAAACCCGACCGTGTGTCGGGGTGGCGAAAAAGAACTCGACCCGAGAAAATGCATCGCCCGGACTTACCACCAGGGCAGGTCCGGGCGATAGGGTTGCAACTATAAACGAAGGAATTCGTTCGTGCAACCCGAATCAGCGAAATTTTTTCGCTTTAGAGGACGACGGCCTTTTCGAGGACTCGCGTCACGGTCCAGGACTTCGTCTTGGAGATGGGACGCGTTTCAGCGATTTCAACCTTGTCGCCTTCCTGGCAGCCGATTTCGTCGTGAGCGTGATACTTCTTGCTCTTGACGACGTACTTGCCGTAGAGGGGGTGCTTGACCTTACGTTCAACGAGGACCGTAACGGTCTTTTCCATCTTGGAGCTGGTCACCGTGCCCTGGAGGGTACGGGTCAGCGCTTCTTTGGTCTGTTCCGTCATTTCGTGGTCGCCTTTTCGGTAAGGAGCGTACGGACGCGGGCGATGTCGCGACGCGTCTTACGCAACAAGCTGGTGTTCTGGAGCTGCTGGGTGGCCTGCTGCATGCGGAGCTTGAATTCCGTGTTGAGCAGGTCCTGCAATTCCTTCTGAAGAGCGTCCTTGTCGAGGGCGCGCATTTCTTTAACGTTCATGTCCGTCTCCTTACATGCCGATCTGGCGGACAACAAACGTGGTCTTCACGGGCAGCTTGGCGGCCGCGAGCGCGAAGGCTTCGCGGGCGAGCTGTTCGTCGACCCCGTCCATTTCATAAAGAACACGGCCCGGCTGCACCAAAGCGACCCAGTATTCCGGATTGCCCTTACCGTTACCCATACGGACTTCAGCAGGCTTGCTGGAGATGGGCTTGTCCGGGAAGATGCGGATCCAGACGCGGCCGCCACGCTTGATGTGACGCGTGATGGCACGACGGGCGGCTTCGATCTGGCGAGCGGTGATGCGACCGCGTTCGACAGTCTTCAGACCAAATTCACCGAACGACACGTTGGCGCCGCGGGTGGCGAGGCCGTAGTTACGGCCCTTCTGGTCCTTACGATATTTGCGACGATTGGGCTGCAGCATCGTTATTCTCCGTCCTTAGCAGCGGGCTTGCGGGCCTGCTTGGAATCATTACGACGACCGTTGTTGCGGCGAGCACCGGGCTTGCCGGCACGGTCGCCCGGGCGACGGCTGCGGCGGTCTTCGCGGGGCTGTTCGGCTTCAACGGCGCCGAAGTTGTCACCCTTGTAGACCCAAACCTTGACGCCAACGACACCGTAGGTCGTGTGCGCTTCGGAGAAGCCGTAGTCGATGTTCGCACGGAGCGTGTGCAGAGGCACGCGGCCTTCACGGTACCATTCGGAGCGGGCGATGTCGGCGCCGTTGAGACGGCCCGAGGACATCACCTTGACGCCGAGGGCGCCGAGGCGCATGGCGTTCTGCATGGCGCGCTTCATGGCGCGGCGGAACATAACGCGCTTTTCGAGCTGCTGCGTGATGCCGTCGGCAATGAGCTGAGCGTCGAGCTCGGGGCGGCGAACTTCTTCGATGTTGACGTGAACGGGCACGCCCATCATCTTCTGAACTTCAGCCTTGAGCGCTTCGATGTCGGCGCCCTGCTTGCCGATCACAACACCGGGACGAGCCGAGAAGATCGTGATGCGAGCGTTGTTGGCCGGACGTTCGATGAGGATACGAGAGACGCTGGCGTTGCGGAGCTTCTTCATGAGGAAGCTGCGAACAGCAAGGTCTTCACCGAGCGTACGGGAGAATTCACGGCCGACCGCATACCAGCGCGACGTCCAGTTGCGCGTCACGGGAAGACGGAAGCCGGTGGGATTAATTTTCTGACCCATGGTACACCTTTACTTAGCTTGCGCGTCGCCAACGGTAATGTAGATGTGGCTCGTCTGCTTGTTGATGCGCGTGCCGCGGCCCTTGGCGCGGGCGGCGAAACGGCGCAGCGTAGCGGCCTTTTCGACGTGAATCTTCGTCACGAAGAGTTCGTCAACGTCAGCACCGTCATTGTGCTCGGCGTTGGCGATCGCCGAAAGGAGAGCCTTCTTGATGATGACCGCAGCCTTCTTCTGGGTGAAGGAAAGGATAACCAGGGCCTTGTCCACGGGCTTGCCGCGAACGAGGTCCGCAACCAGACGGCCCTTCTGAGCCGAAAGGCGGACGCCACGAACGATAGCAGTAGTTTCCATTTACTTACCCACCTTCTTGTCACCGGCGGCGTGGCCCTTGAACGTGCGGGTGTGCGCAAATTCACCGAGCTTGTGGCCAACCATATTTTCGTTGATGTACACCGGCACATGCTGACGGCCGTTGTGAACGGCGATCGTGAGACCGATGAATTCAGGAAGAATGGTCGAACGACGCGACCAGGTCTTCAGCGGACGCTTGTCGCGGCTGGCCTGGGCGGCCTCAACCTTCTTCATCAGGTGCCCGTCAACAAACGGGCCTTTCTTCAAGGAACGAGACATTCTCAGGCCCCCTTACTTACGGTTACGGCGCGACACGATCATCGAGTCGGTGCGCTTGCTGTTGCGGGTACGATAGCCCTTCGTGAGCTGGCCCCACGGCGTGACAGGAGCACGACCGGTACCGGTCTTGCCTTCACCACCACCGTGCGGGTGATCCACCGGGTTCATGGCAACGCCACGGACCGTCGGACGGATGCCGCGCCAACGGGTGGCGCCGGCCTTGCCGAGTTCGCGCAGGCTGTTTTCTTCATTGCCGACCGTGCCGATCGTGGCGCGGCATTCAATGAGAACGCGGCGGACTTCGCCGGAGCGCAGACGGATCTGAGCGTATTCGCCTTCACGGGCGACGAGCTGAGCGAAGGCACCGGCGGCGCGGACGAGCTGAGCGCCCTTGCCCGGAAGGAGTTCGATGCAGTGAATCGTCGAACCGACCGGAATGTTGCGCAGCGGAAGCGTGTTGCCGACCTTGATGGGCGATTCCGGACCGTTCATGATTTCCTGGCCGACAACAAGGCCCTTCGGGGCGATGATGTAGCGGCGTTCACCGTCGGCATAAAGCACGAGGGCGATGTTGGCGGAACGGTTCGGATCGTATTCGATACGTTCCACACGAGCGGGCACGCCGTCCTTGGCGCGCTTGAAGTCGATGATGCGATAAGCGCGCTTCGAACCGCCACCCTTATGGCGGCAGGTGATGTGCCCATTGTTGTTGCGACCGGAGCCGCGGTTCTTCTTTTCCGTCAACGGAGCATAGGGCTTGCCCTTGTGCAGTTCCTTGTTGACGACCTTAACCGCATGACGGCGACCGGCGGACGTCGGCTTGAGTTTGACGAGAGCCATTACTTCACCTCTTGCGCGAAGTTGATTTCCTGACCTTCAGCGAGGGCGACGTAAGCCTTGCGAACGTCGCTGCGCTTGCCCATGAAACGGCCGAAGCGCTTCTGCTTGCCCTTGGTATTCAGGATCTGAACGGATTCGACCTTGACGTTGAAGAGCTTTTCAACGGCGGCCTTGACCTCTGCCTTGGTGGCGTCGGGGATCACCACGAACGCGAGCTGATTGTGCTTTTCGCCAATCATCGTGCTCTTTTCGGTGATGACCGGGCCGCAGAGGACCTTCATAAGACGTTCCTGGTTCATGCCAACATCTCCTCAATCTCAGCAACAGCGGCCTTCGTGAGCACAACCTTATCGAAATAAAGCAGGCACAGCGGGTCGACATAGCGCGTAGGCACAACCAGGACATCCTTGATGTTGCGCGAGGCAAGGATCAGGTTGTCGTCAAGTTCTTCGGCGCCGACGACGATCATGGTCTTCGTAACGAGACCCATCGTCTTGAGCTGGGCGACGAAAGCCTTGGTCTTGGGCAGTTCGGCCTTGATCGTTTCGATCACGCAAAGACGTTCATCCGCGACGAGCTTCGAGAAGATGGTGGCCATGCCGGCGCGGTACATCTTCTTGTTGACCTTCTGCGAGAAGTTTTCATCGGGCTTGTTCGGGAAGGCACGACCGCCATGACGCCAAACCGGCGAGGAAGTCATACCCGAACGGGCGCGACCCGTGCCCTTCTGACGCCAGGGCTTCTTGGTCGAATGATGAACCTCAGCGCGGGTGAGCTGAGCACGCGTACCGAGACGCGCATTGGCCTGGTAGGCAACCACGATCTGGTGCACCAGAGCTTCGTTGTATTCACGACCGAACACGGCGTCGGCAGCTTCGTGCTTAACCTGTTCGTTCAGGACATTCAGTTCCATTGTTTCGCTCCTTACGCCTTCACAGCGGGACGAACGACGACCTTGCCGCCCTTGGCGCCCGGAACGGCACCGCGAACCAACAGAAGCTGACGTTCAGTGTCAACACGCGCGATCACGAGATTCTGGGTCGTGCGCTGGACATCACCCAAATGACCCGCCATACGCTTGCCGGGGAACACGCGGCCCGGGTCCTGACGGTTACCGATGGAACCGGGAGCACGGGTCGTCACGGAGTTACCGTGCGAAGCGCGGTTGGACGAGAAGTGGTGACGCTTGATGGCGCCGGCGAAACCCTTACCGATCGTGGTACCGGTCACGTCAACCTTCTGACCTTCCTTGAACATGTCGCAGGAAAGGGTCATACCGGGCTTGAATTCGGCGACCTGGTTTTCGTCGATATGGAATTCCTTGAGCATGGAACCGGCTTCCACGCCAGCCTTAGCATACTGACCGGCGAGGGGCTTGCTCACGCGCGAGGGCTTCTTGGAGCCGAACGCGACTTGGATTGCGTTGTAGCCGTCGGTTTCGACCGTCTTCACCATCGTGACACGGTTGTTCGACACATCGAGGACCGTCACGGGAACGGAAACACCGTCTTCCGTGAAGATACGCGTCATGCCGATCTTGCGACCGACGAGGCCGAGCTTATCACTCATTGTTTTCTCCACCCCGGCTACGATTGGCCGGGACCGTTTTTCAAAAGAAAGCCATTCACCCGAAAGGGATCAGGCAGAAAGGCGCGATTTTAAACGTAAATCAACGACTTACGCAACGAAGCGGGTCGATTTTTTACGATCGCGATAAAAACCGATTACTGGACCTTGATCTTGACATCCACGCCGGCGGGAAGGTCGAGCTTCATGAGCGCGTCCACCGTCTTGTCCGTCGGATCAACGATGTCCATCAGACGCTGATGCGTGCGGATTTCGAGCTGATCGCGGCTGGTCTTGTTGACGTGCGGGGAACGGAGGATGTCGAAGCGCTGAATGCGCGTGGGAAGGGGAACGGGGCCACGGACCACGGCGCCGGTGCGCTTGGCGGTGTCGACGATTTCGAGAGCCGACTGGTCGATGAGCTTGTAGTCGTAGGCCTTGAGGCGAATGCGAATGCGCTGGGACTGCATTTCGTAATTCCTGTAAAAAGAACATAAAAAAGAACAGAGGATGCGGAGTATAACCCCGCATCCTCTGCTTTTCAACTGAATGTGCTCAGTTTTTTTCGCGATGCTTCGAAAATTATTCGATGATCGCGGCAACGACACCAGCGCCGACGGTGTGACCGCCTTCACGGATGGCGAAGCGAAGGCCCTGTTCCATGGCGATCGGGCAGATGAGCTGAACCGTCATCTGGATGTTGTCGCCAGGCATGACCATTTCGACGCCTTCCGGCAGTTCGATCGTGCCCGTAACGTCCGTCGTACGGAAGTAGAACTGCGGACGATAGCCCTTGAAGAACGGCGTGTGACGGCCGCCTTCTTCCTTCGTCAGGACGTAAACTTCGCCCTTGAAGTGGGTGTGCGGGGTGATGGAGCCCGGCTTGGCAAGAACCTGGCCGCGTTCGACTTCTTCACGCTTCGTGCCGCGCAGGAGGATACCGACGTTGTCGCCGGCCTGACCCTGGTCGAGCAGCTTGCGGAACATTTCGACGCCCGTGCAGGTCGTCTTGTTCGTGGGCTTGATGCCGACGATTTCGATTTCGTCGCCAACCTTGATCACACCGCGTTCAACACGGCCCGTCACAACCGTACCGCGGCCGGAGATCGAGAACACGTCTTCGATCGGCATGAGGAACGGCTGGTCCACGGCGCGTTCCGGCGTCGGGATGTAGCTGTCGAGCGTGGCGGCGAGTTCCATGATGGCCGGTTCGCCGAGCGGGCTCTGGTCGCCTTCGAGGGCGAGCTTGGCGGAACCCTTGATGATGGGGATTTCGTCGCCGGGGAAGTCGTAGGACGAGAGAAGTTCGCGAACTTCCATTTCAACGAGTTCGAGAAGTTCTTCGTCGTCGACCATGTCGCACTTGTTCAGGAAGACGATGATGTAGGGAACACCCACCTGGCGGGCCAGAAGGATGTGTTCACGCGTCTGCGGCATCGGACCGTCAGCGGCCGAAACCACCAGGATCGCGCCGTCCATCTGGGCGGCACCCGTAATCATGTTCTTCACGTAGTCAGCGTGCCCCGGGCAGTCCACGTGGGCATAGTGACGGTGTTCCGTTTCGTATTCGACGTGAGCCGTGTTGATCGTGATGCCACGGGCCTTTTCTTCAGGAGCCGCGTCGATCTGGTCGTACGCCTTGGCTTCACCGCCGAAGTGGCGCGAAAGAATCGTCGTGATGGCGGCGGTCAGCGTGGTCTTACCGTGGTCCACGTGACCGATGGTGCCCACGTTGACGTGGGGCTTGGTACGTTCAAACTTACCCTTGGCCATTTTGGTCCTCAGATGATTGAATTGGTTAAATAAACGTGATTGTAGGAAAACTTACTTGGCCTTGTCAGCAATGACGGCTTCCGCAACGTTGCGCGGAGCTTCGGCGTAGTGCTTGAATTCCATCGTGTAGGTGGCGCGGCCCTGCGTGAGCGAACGCAGCTGCGTGGCGTAGCCGAACATTTCGGCGAGCGGCACTTCAGCCTTGATGCTCTTGCCGCCGCCGACCAAGTCGTCCATGCCCTGGATGACGCCGCGACGGGACGAAAGGTCGCCCATGACGTCGCCCATCTTTTCTTCAGGCGTTTCGACTTCGACGGCCATGATCGGTTCAAGAAGAACCGGGTTGGCGCGACGCATACCTTCCTTGAAGGCCATCGAGGCGGCCATCTTAAAGGCGTTTTCGTTCGAGTCGACGTCGTGGTACGAACCGAAGTGGAGCGTGACCTTCACGTCAACGACCGGGTAACCGGCGAGCACACCAGCCTTGAGCGTGTCTTCGACACCCTTCTGGACGGCCGGGATGTATTCACGGGGCACCACGCCGCCCTTGATGGCGTCGACGAATTCGAAGCCCTTGCCGGGTTCGAGCGGTTCGAGCTTGAGCACGACGTGACCGTACTGGCCGCGGCCGCCGGACTGCTTGGCGAACTTGCATTCGGCGTCTTCGACGACCGAACGGATCGTTTCGCGGTAGGCAACCTGGGGCTTGCCGACGGTGGCTTCGACGTTGAATTCGCGCTTCATGCGGTCAACGAGAATTTCGAGGTGGAGTTCGCCCATACCCGAAATGATCGTCTGGCCGGATTCTTCGTCGGTGCGAACGCGGAAGGACGGGTCTTCCTGAGCCAGGCGGTTGAGGGCGAGAGCCATCTTTTCCTGGTCGGCCTTGGTCTTGGGTTCCACGGCCTGCGAAATAACCGGTTCCGGGAATTCCATGCGTTCAAGGATGATCGGAGCGTCGAGGGCGCAGAGCGTGTCGCCCGTCGTGACTTCCTTCAGGCCCACGGCGGCGGCGATGTCGCCGGCTTCCACGAACTTGATTTCCTTACGTTCGTTGGCGTGCATCTGAAGCAGACGGCCGATGCGTTCCTTCTTGTTCTTGACGGAATTGAGCACCGTGTCGCCGGAATTCAGGATGCCGGAGTAGACGCGCAAGAACGTGAGCTGGCCCACGTACGGGTCGGTCATGATCTTGAAGGCGAGCGCGGAGAACGGAGCGTCGTCCGAAGCTTCACGCGAGCATTCCTTGTCATTGAGGTCGAAGCCGCTGACCGGCGGAATGTCCGTCGGAGCCGGCAGGAACTGAATGACGGCGTCGAGCATGCGCTGCACGCCCTTGTTCTTGAAGGCCGTGCCGCAGAGCATCGGCTGGATTTCGCAGGCGATCGTACGGGCACGCAGACCGGCGATGATGTCGTCTTCGCTGAGTTCGCCTTCTTCGAGGTACTTGTTCATCAAGTCTTCGTTGGCTTCAGCGGCGGATTCGATCATCTTTTCGCGCCATTCGTTGGCGAGGTCGACGAGGTCAGCCGGGATGTCCTGATATTCGAACTTCATGCCCTGGCTCTTGTCGTCCCAGATGATGGCCTTCATCTTGATGAGGTCGACAACGCCGGCAAAGGTGTCTTCGGCGCCGATAGGCACGACGACGGGAACCGGGTTGGCCTGCAGGCGCTTCTTCATCTGGTCGTAGACCTTGAAGAAGTTGGCGCCGGTACGGTCCATCTTGTTCACGAAGGCAAGACGGGGCACGTGGTACTTGTTGGCCTGGCGCCAAACCGTTTCGGACTGAGGCTGCACGCCGCCCACGGCGCAGTAGACCATGCAGGCGCCGTCAAGGACGCGCATGGAACGTTCGACTTCAACCGTGAAGTCGACGTGCCCCGGGGTGTCGATGATGTTCAGACGATACGGTTCGTACTGCATTTCCATGCCACGCCAGAAGGCGGTCGTGGCAGCGGAGGTAATCGTGATACCGCGTTCCTGTTCCTGTTCCATCCAGTCCATGGTGGCGGCACCATCGTGCACTTCACCAATCTTGTGGTTCACGCCGGTGTAGAACAGAATGCGTTCGGTCGTGGTGGTCTTGCCCGCGTCAATGTGGGCAGAGATGCCGATGTTGCGGTAACGCGAGATCGGAGTTTGACGAGCCATTTAAAGGTCCTCTATGGTAAGCCGCACACGATCGGGAAGGACCGTGTGCGTCAGTAGCAAATTAGAAGCGGAAGTGCGAGAAGGCCTTGTTGGCTTCAGCCATACGATGGACTTCGTCACGCTTCTTCATGGCGCCGCCACGACCTTCGGCCGCATCGAGCAGCTCGCCGGCAAGGCGCTGCGGCATGGACTTTTCAGAACGCTTCTTGGCGGATTCGCGCAACCAGCGCATGGCAAGCGCCATACGACGGACCGGACGGACTTCGACCGGGACCTGGTAGTTGGCGCCGCCAACGCGGCGGGACTTGACTTCCACCAGCGGACGGACGTTGTTGAGCGCGGTGGTGAACACTTCAAGCGCGTTCTTTCCAGTCTTTTCTTCGATCTGGGCAAGGGCGCCGTAAACGATGCGTTCGGCGACGGCCTTCTTGCCATCGAGCATGATCACATTGATGAACTTCGTGATTTCAACGCTGCCGAACTTCGGATCCGGCAAAACTTCGCGTTTCGGTACTTCGCGACGACGGGGCATTTGAATTCCTCTTTCGTGTCTTCAGTCGATGCCGAGCAACGGTAAAAAAGAATGCGCTCGGCAAATGGTTTCTACAGCGATCCAAAGGATCGCGACTTACTCGGCTCCCACTCCACCCGGAGCGGAACCGTTTGTCCACGGCGCGTGCCGCGAATGGTTTAAGCGGCCTTGGGTCGCTTGGCACCGTACTTGGAACGGGCCTGCTTACGGTCCTTGACGCCCTGCGTGTCGAGGGAGCCGCGAACGATGTGGTAACGCACACCCGGCAAGTCCTTCACACGGCCGCCACGGATCAGAACCACGGAGTGTTCCTGAAGGTTGTGGCCTTCACCGCCGATGTAGGAGATGACTTCGAAACCGTTCGTGAGGCGCACCTTGGCAACCTTACGGAGAGCGGAGTTCGGCTTCTTCGGCGTCGTGGTGTAGACGCGCGTGCAAACGCCACGCTTCTGCGGGCAGTTCTTCAAAGCGGGGCTCTTGCTCTTGTCATGAGTGAGCTCGCGGGGCTTGCGAACAAGCTGGTTAATAGTAGGCATATACGTCCGTCTAAAACAATTGAATCCCCAACGACATTGAGGATTCGGGAGGATAAACGCTTTCTCGCCGCGGGAGGAAAAAATCCGTTGGCTCGAAAAGCATGTGATTTTCGAACAATTTTCTCGGACCTGTCAAGTGAAAAGCCCATGAAATTACTGTCCAAATGATGCGGGCCTCCGCGGGAGGTTCCCGCGAAGGCCCGTTTTCGGTTGCCCTACCCTATCGGGTCGCGCTCATCATTCCTTGATGAGAGGCGAGACGGCGAAAGGATCGGCGGGCGAATCGATCGAAGCGTCGCTCGTCGTGATGAGAGGAGCGTCCTCGAACGGGTTGTTCATCATCATCGCGAAGGCGCTGCCGCTCGCGGCGGCGTTGGCCTGGGCGCGGGCGATTTCCTCGCGTTCCTCCTGTTCCTGAGCCTTGCGGGCCTGGTGATAAGCCAAGCCGGTGCCGGCGGGGATCAGGCGGCCGACGATAACGTTTTCCTTCAGGCCGCGCAGTTCGTCGACCTTGCCCATGATGGCGGCTTCGGTGAGGACTCGCGTCGTTTCCTGGAAGGAAGCGGCGGAGATGAAGCTGTCCGTCGAGAGCGAGGCCTTCGTGATGCCGAGGAGCAGGTTTTCGTACGTGGCCGGACGACCGCCCTTGGCGACGACGCGGTCGTTTTCGTCGAGCATTTCGCTGCGTTCGACCTGTTCGCCCGGGATGAAGTTCGTGTCGCCCGGTTCGATGATCTGCACGCGGCGCAGCATCTGACGAACGATCACTTCAATGTGCTTGTCGTTGATCTTCACGCCCTGCAGACGGTACACGTCCTGAACTTCGTCCACGATGTAGCGGGCGAGCTCTTCGATGCCGAGCAGACGCAGAATGTCGTGCGGATCCACCGGACCGTCGACGATTTCTTCACCCTTCTGCACCACCTGACCGTCGTGAACGAGGATCGTCTTTTCCTTGCCGACCAGGGATTCATAGGAATTCCCGTCGCTGTCGGTAATGATGAGACGCTGCTTGCCCTTCGTTTCCTTGCCGAAGGTGACCGTACCCGTGACTTCGGCGAGCATGCCGGCGTCCTTGGGAGAGCGGGCTTCGAAGAGTTCGGCCACGCGCGGCAGACCGCCGGTAATGTCGCGGGTCTTCTGCGATTCGATCGGGATGCGGGCAAGGACTTCGCCCATGCCGATTTCCTGGTCGTCGCGAACCACGACGAAGGCGCCCACCGGGAGCTGAATCGTCACGGCGTGATCCGTACCCGGGATCTTGACTTCCTTGCCGTCGGCGTCGAGCAGATGCACGACCGGACGCAGGATGCCCGCGGCCGAGGCCTTGGACTTGCCCTTCGTGGTCGCCGAAGAACGCTTCGAGTCGATCACGACGAGGCTCGAGAGACCCGTCACTTCGTCGACCTGGTTCATCACGGTGACGTTTTCGATCAGGTTTTCGAACTTGACCTTGCCGCCGTATTCCGAAATGATCGGACGCGTCATCGGATCCCAGTTGGCGAGCTGCTGGCCGGCCTGGACGTGTTCGTCCGGACGCACGAGCAGCGTGGCGCCGTACGGAACCTTATGGCGTTCGCGTTCACGGCCGTTGTCGGTGATGATGATTTCACCGGAACGGGAAATGACGACGAGTTCGCCCTTGGAGGAGCGGACGTAACGCATGGCCGTCGAATAGCCGATCGTACCCGAGGACTTGGCTTCGACGCTCGAGGCCACCGCGGCGCGGGAAGCGGCACCGCCGATGTGGAAGGTACGCATCGTAAGCTGCGTGCCCGGTTCACCGATGGACTGAGCGGCGATCACGCCGACGGATTCACCGGCGTTCACGAGCGTGCCGCGGCCGAGGTCGCGACCGTAGCACTTGGCGCACAGACCGTAGCGCGTTTCGCAGGTGAGCGGGGTGCGCACGCGGACGCTGTCGATGCCGAGTTCGTCGATCAGGTCGCAGCAGTCTTCGTCGATGAGCGTGCCAGCGGCGATGACGACTTCGCGGTTGTCGGGGTTGATCACGTCGGAGGCCGCCACGCGTCCGAGGACTCGGTCGCGCAACGCCTGAATGACTTCACCGCCTTCCACGAGGGCGCGCATTTCGACGCCGTTGGTCGTGCCGCAATCGTCTTCCACCACGACGAGGTCCTGCGTCACGTCGACGAGACGACGCGTCAGGTAACCCGAGTTCGCGGTCTTCAACGCAGTGTCGGCCAGACCCTTACGGGCGCCGTGCGTCGAAATGAAGTACTGCAGAACGTTCAGGCCTTCGCGGAAGTTCGCAGTAATCGGGTTTTCAATAATCGAGCCGTCCGGCTTGGCCATCAGGCCGCGCATGCCGGCGAGCTGACGAATCTGAGCCGCGGAACCACGGGCGCCCGAGTCGGCCATCATGTAGACACTGTTGAACGATTCCTGCTGAACCTTCTGACCGTGACGGTCAATCGTGGGTTCGGAGGAGAGTTCCTGCATCATCACCTTACCGACCTGGTCGGCCGTACGGCCCCAGATGTCGACGACCTTGTTGTAGCGTTCGCCCTGGGTGACGAGACCCGAGGTGTACTGCTGTTCGATTTCCTTGACTTCGGCTTCGGCGGCGCGAACGAGCGCTTCCTTCTGAGCCGGAATCGACATGTCGCCCACGCAAATCGAAATGCCGGCGCGCGTCGAGAGGCGATAACCGTTGTCCTTGAGCTTGTCGGCGAACATCACCGTCGCGCGCAGGCCGCACTTGCGGAAGCAGCGGTTGATCAGCTTGGCGATTTCCTTCTTCTTGAGGGTGCGGTTGAGTTCGGAGAAGCTCATGCCCTTCGGAAGAATTTCGGAAAGGAGCGCACGGCCGACGGTCGTTTCATAACGAACCTGGCGCGGCGTCGTTTCGCCGGTTTCCTTGTTGAGGTCGTATTCGGTGATGCGGACCGTGCAGCGGGTCTGCAGTTCGACGACCTTGTGGTCCCAGGCGCGCTGGACTTCGGCGACGTCGGCGAAGAACATGCCCTCGCCCTTGCCGTTGATCTTTTCACGCGTGGCGTAGTAAAGACCGAGCACCATGTCCTGCGACGGAACGATCGAAGGATCGCCGTTGGCCGGGAAGAGCACGTTGTTCGAGGCCATCATGAGGCCGCGAGCTTCGAGCTGAGCTTCGAGCGACAGCGGCACGTGAACGGCCATCTGGTCACCGTCGAAGTCGGCGTTGAAGGCCGCGCAGACGAGCGGATGAAGCTGAATGGCCTTGCCTTCGATGAGCTTGGGCTCGAACGCCTGAATGCCGAGGCGGTGCAGCGTCGGGGCGCGGTTGAGCATCACGGGATGCTCGTAAATGACCTCTTCGAGGATGTCCCACACGACGGGATCCTGGTTGTCCACCATCTTCTTGGCGGCCTTCGGCGTCGGCGCAAGGCCGCGCAGAACGAGCTTGTTGAAGATGAAGGGCTTGAAGAGTTCAAGCGCCATGAGTTTCGGCAGACCGCACTGGTGCAGGCGCAGTTCCGGACCGACCGTAATCACGGAACGGCCGGAGTAGTCGACGCGCTTGCCGAGCAGGTTCTGACGGAAGCGGCCGCTCTTGCCCTTGATCATGTCGGCGAGCGACTTGAGCGGGCGCTTGTTGGCGCCGGTCATCGCCTTGCCGCGGCGACCGTTGTCGAGAAGCGAGTCAACGGCTTCCTGCAGCATGCGCTTTTCATTGCGCACGATGATGTCGGGCGCCTTGATCTTGAGAAGCTGCTTGAGGCGGTTGTTGCGGTTGATGACGCGACGATAGAGATCGTTCAGGTCCGACGTGGCGAAGCGGCCGCCGTCGAGCGCCACGAGCGGACGCAGGTCGGGCGGGAGCACCGGCAGAACGGACATGATCATCCATTCGGGACGGATGCCCGAACGCTGGAAGCCTTCGAGGACCTTCAGACGCTTGGCGAGCTTCTTGATCTTGCCGTCGGCGGTCGTGGACTGCAGCTCTTCGCGCAACTTTTCGACTTCCTTGTCGACGTCGATCGTGCGAAGGAGTTCGCGGATGCCTTCGGCGCCCATCATCGCGGTGAAGTCGTCGCCGTATTCGGCGGTCTTCGCGATGAATTCCTCTTCGGTGAGGAGCTGGCCGCGTTCAAGCGTGGAGAGGCCGGGATCGACCACCACATAGGCTTCGAAGTAGAGCACGCGTTCGATGTCGCGCAGCGGGATGTCGAGGACCATGCCCATGCGGCTCGGAAGGCTCTTGAGGAACCAAATGTGCGCAACCGGGCTCGCCAGGTCGATGTGACCCATGCGTTCGCGGCGCACCTTGGCGAGCGTGACTTCCACGCCGCACTTTTCGCAGATCACGCCGCGGTTCTTGAGGCGCTTGTACTTGCCGCACAAGCATTCGAAGTCCTTGACCGGCCCGAAAATCTTGGCGCAGAAAAGACCGTCGCGTTCAGGCTTCTGCGTACGATAGTTGATCGTCTCGGGCTTTTTGACTTCCCCGTAAGACCACGAATGAATCTTTTCGGGGCTGGCAAGGCAGATCCGGATCGCATCGAAGTGATCCTGCGTCTGGATCTGATTAAACATGGAGTTCAGCGCATTACTCATCGCTTTCAATTCCTCTTATTTCTGCACGAGGTCGATGTCGATACCGAGGGACCGGATTTCCTTGACCAACACGTTGAACGATTCAGGCATACCCGCCTCAATCTTATGTTCACCACGAACGATGTTTTCGTAAACCTTCGTACGGCCGTTCACATCGTCGGACTTGACCGTCAGCATTTCCTGCAGGACGTAGGCGGCGCCGTAAGCTTCGAGGGCCCACACTTCCATTTCGCCGAAACGCTGACCGCCGAACTGCGCCTTGCCGCCGAGCGGCTGCTGCGTGACGAGCGAGTACGGACCGGTCGAACGGGCGTGCATCTTCTCGACGACGAGGTGATGCAGCTTCAGGTAGTGCATGTAGCCGACCGTCACCGGACGTTCGAACGGTTCACCCGTACGGCCGTCGTAGAGGCGGGCCTGCGTCTTCGCCGGCGTGAGCTCGAGGCGCTGGGCTTCGGCGTCCGGGAAGGCGAGGTCGAGCATCATGCGGATCTGCTCTTCCGTCGCACCGTCAAAGACCGGCGTCGCAAAGGGCATGCCGCTCTTGAGGTTGTTGGCGAGGACGAGGATTTCTTCGTCCGTCAGGCTGTCGAGGTCTTCGTGCTTGCCCGTGCGGTTGTAAACCTCATTGAGGAAGTCACGGATCTGACGGACCTGTTCGGTACGAAGCATCTCTTCGATACGCCAGCCGATGCCCTTGGCGGCCCAGCCGAGGTGAACTTCGAGCACCTGACCGATGTTCATACGCGAAGGCACGCCCAACGGGTTCAGGACGATGTCGGCGGGACGACCGTCGGCCATGTACGGCATGTCTTCGACCGGGCAGATCTTCGAGACCACGCCCTTGTTGCCGTGGCGGCCGGCCATCTTGTCGCCGGGCTGCAGACGACGACGTTCGGCAATGTACACCTTGACCATCTTCAGGACGCCCGGCGCGAGTTCGTCACCGCGCGTGAGCTTGTCTTCCTTGATCTTGTACTTGCGTTCGTTGTCTTCGCGCGTGGCTTCAATCGTCTTGCGCGTAAGTTCGATCTGGTGCTGAGCGCTTTCCTCTTCCATGCGGAGGTCGAAGAGCTTGTAGCCCGGCGTCCAGGCGAGCACGTCCTGCGTGAGTTCCATGCCGGCTTCGTAGCCTTCCGGACCGCCGGCAATCTTCTTGCCGACGAGGAGACGGCGCAGACGATCGAAGGCGTCGCGTTCGACGATGCGGAGCTGGTCGTCCAAGTCGCGGCGATAGTGCTTGAGTTCATCCTGGATGATGCTTTCGGCACGCTTGTCGCGCTGCACGCCGTCGCGGGTGAAGACCTGAACGTCGATGACGGTGCCCGTCATGCCGGTCGGCACGCGCAGCGAGGTGTCCTTCACGTCCGAAGCCTTTTCGCCGAAGATCACGCGCAGAAGCTTTTCTTCCGGCGTGAGCTGGGTTTCGCCCTTGGGCGTGACCTTGCCGACGAGCACGTCGCCCGCCTTCACTTCGGCGCCGATGTGCACGATGCCGGACTCGTCGAGGCGCATGAGCTGGCTTTCGGCGAGGTTCGAAATGTCGCGGGTGATTTCTTCGGCGCCGAGCTTCGTGTCGCGGGCGACCACGGAGAGCTCTTCGATGTGGATCGACGTGTAGCGGTCGTCGGCGACGACGCGTTCGGAGATCAACACCGAGTCTTCGTAGTTGTAGCCGTTCCACGGCATGAAGGCGATCAGCATGTTCTGACCGAGGGCGAGTTCGCCCATGTCGGTCGAAGCGCCGTCGGCAATGACGTCGCCGCGTTCAACGCGGTCGCCCTTGACGACGATCGGACGCTGATTGATGTTCGTCGACTGGTTCGAACGGGTGAACTTCTGCAGGTTGTAGATGTCCACGCCCGTTTCGCCCACCACGCTTTCGTCGTCGTTGACGCGGATCACGATGCGGTTGGCGTCCACGAAGTCGACCACGCCGCCGCGGCGGGCCTGAACGGTCGTCTTCGAGTCAACAGCCACCGTGCGTTCAATGCCGGTGCCGACGACCGGCTTTTCCGGACGCAGGCAGGGCACGCCCTGACGCTGCATGTTCGAGCCCATCAGAGCGCGGTTCGCGTCGTCGTGTTCCAGGAACGGAATCAAGGCGGCGGCGCAGGAAACGATCTGCGACGGAGCGACGTCCATGTACTGGATGCGTTCGGGCGAGGCGAGAACCGATTCGCCGTTTTCACGGGCGGACACGAGTTCCTGCGTCAGACGGCCGTTTTCATCCATGTCGGCGTTGGCCTGAGCGATGATGTAGCGGCCTTCCTCGATCGCGGAGAGGTAACGGATTTCCTGCGTGGCAACGCCGTCGACCACCTTGCGGTACGGCGTTTCGAGGAAGCCGTATTCGTTGAGGCGGGCATAGAGGGCGAGCGAGTTGATCAGACCGATGTTCGGACCTTCCGGCGTTTCGATCGGGCAGACGCGGCCGTAGTGGGTCGAGTGCACGTCGCGGACTTCGAAGCCGGCGCGTTCACGCGTCAGACCGCCCGGGCCGAGAGCGGAAATACGGCGCTTGTGCGTGATTTCCGAGAGCGGATTCGTCTGGTCCATGAACTGCGAAAGCTGGCTCGAACCGAAGAATTCGCGGATCGCGGCGGCGATGGGCTTCGAATTGATCAGGTCCTGCGGGGTGAGGCCGTCGCTTTCCGCCTGGTTGAGGCGTTCCTTGACGGCGCGTTCCACGCGCACGAGACCGGAGCGGAACTGGTTTTCCGCAAGTTCGCCCACGCAGCGGACGCGGCGGTTGCCGAGGTGGTCGATGTCGTCGACGCCGTTGACGGCGCAGGTGCGGACCGTGCCTTCTTCATCGATGAGTTCGACGGAGTCCTGACCGTTGCGAAGAGCAACGAGAACGCACATCGTGTCGATGATGTCGCACGGGGTGAGCGTCATCGGGCCTTCCGGCGTTTCACGGCCGAAGCGGGCGTTGACCTTCATGCGGCCGACGCGCGACAGATCGTAGGCTTCGGGATCGAAGAAGAGACGGTTGAAAAGGGCTTCGACGGCATCTTCCGTGGGCGGTTCGCCCGGACGCATCATGCGGTAGATCGCAACGCGCGCGGCGAGCTGATCGGGCGTGTCGTCAAGACGCAGGGTCTGCGAGATGTAAGGACCGTGATCGAGCTCGTTCATGAAGATCGTGGTGATCTTGCGGATCTTGAGCGTACGGAGCGTTTCAAGCAGTTCCGCCGTAACTTCGTCGTTGGCGTTGGCGATGATTTCGCCCGTTTCCGGATTCACGACCGTCTTGGCGAGAACGCGGCCGAGCATGTATTCGTCGGGAACGGAAATCGTCGTGACGCCGGCCTTCGTGAGGTCGCGGATGTGCTTGGCCGTGATGCGCTTGTCGGCGGGGACGATCGTCTTGCCGTCCTTGTCCTGCACTTCAAAGCCGAGGGTCTGCCCCTTGAGGCGTTCGGGAACGAACGGCATCGAGCCGCCGCGAACCTTGATCGTGAGCTGATCGTGTTCAAAGAAGCGGGCGAGGATGTCTTCGGGCGTGAGACCGAGGGCCTTGAGGAGAATGGTGCCGGGCATCTTGCGGCGACGGTCGACGCGGAAGTAGAGAATGTCCTTCGCGTCGAATTCGAAGTCAAGCCAAGAGCCGCGGTAGGGAATCACGCGGGCCGAGAAGAGAAGCTTCCCGGACGAGTGCGTCTTGCCCTTGTCGTGCTCGAAGAAGATGCCGGGGGAACGATGGAGCTGGGAAACGATCACGCGCTCCGTCCCGTTGATGATGAAGGAGCCCTTCTCCGTCATCAGCGGGATTTCGCCCATGTACACGTCGTTTTCACGGATTTCCTTGATCGTCTGCTTGGAGCTGTCGCGGTCGTAAATTTCCAGCTGAATGCGCGCGCGCAGGCGGCTCGCGTAGGTCAGGCCGCGAAGCTGGCACTCGGCCACGTCGAATTCGGGCTCGGCCAACTTGTAGTCGACGAAGCGGAGACGGGCATACCCGTTGTGGCTGACGATCGGGAAGATGGAGGTAAAGGCAGCTTGAAGGCCCATGGTGTTGTTTCGGGCATTCGGAGCTACGTTCGCCTGCAGGAATTCTTCGTAGGAACGAAGTTGAATATCAAGCAGGGAAGGCACTTCAAGGACGCTCGGACGAGAGGCAAAGCTCTTGCGGATGCGCTGCTTTTCAGTGAACGAGTACGACATGGACACTCCGTTCGACGATAGGGGATGAACCGAAAAAAGAGGGGGATGAACCGTGTGGTCAGCGAGGACGCGAAAAGCCGCTCGGGACGACACGGACATACGTCCGGCCCGCGCGGCAGGAGAAATTCGACAGTCGACAGGTGGGATGGTTCATCAGAAGAAAACTTTGATACGTGCTCTCGCAGTGGAGAACCCGTATCAAAGTCTCCTTACGGAGACCCTAAAAGAGAAAGTGAGCTATTATCGCTCACTTTCTCAGAAGGTTTCAAGTTTAATTACTTGAGAGCAACCTTGGCGCCGGCGTCTTCGAGCTTCTTGGCAGCGGCTTCGGCGTCAGCCTTCGGGAGGCCTTCCTTGACAGCCTTGGGAGCGCCTTCGACGAGGTCCTTGGCTTCCTTGAGGCCAAGACCCGTGAGTTCGCGAACGGCCTTGATGACGGCGATCTTGTTGGAGCCGGCGGCTTCGAGAACGACGTCAAATTCGGTCTTTTCTTCAGCCGGGGCGGCACCGGCGGCGGCCGGGGCGGCAACAGCCACAGCGGCGGCAGCGGCGGACACACCGAACTTTTCTTCCATCATCTTGATGAGTTCGGAGATTTCGAGAACGGTCTTGGAAGCGATCGCTTCGAGGATTTCTTCATTGGTAAGGGCCATTTTATAGCTCCGTATTACGTAGTGTTTAATTGAAATGGATAGTTAGGCAGCAGCCTGTTCCTTGGCATCGCGCACGGCAGCCACGGTGCGCACGAAGCGCGCCGGGACTTCGTTGATGGTACGGACGAACTTCGCGATCGGTTCGTTCATCGTGGCCATCAACTTGGCAAGGAGTTCTTCGCGGCTCGGCATCGAGGCGAGGTTCTTGACGGCTTCCACGTCCATGACGTAGTTGGCCATCGCGCCACCCTTGACGACAAGCTTGTCGTTTTCCTTGGCAAAGTTGACGAGAACCTTGGCGCAGGCGACGGGATCGGCGGAGAACGCATAGACGAGCGGACCAACAAACTGGTCGGCAAGTCCGGCGAATTCCGTACCTTCCACGGCGCGGCGCACCAACGTGTTCTTGACAACACGCAACGTAACACCATCCTTGCGAGCCTGCGCACGCAACTTGGTGACGGCCTCAACGCTCAGCCCACGGTATTCGGCGATGACGATCGCGGAAGACTGGGAGACGATCCCGGCAACTTCCTCGATGACAGCCGCTTTATCTTGACGATTAAGACCCACGGTCTGGCTCCACTCAGAGGTGTCCCGAAGGACACCGGTTTACAAAATAACCGGCACACTTCTGAGAGTTTTGGTCGTTTTTCAATACCCGGAACGAGTTCCGGAAGAATACACAACGCAATATCTCTCTTCGGTTTACCGTCTGCGCTGGATATCTCCCCGGAAGGAGACGTTTAAGTCAGGAACGGATTGCTCCGCGGTCCCCCGACTCCAGCGGTCTTTGACAGCGGCAACGTCCATCACGACGTGCCACCCAAAGCCCTCGATGCCTCACGACATCTTAGTTTGTCCTCCCCTCCCGAACGGAAGGAGAAGACGGAAGAAGGTGTCAGACACCCTCTTCCGAGAATTTCTTCTTATTCGTTGATGGAACCGACATCAACGCGCACACCGAGACCCATCGTCGAGGAGACGGAGATCTTGCGGATGTACTGACCCTTGGCGGAAGCGGGCTTCAGCTTGTTGAGCTGTTCGATCAGAGCGGCAAGGTTCTTCTGGAGACGAGCCGCTTCGAAGGAAGCGCGACCGATCGGGGCGTGAATGATACCGGCCTTGTCGGCGCGGAACTGGACCTGACCGGCCTTGGCGTTCTTGACAGCCTGGGCAACGTTCGGGGTCACCGTACCGACCTTCGGGTTCGGCATCAGGCCGCGCGGGCCGAGGATCTGACCGAGCTGGCCGACGACGCGCATGGCGTCGGGCGAGGCGATCACGACGTCGAAGTCGATCTGGCCGGCCTTCACCTGAGCGGCGAGGTCATCGAAACCGACGATGTCGGCACCGGCTTCACGGGCTTCATCAGCCTTGGCACCCTGGGTGAACACGGCGACGCGAACGGTCTTGCCGGTACCTTCGGGCATCACGACAGCGCCGCGGACGGCCTGGTCGGACTTGCGGGGATCGATGCCGAGCTGCACGGCCACGTCGACGGATTCGTCGAACTTGGCGACGGCGGTTTCCTTGATGAGGTTCAGGGCGTCGAGAGCACCGTAGACCTTGTTGGCCTCGGCCTTGGCCGTGATGGCGGCCATACGCTTGCAAAGCTTAGCCATTACAGACCCTCCACAATGATGCCCATGGAACGAGCGGAACCGGCGATCGTGCGGACGGCGGCGTCGAGGTCGGCGGCCGTCAGGTCAGGTTCCTTCATCTTGGCGATTTCTTCCGCCTGAGCGCGCGTGATCTTGCCCACCTTGTCCGTGTGCGGACGCGAAGAGCCCTTCTGAATCTTGGCGGCCTTCTTGATGAGGATGGTCGCCGGGGGCGTCTTCATGATGAACGTGAAGCTCTTATCCGCATAGGCCGTGATCACGACCGGGATCGGAAGACCGGGTTCCATGCCCTGGGTCTTGGCGTTGAACGCCTTGCAGAACTCCATGATGTTCAGACCGCGCTGACCGAGCGCCGGGCCGATAGGAGGCGAGGGATTGGCTTTACCCGCAGGAACCTGCAGCTTGATAAAGCCGACAATTTTCTTAGCCATGTAATGAATCCTTCGGGTTCAAACGCTCGTCGAACGACGGGCTCCCCGTAAAAAACTTGGCGAAGTGCCAAAGAGAACGCGATTCTAGCACCGTGATTTTATCGGTGCAACCGAAAAACGCATTTTTCGTGCGAACCGGCGAAACGTCTTTCCTTCGTCACGCCGGAGCGCCGTTTCGCGGGCGTCCGCTTACGGCGAAACGCCCGCCGAATCCTTTGATTAGAGCTTCTCGACTTCGTTGAAGGCGAGATCGACCAGCGTGTCGCGGCTGAAGATCGACACGAAGACCTGCAGACGGCTCTTGTCGTAGTCGACCGCTTCGATGTGACCGTTGAAGTCCTTGAACGGCCCGTTCTTGACGCGGATTTCTTCGCCGACTTCGAACTCGATCTTGGGCCGTGGCTTGTCCTCGCCCGTCCCCATCGCTTCCATGATGCTGTCGACTTCCTTCTGGGAAAGAACGACGGGGTTGTTGTTGCCGAGGAATTCGATCACGCGCGGCGTGGCGTTAACCAGATGCCAGGTGGCGTCGTTCATCTCCATCTGAATGAAGACGTAGCCCGGATACATCCGGCGCTCGCTCGTGTACTTGCGGCCGTTGCGAACTTCCTGAATGCGTTCGATCGGCAGGAGCACCTGGCCGAAGCTGTCGCGCAGTTCGCTGCGGGCAATGCGTTCCTCAAGCGCCTTGACCACGCTCTTTTCCATCGAGGAATACACGTGCAGCGTGTACCACTGCATTTTCTGATTGTCCGACATGATTAGGCTTCCTTAAAAGGACAGACGAAGGAGGACGTCGTAGAGACCCCATTCGATGATCTTGTCGCAGATGAAGAGGAAGAAGGCCATCAGCACGACGAACGCCATGACGAGACCGGTCGTGTTGAGCGTTTCCTTCTTGGTCGGCCACACCACGCGGCGCAGTTCCTCATACGACTGACGACCGTACTGCAGCAGACGCTTGCCCGAGGGGCTGAACCACGCGATCACCACGCCGAGGGCCAGACCGGCACCCAGGGAGCCGAGACGCACGGCCAGGGACTGTTCGGTGAGAAGCGAGAAGGCCAGCACGCCGGCAACCGCACAGAGAACAGCCAGAGTTACGAGAACAATGTCCGACTTGCTCGTAACGGTTTCAACATTTTGATTGCTCATAAGATCGAAAACGGAAGGCGCATCGCCGGCGCCGCCGTTTTGGTAAGTGAGTTTTGCGGAATTTGCTATTGTAGCCGTTCAACGTCTTTCTTTGAGAAAAACGGCCCGAGTTTTTCCCGGATGCCCGGAAACGCTCTTTGCAGAAAAGCCAAGCCGCAACCTCTCGGCTGCGGCTTGGCTTTTTGTTTTGGCAGGGGCAGAAGGAATCGAACCCTCAACCTACGGTTTTGGAGACCGTCGCTCTGCCGATTGAGCTATACCCCTGTTTTCAGGCGGTCCGTCGGACCGCCTTCACCGAAAATTATTCGATGATCGCGGCAACGACACCAGCGCCGACGGTGTGACCGCCTTCACGGATGGCGAAGCGAAGGCCCTGTTCCATGGCGATCGGGCAGATGAGCTGAACCGTCATCTGGATGTTGTCGCCAGGCATGACCATTTCGACGCCTTCCGGCAGTTCGATCGTGCCCGTAACGTCCGTCGTACGGAAGTAGAACTGCGGACGATAGCCCTTGAAGAACGGCGTGTGACGGCCGCCTTCTTCCTTCGTCAGGACGTAAACTTCGCCCTTGAAGTGGGTGTGCGGGGTGATGGAGCCCGGCTTGGCAAGAACCTGGCCGCGTTCGACTTCTTCACGCTTCGTGCCGCGCAGGAGGATACCGACGTTGTCGCCGGCCTGACCCTGGTCGAGCAGCTTGCGGAACATTTCGACGCCCGTGCAGGTCGTCTTGTTCGTGGGCTTGATGCCGACGATTTCGATTTCGTCGCCAACCTTGATCACACCGCGTTCAACACGGCCCGTCACAACCGTACCGCGGCCGGAGATCGAGAACACGTCTTCGATCGGCATGAGGAACGGCTGGTCCACGGCGCGTTCCGGCGTCGGGATGTAGCTGTCGAGCGTGGCGGCGAGTTCCATGATGGCCGGTTCGCCGAGCGGGCTCTGGTCGCCTTCGAGGGCGAGCTTGGCGGAACCCTTGATGATGGGGATTTCGTCGCCGGGGAAGTCGTAGGACGAGAGAAGTTCGCGAACTTCCATTTCAACGAGTTCGAGAAGTTCTTCGTCGTCGACCATGTCGCACTTGTTCAGGAAGACGATGATGTAGGGAACACCCACCTGGCGGGCCAGAAGGATGTGTTCACGCGTCTGCGGCATCGGACCGTCAGCGGCCGAAACCACCAGGATCGCGCCGTCCATCTGGGCGGCACCCGTAATCATGTTCTTCACGTAGTCAGCGTGCCCCGGGCAGTCCACGTGGGCATAGTGACGGTGTTCCGTTTCGTATTCGACGTGAGCCGTGTTGATCGTGATGCCACGGGCCTTTTCTTCAGGAGCCGCGTCGATCTGGTCGTACGCCTTGGCTTCACCGCCGAAGTGGCGCGAAAGAATCGTCGTGATGGCGGCGGTCAGCGTGGTCTTACCGTGGTCCACGTGACCGATGGTGCCCACGTTGACGTGGGGCTTGGTACGTTCAAACTTACCCTTGGCCATGTTTGGCTCCTGAAAGCAATCCCGGATACCCGGAAAGAGACTGAAGAAATTCTGTGGTGCCCATGATGCGGATCGAACGCATGACCTCTCCCTTACCAAGGGAGTGCTCTACCACTGAGCCACATGGGCATAAAGGAAAAATTTCGGAGGGGAGAAGGAGATTTGAAATCGGAGGGGAGACGCCGTCTACCGTCCTTTCAAGGGGCCTTCCGCTCCGCACGTACTTGCTAAGCGAAAGTTGCAAGCGGTGAAGTTCGCTGGTGGACGGGGATGGATTCGAACCATCGTAGGCGTAAGCCAACAGATTTACAGTCTGCCCCCTTTAGCCACTCGGGCACCCGTCCTAGCGAGGATTCGAATTATGCCTCAACCAGAAAAATTTGTCAAGGGGTTTTCATCAAAAAGCCGAAAAATTTTTACTTCGACCCCTTGGGAGACTCCTCAATGTCCTCGACGTCGTTCATCTTCCAGCGCTTTTTGTCGCTCGTCTCGATCATCCCGACCTCCACGCGCTCCTCATACTCGTAACGGCTTCTCGATTCGGCTTCCGCGCGGTCCATGGATTCGCGGATCGTCTCTTCCATCGACGCCGCCCCGGAGAGCTTCCCCGTAAACTTCAGGTAGAGCCAATAGAGGAGTCCGGCCGCAAAGCAGAAGGCCATCACGCCCAGAATGACGGGCAGGGCCACCATCGCGACGCCGACGATCACTGCGAACGCGGCCACGCCGAGCAAAATGCGAACGAAAGGGTTCTCCATGCGGGGAGGGAAATAAAAGATCATTGTCGTTTCCTAGCGGATTCATCCATCGGAGACGTGCGGCGCACGCGCCGCCCTCTCCTTTGCAAGTGATTCTAAAGGGAGACTTCCGTTTCTCGGGCGCTTCAAATGTGACAATTTATGGTCCCTCTCCCCGCGGCACGGCTTGTCTTGGGCATTTCCGAGCGCTGTCGCCCGCACAGGCGGGCGGTCTTTTAGTAAGATATCTGCCCACTATTCCTTTTGACGGCATCCCTCGCCCCGACCGACACGCATTTAGGGGCGGTTCGGACGCCGTTTCCGATTTTGCCGATGTTTTCTTCTCCGGACCGCTCGTCCGATCATCGGCACACCCAGAAAGAACCTATGGAACTCGATAAAAAGAACGCCCTTCCCGACGTCCAGTCCCTGCACGACGGACGGAACATCGCCATCACACGAGTCGGCATCCGCGGCGTCACGCTCCCCATTACGGTGGAGAGCAAAAACGGCCCGCAGCACAGCGTCGCCTCGCTCGAGACCACCGTCTCGCTTCCCGCCGACCAGAAGGGAACGCACATGTCGCGCTTCATCGCCCTCGTCGAAGAAAACGACGAGCCCCTCAACGCCGACGTCGTGCGCAAACTCATGACGCGCATGCTCGAACGCCTCGAAGCCCGCGAAGGCACGATCAAGATTTCCTTCCCCTTCTTCGTGCGCAAGACCGCTCCCGTCAGCCGCCTCGACAGCCTGATGAACTATCGGGCCGCCTGGATCGCCGACGCGCAGGACGGTGAAATCCGCGTTCGACAGGAAGTCACCGCTCCCGTGACGAGCCTGTGCCCCTGCTCGAAGGAAATTTCGCGCTACGGCGCGCACAACCAGCGCTCCCACCTGCGCTCCTCGCTCGTTCTCTCGGTTCCGATGTCGCTCGAAGAGCAGATCTCCATCGCCGAAGACGCCGCGAGCTGCCAGCTCTGGGCCCGCCTCAAGCGTTCCGACGAGAAGTACGTGACCGAATACGCGTACGATCATCCGAAGTTCGTGGAGGACCTTGTGCGCGACATGGCTAAAACGCTCAACGCCGACGACCGCGTGGACTCCTACCTTGTGGAAGCGGAAAATTTCGAATCCATCCACAATCACTCCGCCTACGCTTACATCGAGCGCAACAAGAAGGCGTAATTCCCGCGAAACCGGCCCGAAGTTCCCGTAACGTCGGGCCGTCACATTTTGTGATGCCTGACGGCGGATTGCGGTCCGCCGTCCCCGCCCAAGTCCGCTAGACTTCAAAGAGTTTTTCTCTTTCCCCTATTTTCATTCTCGAACATGTTGTTGCAACAAAAAGAAGCCATCGTCGCCCTGATCGGCCGCGCCCTTTCCGCCATGGGTGTTCATGATGCGGAAGTGGTTCTCGAGCGCCCCAAGAATCCCGAGCACGGCGACATCGCCTGCACCGTCGCCATGCATCTCGCGCGACAGCTCAAGCAGAATCCCCGCGCCATCGCTCAGAACATCGTCGAGGCTCTCAAGGCCGATCCCGAAACCGACAAGCTCCTGCGTTCCGTCGAGATCGCCGGGCCGGGCTTCATCAACCTGCGCGTTCAGGAAAGCGCCATGCAGGAAATCGTCCGTCAGGTGTTGCGCGAAGGCGCGCTCTACGGCCGAAACCAGACGCACCGCGGCGAAAGCGTTCTGCTCGAATACGTCTCCGCCAACCCCACGGGCCCGCTTCATCTCGGTCACGCCCGTCAGGCCGCGCTCGGCGACGTGCTCGCCAACATCTTCGAGACGCAGGGTTGGAAGGTCACGCGCGAGTTCTACTACAACGACGCGGGCGTGCAGATCCTCAATCTGACGGAATCGGTGAAGCTTCGCGCGCGCCAGCTGCAGGGCGAAGAAATCGATCTGCCCCAAAGCGCCTATCACGGCGAATACATCGTTTCGATCGCCCGCGACTACCTCGACGGCAAGCCCGTTCACGCTCACGGCGGCGAAACCATCGAATCGACGGGCGACATCAACGACACGGACCGCGTCCGCCGCTACGCCGTCGCCTATCTGCGCAACGAGCAGGACGACGACCTCGCCGCCCTCGGCGTGCACATGGACAACTTCTACCTTGAGAGCTCCCTCTACAAGGAAGGCCGCGTGCAGCAGGCCGTCGCCGACATGATCGCCTCCGGGAAAACCTTCGAGGCCGAAGGCGCCCTTTGGCTTCGCACGACGAGCTTCGAAGACCTCGGCCACGGCGTCACCGACGACAAGGACCGCGTCATGCGCAAGGCCGACGGCACCTACACCTATTTCGTGCCCGACGTCGCCTACCACCTCGCGAAGTTCGAACGCGGCTTCACGAAGGCCATCAACATTCAGGGCTCCGACCACCACGGCACGATCGCCCGCGTCCGCGCCGGTCTGCAGGCCGTCTCCGAAGTTCGCCACCTCGGCATCCCGAAGGAATTCCCCGACTACATCCTCCACAAGATGCTGTCGGTGATCAAGGACGGCGAACCCGTCAAGATGAGCAAGCGCTCGGGCAACTACGTCACCCTGCGCGACCTCGTCGACATGGCCGGCCGCGACGCCGCGCGCTACTTCCTCGTCGCCCGCAAGTCCGACGCGGAATTCGTCTTCGACATCACGCTCGCGCAGCAAAAGAGCGATGAGAATCCCGTCTACTACCTGCAGTACGCGCACGCGCGCATCTGCTCGGTCTTCGCCAACGCCGCCGAACGCGGCTACGCGGTGCCCGCCGACGAGACGCTCGCCGACGCGGATCTTTCCACCCTCACGGGCGAACAGGCCGCGCAGCTCATGAACAAGATCGCCGAATACCCCGGCGTCCTCACGCTCGCCGCCCGCGACGAAGCTCCCCACGTGGTCTGCTACTACCTCAAGGATCTCGCCGCCGCCATCCATGCCTTCTACAATGCCGAACGCGTGCTCGTCGACGACGAGGCCGTGCGCAACGCCCGCCTCGCCCTGCTCGGCGCCGCCCGCCAGGTGTTGCGCAACGGCTTCGCCATTCTCGGCATTGCCGCGCCCGAAAGCATGGAACGCAACGAAACCGCCCATTGATTTCCCGGAGTTCGTCTATGGCCAGCAGCAACCGTTCTTCGAAGTTCGCCTCGTTCGTTCTCGGCGTCGTCTTCGGAATGGGCATTTGTGCGGGCGCCGCCTATTTCCTCACGACGGGTCCCCTTCCCTTCGTGGACAAGGTCGACAAGGTGACGGCCGATGTGGATCCCGCCGAGGCTCTCGCCGGCGGCGTGGATCCCAACCAAAAGCTCAATCAGAGTCCCGACGAGATGACCGCGGCCGGTTCCGAAGGTCCGGTCGACACGATCGACGCAATCGTCAAGCGGGTCACCGCGGGGTCGTCGGACGCCGGACCTGCCCGCGACGCGAGCGGCAAAGCGGTTGCTCCCGGCCAGGTGAAGACCGCCACCCTCTGGGTTCAGGCCGGCGCCTTCAAGTCGCAGGACCGCGCCCAGAACATGCAGGCCCAGCTCGCCATGTTCGGCATTCAGGCCGATCTTTCGCGCGCGGGCAACGTCTGGCGCGTACGCGTCGGTCCCTTCGACACAGCCGAACAAGCCCGTGAAATCCAGGAACAAATCCGCAACGCCGACGACAGCATCGGCACGTCCATTGTTGAAAATTAAAAGAGTGAGGCCCACATGATTTCTCGCCGCAATCTGCTCCTTGCGACCGCCGCTTCGAGCCTGTCCCTCCCCTCCTTCGCCGCCAGCAAGACCTACACCCCCGGCAAGGAATATCTCGTGCTCGAACCGGCCCTTCCGACGGATACGAAGAAGATCGAAGTGGTGAAGTTCTTTGCCTACACGTGCTCGCACTGTCTGGCTTTCGAACCGGTCTTCCACGAGTGGGAAAAGCGTCTCCCCGAAGACGTGGTCGTGCGCGTCTGCCCGGTCGCCTGGAACGAAAAGTTCCTCCCCTTCACGCAGGTGTATTTCGCTCTCGAAGCCATGGGGCTCCTCGAAAAACTCCATCAGCCCTTCTTCGAAAGCGTCATCTACCAGACGCACGTGTACGACTTTGAAAACCCCGTCGCCGACATCACGGCCTTCATGGCCGAACAGGGCGTCGACGCCAAGCAGTGGGAACGCACCATGCGCTCCTTCGGCGTTCAGAACAAGGCCCGCATCGCCACGCAGCTCTGGCAGGCCTACCGCATCGACTCCACGCCGATGATCGGCGTAGCGGGCCGCTTCACGACGGGTCCGCATCTCGTCGGCACGCGCAACGCCACCCCCGCCTGCCTCGACTACCTCATTAATGAGGCCCGTCGTCTGCGCGGCTGATCGGAGCGCTTCATTCAACCGGGGGAGCACGTCGAAAGCGAAGCTCCCCTCTTTTTTACGCAGGGTCATCATGCTGAACGTTTTCCTCACGGGCGCCACCGGCGGCATCGGCGCGGCACTCGCCCACGAATTCGCCGCCCGCGGCGCCACGCTCGGTCTCGTCGGGCGCAACGCACAAAAGCTTCAGGAACTCGTCGAATCCCTCCCCGGCGATCCGGCGCGCTATCACCCGATCGTGGCGGACATCACGGATCGGGACGACATGATCCGCGCCGCCCGGGTTTTTGAACGTCTTTCCGGGGGCACCACAATCGTCATCGCCTGCGCGGGGATCTCGCACGGCGTGAAGACGGAGTTCTACGAAGACCTCGAGGTCCTCGAGAACGTTTACCGAATCAACGTCTTCGCCATGGCCAACACCTTCCATCCCTTCATCGCGCCGATGAAGGCGCGGGGCGAAGGTCAGCTCGTCGGCATCGGTTCCGTCGCGGGCATTCGGGGGCTTCCGGGGTCCGAAGCGTACTGCGCGAGCAAGTCCGCGGTCATTACGTACTGCGAAAGCCTTCGCGTGGAATTGAAGAAGGTGGGGCTCCTCGTTCAGACGATCTGTCCGGGCTTTGTGCGCACGCCTCTCGTCGCGCAGAATCCCTACAAGATGCCCTTCCTGATGGAGCCCGAAGACTTCGCCAAGGTCTGCGTCGAAACCATTCTCGCGCGCAAGACCTATGCGGTCATTCCGTGGCAGATGGGCGTGCTCGCCAAGATTCTGCGCCTGCTGCCGAACTGGCTCTTCGACCGCATTCTTGCCAAGCGCAAGCAAAAGCCTCGTCTTCAGAAGAAACCTGAAGAATGATCCCGCAGGACGACGAGCATTTCGTCCGTCCAGTTCTCCGCTCTCTCGGCCGCACCGTGCAGCGCCTCGCAAAGCGCCTCGGCATTGCGCGGCGGCCGCTTCGCAAGACGCATGATCTCCGCGTCCGTCAGAATCCTTTCGGGTGCGCGTTCCTCCCTTCGCGCCGCGTCTTCGCGCCACTTTCTCAAAGCCTGCGCGCGCCTTTTCTCTCCCTCCGTCAGAGGACGGCTCAACGCACGCTTTCCCGTCGGCTCGATTCTTCGCGAGCGTATCCTTCGTTTCCCCGCCAAAACGTCCCGATAAGCGTCGTTTGCCCGGGCCTCGAGCACCGACTCGCACTCCGAAAGACCCGCGTCCCGCATCCAGAGAAGCCCCTCCAGGATGAGAAGGCGAACGATGTGTTGCCAGTGCAGAGCCGACCGGTCGGGATTTCGCTCGCGCAAAAGTGCGATGTAGTAGTCCCGCGGATACGCCCGTCCGGTCTTTTCGTTTTCTTCCTTCACGCAGGTCCAAAAGCGAAGCGCGTCCTCCGTCACGTCCTTCGTTTCCTCCGGATGCCGGCAGTTAATGCACTGTCCGCAGGGCGGGCGTTTTTCGCCGAAAAGCCTCAGCTGCGTCTCGACGAGACAGTTTCCGGTTTCACAGAGGCCCGTCATGGCCTTGGCTCGCCGCTCCCTTTCGGCCCGTTCCGCGGGCCCCGCCTCGAGCGCCGTCTCTTCGGACTCGAGAATCGAATGAAGCATCCGTCGCTTGGCGGCGTTCACGATGAGGAGTGCGTCCGCGGGATTGCCGTCGCGTCCGGCGCGCCCCGTCTCCTGGAAATAGGCCTCCACCGAGGTCGGCATGCCGATGTGGACGACGAAGCGGATGTCGGGCTTGTCGATTCCCATCCCGAAGGCGTTGGTCGCCACCATGATCACGCTCTCCCCGTGCAGGAAGGCCGAGGCGCTTCGCTCCCGCTCGTACATGTCCACCTGACTGTGGTAGCGGTAGGCGGGCAGTCCCCGCCCGCGCAGGAAGGCCGTCACCTCTTCGCACTGTCTGCGGGTCTGGCAGTAGACCACCCCGCTGTCGCCCCGGTGTCGGGACGCGAGGAACGAAAAGAGCGCCTCCTCCTCGTCCGTCCGGTCCTGAATGTCGTAGCGAAGGTTCGGACGGTAAAACGTCGTTCGAATGACGGGACCGCGCAGATGGAGCACCCGCACCATGTCCTCCTGCGCTTCGCAGCTCGCCGTGGCGGTAAGCGCGATGAGCGGCACGTCGGGACGCCGGCTGCGAAGCTCACCGAGTTTTCCGTAGTCGGGGCGGAACTGATGCCCCCAGAGGGACACGCAGTGCGCCTCGTCCACGGCGATGAGGGACGTGCGCGGCGGCAGTCCCGTGCGAAGCACGCGCTCGGGCGTGAGGTAGAGAAGATCGAGTTCGTCCGCGTCGATTTGCCCGCGGATCTCCCAGATCTCGTCCGATGAAGTCTGCGCATGAAGGCAGGCCGCACGCACGCCGCGCGTCTGCAGAGCGCGCACCTGATCCTGCATCAGAGCGACGAGGGGACTGATCACCACCGTCAGGCCGTCGCGCAGCAAGGCGGGCACCTGGTAACAGAGACTCTTCCCGCCCCCGGTGGCGGCCAGAACCATGACGTCGTGCCCCGCGAGCAATTCGTCGATGGCCCGGCGCTGGTACGGCCGGAAGGAACGGTGGCCGAATACCTGCTGCAAAACTTCTTCGGGCGTGCGGAATCGTTGCATGAATGGGGACGAAAGACGGAGAACGGAAAGCCTCCATTGTACAGATCTCGCCCCTCGAACCGTTGACGCGCCGAATGGAAAAGGCGGCGCTCTCCGAAGAGAGACACCGCCTCCATTTCCTTGAAAAGAATTGATTTATACGAAGTGATCGTTCACATCAGTCCATCGGTTCGTTGAGACGTTCGGCCCGCTTGCACGCGGCGATCGTAAAGAGCGCGTCCGTCGAGGAGTTGAGCGCCGTTTCACAGGAGTCCTGCAGAACGCCGATGATGAAGCCCACCGCCACGACCTGCATGGCGACCGCCTGATCGATGCCGAAAAGACCGGCGGCGAGCGGAATCAGCATCAGGGAGCCGCCCGGAACGCCCGAGGCGCCCGCCGCGCAGATCGACGCGACGAAGGAGAGGAAGATCGCCGTCGGAATGTCCACGGGAACGCCGAGCGAGAAGGCCGCGGAGAGCGTCAGCACGGTGATCGTGATGGCCGCGCCGCCCATGTTGACCGTGGCGCCGACCGGAATCGAAACCGCGTAGGTCGATTCGGGGAGATTCAGTCGACGGCAGATTTCCAGATTGACGGGAATGTTGGCGGCCGAGGAACGCGTGAAGAAGGCGGGGATGCCCGATTCGCGCAGGGTCATGAGCGTGACGGGATAGGGATTCTCACGCGTGCAGAACCACACGAGCAGGGGATTGACGACGAGCGCCACGAAGAACATCGTGCCGAGCAGCACGGCGAGGAGCTGCGCATAACCCGCCAGCACCGAAATGCCCGAGGTGGCGAGCGTATTGGCGACGAGCCCGAAGATGCCGAAGGGAGCGAAGCGGATCACGAGCCGCACGATGAATTCCACGCCCTTCGTGACGTCGGTGAGCACTTCGCGCGTCGACTCGGTGCCGCGGCGCAGCACGACGCCCATGGCGATGGCCCAGGCGAGAATGCCGATGTAGTTCCCGCTCGCGACGGCGTGAACGGGATTGTCGACGACGTTGAGGATCAGGTTGCCGAGCACTTCGCCGATGCCGCCCGGCGCGGACACGTCGTTTTCATTGACGACGAGCTCGATCGTGGTCGGCCACGCAAAGCTTGCGACCACGGCGAAGGCGGCCGCAAGGAAGGTGCTCGTGGCGTAGAGCGCGAGGATGGGCTTGATGTGCAGATCGCCGCCCGCCTGCTGATTGGCGATGGAGCTCATCACCAGCACGAAGACGAGCACGGGGGCGACCCCCTTCAGAGCCGTCACGAAAATGGTTCCGAGGAAACCGGCTTTTTGTGCCGCTTCAGGCGCGACCAAGCCCAGGCCGATGCCGAGTACAAGACCGACAAGAATTTGCTTGACCAGCGAAGCCTGCAGAAACGGCATCGCAAACTTGAATACACCTTTCATTTTTTTATCTCCGCTGTGGGATAGCTGTAATTCGGGGGGTGGGCCCGGAGGGTTTTCGAACTACCTTAGCAAAGAAAAACGGAAAAACTTTCGCGCATAGGCCATTTCTTGCAAAGGTGCGACCTCTCCTTGTGTTTCGACAAAACGGGTACGGTTATTGTCTCGGGCCGCGCCATAAGGCTTTTTGCCTTTCAAATCGTTATGATTGATCCACCTTGCTCACAATCTTCGTATGTCCCGTCGTCCCGCCCTGTTTTTCGTCCTTCTGTGCGTATTTCTTGACGCACTCTGCATCGGATTGATCATTCCGGTGCTGCCTCGCCTTTTGGGCGTGCTCACGGTGAGCCGCGAGGAACAGGCCTTTTGGTACGGCGCGGTGATGGTGGGCTACGGCTTGACGCAGTTTCTCTGCGCGCCGATTCTCGGGGCCCTCTCGGACCGCTTCGGACGCAGGCCGCTTCTTCTTTCGGGCATTCTCGGGCTCGGCGTCATGTCGCTCGTGCCGGCGCTCACGTCCTCCCCCGCCGCCATTCTGATTTCCCGCATCCTCGGCGGCGCCCTGAGCGCGAACGTCGTAGTGGCCCAGGCCTACATCGCCGACATCACCCCCGTATCGGAGAGAGCCAAATCCTTCGGGCGCATCGGCGCCGTCTTCGGTCTCGCCTACATCCTCGGCCCCGCGCTCGGCGGCGTCCTCGGCGATTGGTCCGAGCGGCTCCCCTTCTTCACGGCGTTCGCCGTCTGCGCAGGGAACTTCCTCTACGGGCTTTTCCTCGTCCCGGAAAGCCTCCCCGCGGAACGCCGCAAGAACGCGGTTCATCCCGCAAGTCCCCTTCCCGCCCTCAAGCGGCTTCTCTCGCACGTGGGCGTACCCAATCTCCTCGGGATTCTCTTTCTCGTTCTCATGAGCCAAAGCATGGTGCAGGTCACCTGGTCGCTCTACGCGGAATTCCGCTACGCGTGGTCTCCCATGGAAATCGGACTCTCGATCTTTGCGCTCGGCGCGGCCATCACGGTTACGCAGGCCCTGCTTTTGCCCGGACTCTTGCGGCATCTCTCGCCCACCCTCGTCGTTCGCCTCGGCATTTTCATCGGGCTCGCCTCGCTCCTTGGCGTCGCCCTCACGAAGAATCCTCTTTGGGGCGCCGTCTTCCTGTGCCTTTCCGCCGTCGTCGGCGTGGCGGGTCCCGTCCTGCAGGCAAGCGTTAGCAAAATCGCCAAGGCCGACGACCAGGGCGCCACGATGGGCGGGCTCAACAGCCTCAACAGTTTCGCGCGCGGCATCAGTCCTCTCTTCGGAACGCCGCTTCTTCTCTATACGGCCGGACACGACCCCGCGAGCCTCGCGGCGGGACTTCCCTATTTCCTCGCCGCCGCCCTGCTTCTCCTCGCCTTGGCGCTTTCGCTTCACCTCGCCCTGGCCACCCTCACGAATCGGGACGACGTGCCGATCGAACCGCCGAACCTGTAATCCAACCGAGTCCCAATACGACAAACCCGCCCGGAAAGCCTTTCGGTTCCGCAGGCGGGTTTGCGTTTTGAAGGTCGAGCGTCCTCAGATGTCTTCGCTCACCATGTCGATGGCGCCGCACGGGCATTCCTGCGCGCAGATGCCGCAGCCCTTGCAGTAGTCATAGTTGATGGCGAACTTCTTGCCGGGACCGAGTTTGATCACCGCGTTGTCGGGACAGACCCCGTAGCAGTTGTCGCACTCGAAGCAGTTGCCGCAGGACATGCAGCGGCGGGCCTCGAAGAGAGCGTTCTCTTCGGAGAGCCCCTGCAGAACCTCGTCGAACGTGGTCTGACGGCGGATCATGTCGAGGTGCGGACGGATCTGCTTGGGCGCGTCGGCGTAGTACCACGTGTTGAGACGGGCGAACGTGGCGGGCGCGGCGGGCTTTTCTTCAGGCAAGGTTTCGCCGCGCAGCCAGGCGTCCATGGCGCGCGCGGCGCGCTTGCCGTGACCGATCGCAACGGTGACGTTCCGGTCGCCCGGAACCATGTCGCCGCCCGCGAAAACGCCGGGACGGCTCGTCATCATGTGCGCGTCCACCACGACTTCGCCGCGCTCCATCTTCAGGCCTTCCATCCCTTCGAGGAAGGAGAGGTTGGTTTCCTGTCCGAGGGCGAGCACCACGCTGTCGGCGGCGATCGTTTCGTATTCGCCCGTGGGCTGCGGATAGCCGTTTTCGTCGAGGCGCATCTTTTCGATGCGGATTTCGCCGGCGTCGGCCTCGGCAATGGTCGAGAGCCACTTCATCGACACGCCTTCTTCGAGCGCCTCCTCGATTTCAAACGCGTGCGCAGGCGCCTTTTCGCGCGTGCGGCGGTACACCATGATGGGCTCCGCCCCCATGCGGCGCACGGAACGCGCCACGTCTACGGCCGTGTTGCCGCCGCCGTAGACGACCACGCGGCGCCCGAGCATGGCGGGTTCCTCCCCTTCCATGCTCCGCAGGACCGAGACGGCGTCCAACACGTGCGCGGCGTCCCCCGTAGGGATGTAGGCGCGGCGGGCGAGGCTCGCCCCGACCCCGAGGAACACGGCGTCGTAGCCACCCTTTTCCATCTCTTCGGCGAGGTTCTTCACTTCGCGGCCCGTTTCGATCTCCACGCCGAGCGCTTCGATGCGGGCGATTTCACGGTCGAGGATTTCGCGAGGCAGACGGTACTTCGGAATGCCGTAGCGCATCATGCCGCCCGCCTGTTCGGACGACTCCACGACGTGCACGTCGTGCCCCATGCGGGCGAGGTGATAGGCCGCGGAAAGCCCCGCGGGCCCCGAACCGACGACGAGGATGCGCTTTCCGGTTTTCTTGGCGGGCTTTTCAAAGGCCCAGCCCTTTTCGAGCGCATGGTCGCCCAGGAAGCGTTCGACCGCGTTAATGCCGACGCTCTCGTCGAGTTCCCCTCGGTTGCAGGCCGATTCGCAGGTGTGGTAGCAGACGCGGCCCATGCAGGCGGGGAAGGGATTGTCCTCCGTGATCTTTTCCCAGGCCCCGCGGTAGTCGCCGCTTTCGGCGTGGAAAAGCCACGCCTGGCACTGTTCGCCCGCGGGACACTTGGCGTTGCAGGGAGGCAGACGGTTCACGTAGACGGGCTTGACCGTACGCCACGATCCGGTGCGGTTCGCCAGGGACGAACCGACGTCCAAAGTAATAGCAAAAGGTTTGGTCACGATGTCACTTCCCTTTAGATCTTGTGCGAACGTTCGTCGGCCTGGATGGCGACGGGAATCGTCCCCTCATCCTCATCGGCGGCGAGCAGTCCGAATTTTTCGATGTTTCGGTCGGCCATGGCCTGAATGCGGGCGAGAACCTCGGGATCGGCCTTCTTGCCGAAGAGATGCGCAAAGCGCTTCTGAAGCTTCAGGTAGCTTTCCACAGGTTCCTGACGGCGAATGTGGCTCACGTGCGTCACTTCACCGTATTCGGCCTCGAAGACGGGGAAGAGGCCCGTCTGTTGCGCAAGGCGCGCCAGATGGATCGTCTGTCCGGAGGCGGCGCCCCAGCCGAGCGGGCAGGGAACCAGAATGTGAATGTATCGGGCCCCGTGCATCGACATGGCCTTCGTGACCTTGCGCTCCAGGTCGCGCAGATCCGCGACCGTCGCGGTGGCGACGTACGGAATCCCGTGGGCCATCGCGATCAGGGGAACGTCCTTGCCCTGTCCCCACTGATTGCCCGGCTCGTCCCCGGCGATCTGCGTCGTGGCGGTGCGGGCGGCGGGCGGCGTCGCGGACGAACGCTGCACGCCCGTATTCATGTAGGCCTCGTTGTCGTAGCAGATGTAGAGCACGTCGTCGTTGCGCTCGAACATGCCCGAGAGGCACCCGAAGCCGATGTCGGTCGTGCCGCCGTCACCGCCCATGGCGACGACGCGCGTGGCCTCGGCCTCCTTGCCCGCGCGGCGGGCTCGCATGCGGAAGGCCGCCGCCATCCCGGTCGCGACCGCGGCCGTGTTGCCGAAGAGCGAGTGGAACCAGGGGAGTCGCCAGCTCGTTTCGGGGTAGGGCGTCGAGAAGACTTCCAGGCAGCCCGTCGCGTTGCAGGCCGCAACGTTGCCGCCCGTGGCGCGAACGGCCGCGTCCACGGCGTAGCGGGCGCCGAGCGCCTCGCCGCAGCCCTGACAAGCCCGGTGCCCGGAGGTGAGCGAATTGTTTCGGTCCATCATCGCCTGTCCGGAACGTTCCTCGGGCGACAACAGACGGTTGCCGACGGTATAGGTGCCCGTCTGGTAGAAATGAATCAGATTTTCCGACATTCTCAAATCTCCTCGCCGCGCGCGAGTTTGCGGTCATTCACGTCCCGATTGAGCGCCTCGGGCAGAGGGCCGGTGTGTCGCGCCTTCGCTTCGCGCTCGAGCTGACGCTCCACGAGTTCGACATCGAGATCCAGGAAGTAGGTCTCGGTCGGTAGCGTGCCGTTCACGGCTTCGTCAAAGACCTTGTGCAGGGAGGCCTTCGTCACGGCCCGGCCGCCGAGTCCCGCGATGACGGAGTGCTGCGTGACGTCGAGGCCGCGCAGAGCGCGCATGACATCGAGTTCCAAAGCGCCGCCGCAGCCCGCGCTCACCATGCGTTCGATCACGACGACCGCACGGACGTTCGCAAGCGCCTTGCGGACCGCCTCAAACGGGAAGGGACGATAGCACTTCAGACCCACGACTCCGATCTTGACGCCCTTTTCGCGCATTTCGTCGACCGTGTCCTTGATCGTCCCGAGCAACGACCCCATGGCGAACACCGCCACTTCGGCGTCTTCCATGCGGTAGCAGGAGACGAGGCCGCCCGACTCGCGCCCGAAGCGTTCGCGGAATTCCTCGGCGACGCGCTCGACCGTGCCGACCGCTTCGCACATCTTGCGGTGCGCAAGATAACGGACCTCGGTGAAAGCCTCGGGACCGACCATCGCGCCGATCGAATACGGATTGGCGGGATCGAGCTGCTGACGCGGCTCATAGGGCGGAAGGAACGCGTCCACCTCCGCCTGTTCGGGAATGTCCATCCGTTCGAAAGCATGGGTCAGAACGAAGCCGTCCATGCAGACCATCACGGGCAGGGAGAGTTCCTCGGCGATGCGGAAGGCCTGGATGTGCAGGTCCACGGCTTCCTGATTGGTTTCGGCGAAGAGCTGCAGCCAGCCGCTGTCGCGCTGGCTCATCGAGTCGGAGTGGTCGTTCCAGATGTTGATGGGCGCGCCGATGGCGCGGTTGGCGACCGTCATGACGATCGGCAGACCGAGACCGCCCGCGTTGTAGACGGCCTCCACCATGAAGAGAAGGCCCTGGCTCGCCGTGGCCGTGTAGGCGCGTCCGCCCGCGACGGAGGCGCCGATCGCCACCGACATCGCCGCGAATTCGCTTTCGACGTTGATGTATTCGCAGTTCTGCAGAACGCCCTTGCGGCAGAGAAGGCCCAGGTTTTCGACGATGTGGGTCTGCGGCGAAATCGGATAGGCGCAGACGACGTCCGGACGACACAGTGCCACGGCCTGCGCGACGCCCTGGCTGCCCTCAAGCTGTTTAAGCATGCTCTCCTCCCAATTGACGGATGATCGATTCGTAGGCGAGTGCGGCCACTTCCGCATTGGCCTGCGCCACGCGGCCGGAGAACTTTTCGTTGTAGGCCGCCTGAACGCTTTCGAGCTTCATCATGCCGGTCATGGCGGCAAAACCCGCCAACATCCCGGCGCCGGGCAGGGGACGACCGATCTTCTCGAGCGCGAAGCGCGTGGCGGGAACGGTGAGGACGTGCCCCGCGGGAAGACGGCGCGCGAGGTCTTCGAGACCGAGCGCCTCCACGGACTGGGAGGAATTGATGAGCACGTAGCCTTCGGGTTTGAGCCCGCCGAACACGTCCACGCTGTCGAGCAGCGTGCGGTCCTGAATCAGGACGACGTCGGGTTCGAGCACCGGTTCCCGAAGTCGGATTTCCTGAGAAGAGAGCCGGGCGAACGCCACCACGGGCGCCCCGGTTCGTTCCGACCCGAAGCTCGGAAACGCCTGCGCCTTGTGGCCTTCCATGAAACCCGCGAGAGCAAGCATTTCCGCCGCGGTGACAACCCCTTGGCCGCCGCGACCGTGAATTCGAATTTGAAACACTGCGATCTCCTTAGAGTCAATGAAAAACCGTCGTCTCGCCCGCCGTGGGACCGCGGGAAAGAGTCCGGTCCTGTTCTTATGGAAAATTTATGCAAACTCTATCAAGTATCTCGAAAATTTGCCCTCGTGTCTCTCACCTTTTCCAAGTAGACTGTTAGGCCTATCCCTCCCTCTTACGGAGCATCCCATGCGTCGTCTTCTTCCGCTCGCGCTTGCCCTCGCCCTCGGCGGCTGCAGTCTTCTGCCGATGGAATCGGACCCGTTCGACGCAAGCGTAGCCGTCCACAGCTGGCAACTCGAAGGAAAAATGACCTTCCGCTGCGACTACGACGAACAGGGCTTCTTCTGGCGCTTCGTCTCGCAGAGCGGAACGCTCACGAACGAAAACCGCGAAACCGTCGCCACGCTCTCGGGAAATCTCAAGCTCACCCACCGGGACGGCTCGTCCGTCTCCGCGCACGTGGAAAAGAGTCTCTCTCCCGCCACGTCTCGCAACGCGGGCGACGTGCGCTATCTCGTGGACCGGGGCGCCGCCTCGGGCGCCCTGCGGGGCGTACGCTACCTCACCCGCATCCGCACGACGGGCGGCATGCCGCTTGCGTCCTGTTCGGCCTCGCAGCGGGACACCACGCTTCGCATTCCCTTCTCCGCGCGCTTCATCGTCTACCGCTGACCTCTCCGCGCCGGAACGTTCTGAGGGAACTCCAAATTTGGTAAAATTAATGGTCTTACTTTACCGTTGGAGAGATCGGAATGGTTCCTACCACTGTTGGCGGTTATCTGCAAAGCCTGCCCAACGAGCGCCGCGTCGCCATGGCCCGCGTCTGCAGCATGATCCGTCGTTCCGCCCGCGGCGTGCGTGAAAGCATGCGTTTCGGCATCGCCTTTTACGAACTCGACGGCGCCCCCATCTTCGCCGTCGAATCCCTGGATAAGTCGCTTCGCCTCTATGCCGCGGAACGCTCCGTCATTGAAGAACTCAAGGACAAGTTCAAGACGATCAATACGGAACGCTGCTGCGCCGAATTCACCGACCTCAACTGCATGCCGCTCGACGTGGTGGAAAAGATCGTTCGTCTCTCGCTGGCGGTCCGCCGCCAGAACCCGCAGGGACACATCCCCACGCAGGAAGAGCTCGTCGAGATGTGGGGCATCAAGGAGGAAACCCTGGCCGTGGCGCCCCCCATCGTGCGCATCAACCGCGGTACGGACAGTCAGGACGAATCGCAGGCAGACTGACGGTCCCGTCTCCGAATCCCTAAGCCGAGCGGCGCGTCTCCACGCGCCGCTCTTTTTGTCTTCAGTTATTGGACTTGGGAAATTCGGCGTTCAGCCACTGGGTCATTTCCCTGCTGACGTCGTCGGGGCATTCGGTCATGGGCCAGTGGAGGCACTGAACCGACGTGGCGGAGCCGTGCGGCAGGCGACGCGCCCAGGCGGCGAGGCGGTCGGGATCGGTGAAGCTACCCGCCGACGAAGTGACGACCAGAACGGGAAGCTGCAGTCCGGAAAGATCGGGGCTCGGCCGTCCCGTTTCCAAGAGATCCCGCGCGTAATAGGCAAGATGGATGTGACCGAGATCCTTGGTCGGGGCGGAAAACTCCCGAATGAAGGCTTCGAGCGCGACGCCGCCCTTTGCGAGCATCGCGCGGGCCACTTCGTCGTGCCGGCGAAGGCTGTAGTGCGGAAGCTTTCTGCGCAGTCCCACGGCGTTCGCGACGCGCCCGCAGATTTCCAAAAATCGTACGAGCGGACGACGTCTCTTGAATTCCTCCGCCTTCTCCGTAAGCGCCTCGGTCACGAGGGGATCGAGAAGAATCGCACCCTCGAAGCGCTCCGGATGCTGTGCGAGCGCATACATGGCGATGTGCCCTCCGAGGCTGTGGCCCACCAAGACGCAACGGTCGACTCCGGCCGCGTCCATGACGGCGAGCACGTCCGCGACGTGGCGCTCGATGACGGGCGGCTCGGCGGTGACGCTCGCGCCGTGTCCGCGCAAATCGTAGCGCAGGAGGCGCCAGTCGGCGCCGAGCGGCGTCGTCTCCACGAACTCTTCCCACCGACTGGCGTTGGACGCCACGCCGTGCAGAAAGAAAAGCGTGCCGCGGGCCGCTCCGGGGGGATTCTTCACCGCGGCGCAGAGCTTTACGCCTTCGCCTTCGACGACGAGCCTCTCTTCTCCGGGCACGAGTTCAAACGCCAATTCCTCGCGGTAGGCTTCCATTTTCACGACTCCTTTTTTCGGCCGTTGGCGGCGCGAAGTTTTCGATACAGGGTTCTTTCACTGACGCCGACGAAGCGCGCGAGTTCCGCTCGGGAGCCCCGCCATCCCGCGGCAAGCGCCGCAAGGTCCGGGGTTTCGCTCGGCACCTCTTCGCCGCAGGTTTCGGTGACGTACTTTAGGGCCTTCTCCAAATCCCCCCGCCCGACGACGGGACCGCTCGCGGCGAAGGCCGCCGTCTGCAGCACCGCTTCCAGTTCGGGGAGATTTCCCGGCCAAGAATACGACAGCAGCGTAAGGGAGGCCTCTTCCGAAAGCGTCTTGGCGCAGCGCTCCGAGAGAAAGCGCGAGGCGATGAACGGAACGTCCTCGAGTCTCTCGCGAAGCGGAGGAATGCCGATGACGTAGGGCGCAAGCGCATAGAGAAAGGACTTTGGGAACGCGCGCGACACGTCGAAGCGTTCGCAGGAAAAGACGACACGAAGGCGGGAGAAATGGATCTGCGACGCGCCGCGGACCCGATAGGTGCGTTGCACGGCGAGATCGAGAACGAATTCGTAGAGCGAAGGATCCAGACGGTCGACGTCGGACAAAAAGAGCGTGCCGCCCGAAGCGGTGTCGAGAAGCCCCTGGTTCGAGCCGTCGCCGAGCAGTTCCCGCTCGAGATCGTCGCCCGTCAGGTGGAGGCAGGAAAGCGACACGAAGGGCCTTGCGGCGCGCCGCCCGTTTTCGTGCAGCAGACGGGCGAAGAGCGACTTGCCCGATCCCTTCTCCCCCACGAACACGACGGGCGCGTCGTCGGAGGCGCGGGCAGCGATTTTCTCGAGCACGCCGGCGAGACGGCGGGACTGCGCCACCGCCTCGTCTCCGGTGCGCATGCCGCGGCCGCGCGATTCCGATACGCGCTCCATAAAGAGGCGCACCCTGCCGTCCGCGCCGCGAACGGGCGTAAGTTCCGTCTCCACGTACCGAACCCCCATGGGGCCAGGAATCTTGTGGTGACAAACCGCGGAATCCTTGAGTCCCGCCTCGAAAAGGGGACAGCCGCGTCCCGAGGCGTCGCAGGGCTGCGCGTCGTGAAAAATCAGCTCGTGGCAGCGCCTCCCCTCCACCGTCGAATAGCCGTATCGCTCCCGAAAGGCTCGGTTGGCATAGGCCACGGTGCGGTCCTCCCGCACGAGAATCCGTGCGTCGGGCAGAGCGTCCAAAAGGGACTTCCATTCGCTTTCAACCACTTCACCATCCTCTGTCACAAAAACTGACAACCTGTCAGATTATGGCAGTCTATCTCTTTCTTCTCCGGAAAACGGAACGATCCGGCCAAAAAACGATCGCCTTTGCACGCCCTTTGCGCGCGGCTCCCTTACCATACACTCGATTTTGGACTGAAAAAGCGGTTTTCTCATGGAACAAAAGCACAAAGAGACGAAAGTGACGTTGGAACTTGCGCTCGTTATCGCCTGCAAGCTTCTCTTCATCTTCTGTCTTTGGTACTTCTTCTTCAGTCCCGAACACCGTACGGAGGTGACGCCCGAGGTCATAAGCGACGCGTTTTTCTCCGATACGCAGACGACCTCCGTCTCCCCATAACAACCCTCACCTTCATCGGAGTCCTCAATGATCCCCTCTGATCTTGTTGACCTGTCACGCCTGCAGTTCGCGCTGACGGCGATGTACCACTTCCTCTTTGTGCCCCTCACGTTGGGGCTCTCCTTCATGCTCGTCGTTATGGAAGTGACCTACGTCGTGACGGGCAAGGAAATGTACAAGGACATGACCCGTTTCTGGGGCAAGCTCTTCGGCATCAACTTCGCCCTCGGCGTCGCCACGGGCATCACCATGGAGTTCCAGTTCGGGACGAACTGGGCGTACTACTCCCACTACGTCGGCGACATTTTCGGCGCCCCGCTCGCCATTGAAGGGCTCATGGCCTTCTTCCTGGAGTCGACCTTCATCGGCCTCTTCTTCTTCGGCTGGGACCGTCTCTCCAAGGGCAAGCACCTTCTGGCCACCTGCCTCATGGCGCTCGGCTCGAATCTCTCGGCCCTTTGGATTCTCGTCGCCAACGCCTGGATGATGGCGCCCGTGGGTTCGGAATTCAATTTCGAAACCATGCGAATGGAAATGACGAACTTCTGGGCCGTCGTCACGAGCGAATGGGCGCAGGCCAAGTTCGCCCACACGATCGCGGGTGGCTACATGACGGGCGCGATGTTCGTCATGGCGCTCTCCGCCTACTACATGCTGCGCCGTCAGGACGTCTCCTTTGCCAAGTCGAGCTTCCGCCTCGCCGCCGTCTTCGGCACGGTCGCGGCGCTCCTCACCATTCACATGGGTGATGAATCGGGCTACCTCGTGACGCGCGATCAGCCGACCAAGATCGCCACCATGGAAGCCATCTGGGACACGCACGAAGCGCCCGCCCCGATGACGCTCTTCGCCCTTCCCGACGAAGAGGCCCGCACGAACCACGCGCAGATCGACTTCCCCTGGGTGATGGGTCTCATTGGCACGCGTTCGCTCTCGACGGAAATCCCCGGCATCAACCAGCTGGAAGCCCAGGCCCGCGAACGCATTGAAAACGGCGTCAAGGCCGTGACGACGCTCGAGGCCCTGCGCAAGGATCCCAAGAACGCCGAACTGCGCGAAGCCTTCACCGCCGTGAAGGACGACCTCGGCTACGGTCTCCTTTTGAAGCGCTACACGGAAGACGTTTCCGCGGCCACGCCGGAAATGATCGCTCAGGCCGCCGCCGACACGATTCCGGGCGTCGCGCCGATGTTCTGGTCCTTCCGCCTGATGGTGGGCTGCGGCCTCGCCATGGCGCTCGTCTTCGTTCTGGGCGCCGTCTACTCGGTCAAGAACGTCATCACGGAAAAGCGCACGCTCCTCAAGCTCACGCTTCTTGCGCTGCCGCTTCCGTGGCTTGCCTGCGAAGCGGGCTGGTTCGTCGCCGAATACGGCCGTCAGCCCTGGACGATCTACAACATTCTTCCGACGCACCTTTCCGTCTCGTCGCTCTCCGCAGGTGAAGTGCTCGGTTCCGTCATCGGGTTCGTCGTGCTCTACTCGGCCCTCCTCGTCGTCGAAATGTGGCTGATGATCCGTCTCGGCCGCAAGGGACCGAGTTCTCTCGGCACGGGCCGCTATCACTTTGAACAGCACTAAGTTGCCGATGGAGTCCAAAAAATGATCGATTATGAAATCCTGAAAGTTCTCTGGTGGGTCTTCATCGGAGTGTTGCTCGTCGGCTTCGCCGTCATGGACGGCCAAGACATGGGCGTGGGCACGCTTCTGCCCTTCCTCTCCAAGGAAGACAGTGAACGCCGCATCATGATCAACAGCGTCGCCCCGCACTGGGACGGCAATCAGGTGTGGCTGCTCACGGGCGGCGGCGCCATGTTCGCCGCGTGGCCGCTCATGTACGCCACGGCCTTCTCGGGCTTCTACTGGGCGATGCTGATCGTGCTCTTCGTGCTGATCTTCCGTCCGGTCGCGTTCGACTACCGCAGCAAGGTGCCCTCGACGAAGTGGCGCACGAACTGGGACTGGCTCCTCTTTCTCGGATCCGCCGTCCCGCCGATCATCTTCGGCGTCGCCTTCGGCAACCTCCTGCAGGGCGTTCCCTTTGAGATCGACGCCACGATGCGTCCCGTCTACACGGGAAGCTTCTTCGGCCTTCTCAACCCGTTCGGTCTCCTCTGCGGCGTGCTCTCGCTCGCGATGATCGTCGCGCACGGCGCGAACTACCTGGTGCTGCGCACCGAAGGAACGCTTCAGGAAAAGGCCCGCAAGGTCGGTTCCGTCGCGGCCTTCCTCGCCTTCGTCCTCTTCCTCCTGGGCGGCGTCTGGGTGTACCTCGGCATCGACGGCTACGTCGCCGTCTCGGGTCTTGACCCGGCCGGTCCCGCCAACCCGCTCGCCAAGACGGTGGAAATCCGCGAAGGCGCCTGGTTCGCCAACTACGGCGCCTGCCCGGTCCTCTGGGCCCTTCCGGCGCTCGGTCTTCTCGGCACGCTCGCTTCGGCCGTTCTCGTGCGCAAGGGCGCCGCGGGCAAGGCGATCGTCGCCTCGGGCGTCGCGATGCTCGGCATCATCCTCACGCCGCTTGGCGCCATGTTCCCCTTCGTGATGCCCTCCTCGGTGATGCCCAACGCCGGCCTCACCCTTTGGGACTGCACGAGCTCGCAGCTGACGCTCGAGGTCATGTTCTTCGTGACGCTCATCCTCCTGCCGCTCGTTCTGTTCTACACGGCCTGGGCGTACAAGGTCATGAGCGGCAAGCTCACGGCCGAGTACATCGAAAAGAACACGCACTCGCTCTACTGACGTTCTCTGCGCGAAACGGGGCCGCGCCCCGTTTCGCCCAACGCATCAAAGGAATTTCTATGGCTTACTTTTACTGGATCGCGGTTCTCGGCTTTGCCATTCTGCTTGCGGTGACGCTCGAGACGATCGCCGCCAAGAACGAGGAAGCGAAGTGACGGGGAAGTCTCCGTCTTCGGGAAAGGGGGCGCGCCTTCTGCGCGCGCTCTCCTTCGCGGTCGCGCTCCTTTTCGCCGCGCTGATCGTGCTCTATCCCCGCGCCATCGCGACCGACATGACGACCGTTCCGCACGGCTGGCTCGTCGTGCTTCTCCTGGGAATGAGTTCGGCTTGGGTCTACGGCCTCGGATTCGAGCCCCGACACCGTCTTCTTCGCCCTCTCTTTCATCCCGCAACGGCCTGGCTTCTCATGCTCGTCGGAGCCTGGCAGGTCTTTCTGGCATGAAAACCTTTTACGAACAAATCGGAGGCGAGGCCGGGGTGTCGGCCCTGGTCAACGCCTTTCTCAAGGCGCTCGAGAAGGAACGCTCGGCGCCTCTGCGCGCCTGCTATCGGGAGGATCTGTCGTATTACGCCTGCCGCATGACGGCGTTTCTTTCGGGGTGGCTCGGCGGCCCCATGCGCTATCCCGGGCGCTTCGGTCTCCCGATGATCGTGGAAAAGCACCGCGCTTTTCCCGTCAACCGGGAACTCGCTCTTCTCTGGCTCGAATGCATGCGCGACGCCCTGCGCGAAACAGTGCCCGACGAGTCCCTGCGCCTTTCGCTCGAAGGCGCCTTCTGGCAGATGGCGGATCACCTGCAGCAGGCGAGCGTCACCAACGGCTCTCCTCGCGCTTGAGCCACTGAAAGTCGATCTGCACGTTCGTCTTTTCGCCGTTGACCCACACGGTTTCGTCCTGAATCGTCACGGCAAAGCGCATGTTGCGCTCGCAAAGCGTCGTAAGCTTCGCGACCTCTTCGTCCGAAACGTTCAGCACGGCAAGCTTGTCGATCTTGGAAAAGTCTCCCGACACGCTCTGCCACCAGGGTCCCACCCGATCTTCTCCGTAGGCGAGCACCGTCACGTGATTGCTTCGCCCCGCCGCCCGGCGCACCTGACGCACATCGGGACAGCCCACTTCAATCCACCGTTCGATCGTGCCCGTGTCGTCGATCTCCCAGAGCGCGGGCTCCCCTTCGGTCGAAAGACCGCGGCCGAACTCCAAATGTTCGCCCGCAAGCGAAGCAAAGGCGAGAATGCGCAGCATCAGGCGCTCCTCCGTCTCGGAGGGATGGCGCGCCACCGTCAGCACGTGGGTCGCGTAATACCCCCGATCGAGGTCCGAAATGTCGAGCGTCGCCTTGTAAACCGTTGAACCGAGCGCCATGATGCTGTTCTTTTCTCCTTCTTTACTCTGATTGTCTCAATCGGGCATCGGTTCGTCGTCCTGCAGACGCAGCCACCCCTTGAAGATCCGATAGCCCACCCAGATGCCCGTGATGCCGAAGCCGAGCACGGCGACGAAGAATCCCACTCCGACGAGAAGAAGCGGCGTGGAGAGAAGCCACGTCAGCCCCACGAAGAGGGCCGCGTACCAAAAGGTTCGGATCTGCCAGGAAAAATGGCTCTCCAGATAGGTGTTGCGCGCATCTCCGCGGAACACATAATTTAGAATGACGGCCAGAATGGACGGCCAGGAAAAAAGAAACATCCCCACGATGGAGGCGGCCGTGAAGATGCCCGTGACGATGGTCACGGCGTGAAGACCGTACACGATCTGCGCGATCAGTCTCGTACTCGATTTCGGCGGTTCCGTCCACATGGTGTCATCCTTTCCCGATTGGCATGTCGCATGGATTATAGCGAAGTCCTCTTTTTCGTCTGCGTCGCCCTCTTGGCGCCTATGGACCGCCTGAGCGCGGCTCTCGTGGCGGGACTCTGCGCGCGCTTTTTCCCCGAGTCGGGCTTTGTCTGCGTCGCGTTCGCGCTTTTCCTGGGTTGGGCGGCAGATATTTTCGCTCTTCGTCGCACGACGCGCCCCGAGATTTTTCAGACGGACGGCGCCCCCACGCATCTGCACACCGATACAATACGTTCGTTGGCGAAACGGCATCCCCTGGGCACGGTTCTTTTTCTCTGCGCCTTCGGTTTTTCCCGCAGGGACGCCTCGGCCGCCGGCGCCGCGCTTTCCGACGCGGCCCTCCGAACCGCCCTTTTTGCGGGCGCCCTTCTGGGCACCCTTCTGGGCGCGTCGGCGGGCTATCTGGCCGGCACCGCCCTGAAGCCTTCGCCTGCGCAACCCGACCTCTTCGAGGCGGCGGGACTCGTGTGTCTTGCCGGCTTGACGGCGTTCACCGTCCGCCTCTTGTGGGTCCGCCTGTCCCATCGTTGGAGTGAACATGAGAATCCTATTGGTCGAAGATGACGAAATGATCGGCGAGAGCGTTATGGCCGGTCTCGAAGGCGAAGACAACGCCGTCGACTGGGTGCGCGACGGCAATTCCGCCCTGCTCGCCCTCAACACCCACACCTACTCCATCATGATCCTGGACCTGGGCCTGCCCGGGAAGGACGGTCTGCAGGTTCTGCGTCAGATGCGCGCCCGCCGCGATCCGACGCCGGTCCTCGTCACGACGGCCCGCGACACGGTGAACGACCGCATCATGGGGCTCGACAGCGGCGCCGACGACTATCTGATCAAACCCTACGACCTCGACGAACTCTCCGCGCGCATCCGCGCCCTCGTGCGCCGCGCGGCGGGCCGGGCCGACCCCGTGATCGTCCGCGGCGACCTGCGCATTTCGCCCGCCACGCGCGAAGTGGTCTATCGGGGCGTCCCCGTCATTCTCTCCTCCAAGGAGTATGCGCTTCTGGCCGCGCTCGCCGAACGCCAGGGCGTCGTCTGGAGCCGGGCGCAGCTCGAGGAGAAGCTCTACAACTGGGACAACGGCGTGGGCTCCAACGCCATCGAAGTGCACATTCATCACCTGCGCAAGAAGCTCTCCGACAGCGCCATCAAGACCGTCCGCGGGGTCGGTTATCTTCTCGAAACCTAATACGACATGCGCTCGATCCGCAGAAAACTCCTCATCACCCTCATGGGGGCGCTGCTGGCCGCCGGTTTCACCACCACGGCGGCCACCTTCTTTTCGGCACAGGCCGAATTCAACGCGTTCCTCGACACCCATCTGAAGGAAACCGCGGAGTCCCTCGGCGAATCCGTGCGCAATTCCCTGCCGGTGCAGAACCCGACGCACCTCACCATCGTCGGGGACGCGCAGTCCTACCAGATCGTCGTGCAGGTCTACGACTCCATGACGAACAGTCTCTGGCAGCGCGAGGGGAAGCCTCCCCTTCCCTTCCCGGAAGGACCGGGCTTCGGCCTGCAGAAGCTTGACGGCAAGACCTGGCGCACCTATTCCGTGGGCGTCGGTCCCCTCATCATCACGGTGGGACAGGACATGGCCGTGCGAACGAGTCTCGCCGCCTCGTCGGCCTTCCGCGTGCTGCAGCCGCTCTGCCTTCTTCTCCCCTTCATCGCCATCGCGATCTGGTTCATCGTGGGCGAGGGCCTCGCTCCGCTTGAGAAAACCGCCCGTTCGGTCGCAAGACGCTCTCCCACGTCGCTCGCCCCCATTTCCACCAAGGGACTCCCTTCGGAACTCGAAGGGCTCGTGAGCGCCGTGAATCACCTTCTCACGCGCCTCAAGGAAAGCCTCTCGGCCCAGCAGCGCTTCGCCTCGGACGCGGCCCACGAACTGCGTACGCCCCTCACCGCCCTGAAGCTGCAGGTGCAGCTCGCCCAACGCGCCAAGACGCCCGAGCAGCAGCAAAAGTGCTTTGTCCGACTCAACGAGGGCATCAACCGCGCCACGCGGCTCGTGCAGCAGCTCCTCACGCTCGCCCGACTTGATCCCGACGCAAGCGACAAGCCTACGAGCACCGTGCGGCTCGACGAACTCTGCCGAAGCGTCGCCGAGGATCTCACGCCGATTGCCGCCCAAAAGCGCATCCGCATCGAAGCCGTCACCTCGCGCGCCTCGGTCGAGGGGATGGAGGACGCCGTGCGGCTTCTCATCACGAATCTCACGGACAACGCCATCCGCTACACCCCGGAAGACGGCCGCATCGAGATCCGATGCCGAAGCAAGGGAGAGAAAACCTTCCTCGAAATCGCCGACAACGGTCCGGGCATCGCGCCCGAAGAGCGCGAGCGCGTTTTCGACCGCTTCTACCGCGCGCTCGGCACGAAAACCTCGGGCACGGGGCTCGGCCTCGCCATCGTGAAGCGAATCGTCGACATTCACCGCGGCAAGATCGCCATCGACGACGGCCTCGACGGACGCGGAACGACCTTCCGTCTCGTCTTCCCGCGACTCGGCATGAAGTTGAACGACGGGCTCTGAGCCCCGCCTTTCTGTTACAAATTTAACGCCCTGTGCACAACCCGTTGCGCAGGGCGTTAAACGTTGAAGGGCAAATCGTTCTAAAGTTTCTTCCTATAAGGCGACGTCCTTCGTTTAAGACCAACAACCGCGCCGCCATCCATCTTTCCATTGGGAGAAGCTTGCAATATGTCTTTTGCTCTGAAAACCACGGCCCTTGCCGCGGCCCTGTGCGCCGCGCTCGCCACGGCGCCCTTTACGGCCCCCACGGCCGAAGCGGCCTTGTTCGCTCAGGATGAAAAGCAGGCGACGCTGCCCGACTTCGTCAAACTCGTGGAGGAAAACGGTCCAGCCGTCGTCAACATTCAGATCATCCGCAACGCCCGCGTCGTGCAGACGCCGGGCATTCCCGGCATGGACGAACGACACGCGGAAATCTTCCGCCGTTTCGGCTTCCCGCTCCCCTTCTTCCCGGGTGAGCGCGAAATTCCCGAACAGCGCGGCACGGGTTCTGGCTTCATTCTTTCCGCCGACGGCACGATCATGACGAACGCGCACGTCGTGGAAGGGGCCGACGAAATCATCGTGCGCCTCACGGACAAGCGTGAATTCAAGGGTAAGGTGCTCGGCACCGACAAGCAGACCGACATCGCGATCGTGAAGATCGAGGCCAAGGACCTCCCCGTGCTCAAGATCGGCCGTTCCGGAGACCTCAAGGTCGGCGAATGGGTGGCCGCCATCGGCAGCCCCTTCGGTCTCGACAACACGGTGACGGCCGGCATCGTCTCGGCCCTCTCGCGCAATCTCCCGAGCGATCAGTACGTTCCCTTCATTCAGACGGACGTCGCCGTCAATCCCGGCAACTCGGGCGGCCCGCTCTTCAACATGAAGGGCGAAGTCGTGGGGATCAACTCGCAGATCTTCTCGACCTCGGGCGGCTTTATGGGCCTCTCGTTTGCCATCCCGATCGACCTGGCCATGCAGATCAAGGATCAGCTCGTCAAGGACGGCTACGTGACGCGCGGCTACGTGGGCGTCTACATCCAGGAACTGAGCCAGGAGCTCGCCGAAACCTTCGGTCTCAAGACGCCCGAGGGCGCCCTCGTGACGAAGATCGAAAAGGACAGCCCCGCCGAGAAGGCCGGCCTGCGTGAAGGCGACGTCATCACGGCGCTCGACGGCAAGAAGGTGACCTCCTCGGTGAGTCTCCCGATGCTCGTGAGCGCCATGAAGCCCGGCGACGAAGCGACTCTCACCGTCATTCGCGACAAGAAGGAAAAGGCGATTGACATCACGATCGGCACGAATCCGAATCAGGACCAGAGCGCGGGCGACCAGGACGCCAAGACGACGCCCCGTCTCGGCCTTGAAGTTCGTCCCCTGACGGCCGAAGAGGCGAAGACCGCGGAAACGACCGGTCTCCTCGTCGCGAACGTCACGGGCGCCGCCGCCAAGGCGGGCGTGCGCAAGGGCGACATTCTCGTCTCCGCCAACGGCAAGCCCCTGAAGAGCGCGCGCGACCTTGCCAACGCCGCCAAGGAAGATCAGGTGCTACTCCTCGTGCAGCGTGACGGCGGCCGCATCTTCATCCCGATCCGCACGAAGACGAAGTAACGTTTTCACGTTCCCGTCAAGACGAAGCCCCGAAGTGAACTGTCCCCAGAAAGCGAGACACTTTCTGGGGACACTTTTATGGGCAAGAAG